>JAKAJI010000097.1 GCA_021813825.1 Acidobacteriota bacterium | reverse complement strand
CCGGACGGAGACACAACGCGGCGATGGGTGGACCGCGAACCGGGAACGCCGTACGAAGCGCGGGGCGGGCTGACTTACTACAAAGAACTGGGATTCATTCCGACGGACAAGACGGATGAAGCGGCGTCGCGGACGTTGGAGGACAGCTACGACGACTGGTGCGTGGCGCAGATTGCGAAAGCGCTGGGGCGCGAGGAAGATTATCAATTCTTCCTTCGGCGGTCGCTGAACGACCGGCATTTGTTCAACCCCGCACTTGGGCTGATGAACGGCAAGACGTCGGATGGGAAGTGGGCGCCGATCGGCGGGTCGCGGGACGCGCCGGGCAATCGTTCGGTTTCGGGCTGGACGGAAGGCGATGCTTGGGTTTATACGTTTTCGCCGCTGCACGACCAGGCCGGGCTGATTCAACTGTTGGGCGGCAGCGAAGCGTACGCGGCGAAACTCGATGCGCACTTCCGCGGCGGGCACAACGTGCACAGCAACGAGCCGAGCCACCACTACGGGTATTTATATGATTTCGCCGGCCAGCCGTGGAAGACGCAGGCGAAGGTGCGCGAGATCGCGGCGGCCGAGTACGGCTACGACCAAGGCGGCCTGGATGGAGACGACGATTGCGGGCAGATGTCGGCGTGGCTGCTGTTTACGGCGATGGGATTTTATCCGGTGAATCCGGCGAGCGGCGAGTACATGATCGGCAGCCCGATGTATGGCGAGATGAGCATCCGGCTCGAAAACGGAAAAACGTTTCGCGTAGTGGCGGAAGATGTTTCGGCGAAGAATTTATACATTCAGTCCGCGACGCTCGACGGGAAGCCGCTGAGGGAACCGGTCATTACGTGGGAGCAGATTCAGTCCGGGGCGACGCTGCGGTTCCAGATGGGGCCGGCGCCTTCGCGGTGGGGGAGCGAGTGGCGGCCGGCGTTGATTGCGGTGAGGTAGGTGAGGCGGGTCAGCAATGCCGCCAAAGGATCAGCAGAGTTATATCGTCCTGTTGGGGAGCAGCACCGCGAAAACGCGCGACATCACGCAGGACGCTGCCGGCCATCGCTACCGCACCCTGTTCCGCCTGGCCGCGCAAGGAGGCGCTGAGCCGGTCCTCCTCGTATGGGTTGCCTTCCGGATCCTGGGCTTCTGTAATGCCATCCGAGTATAAGACGAGACTGTCCCGGAGATCGAGGGCGATGTGCCTGACGGTGTACCGGCTGCCGCAAAAAAGACCCAGCGGCAGCCCCGTGGAATCAATCCGCTCGATTTCGTCATGCCGCAGCACCAAGGGCTTGCAATGGCCGGCATTGCACAGTTCGACGCCGCTCGCCGTAGTTCGACCGGCGACCAGCGTTGCGGAGTGCGTGGCCGGCGTGCTTTCACAAAACAGACGGTTTGCACGCATCATCATCTCGGCGAGCGGCAAATCGAGGGAAAGCAAGCTGCGAAAGATCGCGTTGAGATGCGTCATGAGAAGCGATGCGGCGACCCCTTTGCCGGTGATGTCGCCCAGCGCGAAGAAAACAGATGCGCCATCGGCCGAGGGCACAATTTCGCAGTAATCGCCCCCAACGACGCCGGCCGGCTGGTACCGGTAATGGGCGCTCCAGTTGTTGGAAGTAATGTCGCTGGCCGGCAGCAGTTGGGACTGGATCTGGGTTGCGAGTTCAAGATCCCGTTCGTGCGCCCGGCGTTGCGCTTCGTTGAGGTGGTCCAGGCAGAATCGTTCAAACGGGTTCTGCCGAAGGCGATCGGCTTCGACCGGGAGGTGGCAGACTTCGCAGTTGCCGAAAGAGCCGTCATTGATCCTTTCTAAAGCCGCGTCAATCTCGGCCAGAAGGTCATTGACGTACTCCGCCGATACGGTCTGCGCAGCGGCCTGAAGGCGCGCCCGCGTTTCGACGATCCTTGGCTGCAACTGTTGTATCAACGAGGCGGAGGCAGCGGTCATAAGGGAACTTCTCCCGACCCCCTTATTTTGCCGCAATTACCGGCAAAGGCGAGAAGACGCGGCTCTATGCCGGTGAATATCACGCGCTGCACGGCGTATTCGATACGGGACAGCGGTGGATCCGGCTCGAGGAAGGGGAAGACGTTTGGCACGGACGCGACCCGGCGTGCGGCACCGGGACGCCGGCGCGGGTGGGAAACTTTGTAGCTGACGACATGGCCATCAAAATCCTCGAGACGGAACGGCTGCGGCTGCGCCCGTACAGTCTTGCAGATGAAGCGGCGCTGTTTCCGGTGTTCGCCGATCCGTACGCGCGGCGCTTTTACCCGGAGATGAAAGACCCGACGCGGGTGCGGGCATGGATCGAGTGGAATCTGAGGAACTACGACGAATATGGCTTCGGGCTGTGGGCTGTCGAGTTGAAGGCGGAGGGAAGATTCATCGGGGATTGTGGGTTGACGTATCAGGATGTGGAGGGCCGGATGGAACTGGAGATCGGCTACCACGTGCTCGAAAGCGAGCGCGGCAAGGGGTATGCCACCGAGGCTGCACGAGGCTGTCTCGATCTTGGATTTACCCGCACATCCTGCGAGCGGATCTGCTCGATCGTTCGGCCGGAGAATCTGGCGTCCTGTACCGTGGCTGCCCGGATTCATTCGGCGCGGCGGGATTTTGTGAGGAAGGGTGAGGCGGCGGTGCTTTTCTATACGTTGCGGGAAGACTGGGAGGCGATCGAGAAGGAGTGCCGGGTTTGGGTTGACTGACTAAACTAAACGGTTTAGTATTGTTTTCATGATCCGGGTTGAGAATCTTGTTCGTCAATTCGGGGACTTCGCCGCGGTCGACCGGATTTCGTTCGAGGTCGGGGCGGGGGAGATCTTCGCGTTTTTGGGGCCGAATGGGGCGGGGAAGACGACTACGATCAAGATGCTGACGACGCTGCTGCGGCCGACGGCGGGGGCGATCGAGATCGATGGTCTGGATGTGGCGAGGCATCCGCACGAGGTGCGGAGGCGGTTTGGGATCGTGTTTCAGGATCCGAGTCTCGACGGAGACATGACGGCGGAAGAAAACATGGAGCTGCACGGGGTTTTTTATCACGTGCCGCGGAAGGTGCGAGTGGAAAGGACCGAGCGGCTGCTGCGGTTGTTCGAGTTGTGGGAGCGGCGCCGGGACGTGGTGAAGACGTTTTCGGGCGGGATGAAGCGGCGGCTGGAGATTGCGCGGGGACTGCTGCATACGCCGAAGATTCTGTTTCTCGATGAGCCGACGCTGGGGCTCGACCCGCAGACGCGGAACCAACTGTGGACTCATGTGAAGGACCTGAACCAGGCCGAAGGGGTGACTGTCTTTCTCACCACGCACTATATGGACGAGGCGGAGAGGGTGGCGCAGCGGATCGCGATCATGGACCACGGGAAGATTGTGGCGCTGGGTTCGCCGCAGGAGTTGAAGCAGCAGACGGGGAAAGAATCGCTTGAAGAGGCGTTCCTCGCGTTGACGGGGGAGACGATCCGGGATGAAAGCGCGAACGTGTCGCGGGATCAACTGAAGATGATGGCGAAGATGTGGAGTGGCCGGCGATGAGCGCGATTTACATTTTGTGGTTGCGGGAGTTGCGGCGGTACGTGCGGTCGCGGGCGCAGGTGGTGGCGTCGCTGGGGCAGCCGCTGCTTTATTTGCTGGCGCTGGGTTTCGGACTGGGTCCGGTGTTTCAGAGGGCGGGCGAGGGGAGTTACGTGCAGTTTGTGGCGCCGGGGGTGATTGCGATGACGGTGCTTTTCAGTGCGGTCTTCTCCGGGATGGGGCTGTTGTGGGACCGGCAGTTCGGATTTTTGAAGGAAACGCTTGTCGCGCCGGTGCCGCGGATACAGGTGATGTTGGGACGGACGCTGGGCGGGGCGACGGTAGCCTGCATTCAGGGGTTGCTGGTGGGGGTGGTGGCGTTCGTGGCCGGGTTCCGGGTGGTGGATTTGCGGGCGCTGCCGCTGGCGCTGGTGTTCATGGGTTTGATTGCGGCGCTATTCAGTGCGCTGGGGACGGCGATCGGCTCGGCGATTGAGAACATCCAGGGTTTTCAGCTCACGATGAATTTTCTGGTGATGCCGGTGTTCTTTTTGTCGGGCGCGCTTTTTCCGCTCGACCATCTGCCGCGAGTGCTGAGCGTCATTACGCGGGTTGACCCGCTGGCCTACGGGGTGGACGGACTGCGGAGCACGCTGATTGGCCGGGCGGAATTCGGGCTTGCGCTCGATGGCGCGGTGCTGGTGGTGCTGGGGCTGGTGTTGCTGTGGACCGGCAGTTACCTGTTCCGCAAGATCGAGGTTTGAGGGATGCCGAGGGGACCGAGCGCCAGCGCGCACAAGAAAGTGCTGAAGGCGGCGCTGGAACTGATCGCCGAACAGGGCATTGAGGGGACGAGCATGGATGCGGTGGCGCGGCGGTCCGGCGTGAGCAAGGCGACGATTTATAAGCATTGGGCGAACAAGGAAGCGCTGGTGCTGGAGATGCTCGGGGAGGCGAGCGGGCTAAGGGTGCGGCCGAAGTTCGACACGGGGGACACGCGGGCGGACCTGGTGGCGCTGCTGGCATACCGTCCGCCGGAGAATCCGGAACTTCGGGAAAAGATACTGCCTCATGTGATTGCTTACTCGGCGCGGAACCGGACGTTCGGGACGGCGTGGCGGAGGATGGTGACGGATCCGGCGACGGGGGACATCCGGCGGCTGGTGGAACGGGGAATGAAGAAAGGCGAGTTGCGGGTGGGGCTGGATGCGGAGTTGGCGATCGGCCTGTTGTTGGGGCCGATGCTGTACTGGCATATCTTCCGGAAGGGGGTGGAGGCGCAGGAAGATCAGAGGCCGCACGCGGAGGCGGTTGTGGACGCGTTCTGGCGGGCGTTTGCGGCGCGGAAGTAACTTAGGATGGCGCTGGGGTTTCGGCCGTCCTATTCCGAGGTGGTTGGATCGATCACCGACCGGACCTGCGAGATGCGGTTGGCGGGGAAGCCGCCCTGGCGGGCATGCTCGAGGACCGAGGCCTCATCGGGGGCGATGTAGACGCAGTAGATCTTGTCGTCGGTGACGAAGCTTTCGACCCATTGGATCTGGGGACCCATGGCGCGGAGGACGTTGCAGGACTTTTGGGCGATTGCGTGTAACTCGCCGGCGGACAGCTTTCCGACGCCGGGGAATTCCCTTTCGATTACGAACTTCGGCATAGCACACCTCCCTCAGTGCCCAGTTTAGCGCTGGGGACTTTGCGGAGAAATGGGGAGCGCGGGTAACTTTCGTTCGTGGGATAATGCAACACACTATGGGCGCTACGCGAAGGGAGTGGTTGATGTCGTCGCTGGCGATGGCGGCGTGGCCGGAGGTGTTAGCGGCACAGGAGCAAGCGCGGGAGCGGGCGAAGGCGGACGGCGGGGAGTTTGAGACTTTAGATAAAGACACGGCCGGGGAGATTGCGGCGATTGCGGAGCAGATCATTCCGTCGACGGATGGGCCGGGGGCGCGCGAGGCGGGCGTGATTTACTTTATCGACCGGGCGCTGGGGACGTTTGCGCGGGACGAGCGGGAGGCGTACCGGACTGGGATGGCGGAGTTACAGAAGAAGCGGGAGGAGATGTTTCCCGGGTCGGCGGCGATTGCGTCGCTCGACGATGAACAGCAGAAGGCGCTGCTCCGGAGCATTGAGAATACCGATTTCTTCGAGTTACTCCGGACGCATACGGTGCTGGGGTTTCTGGGCGATCCGCGGTATGGGGGGAACCGGGGGAAGGTTGGGTGGAAGCAGATCGGGTTTGAGGGATGGATGGCGTACCAGCCGCCGTTTGGTTACTACGACGCGGAGGCAAGCGGGGAGAAGAAAGAATGAGCGGGGCGAAGTTCCGGCCGTCGGATGCCGTCGACTTTCTGGTGATTGGAGCGGGCGCGGCGGGGGGCGTTGTGGCGAAGGAGTTAGCGACCGCGGGGTTTCAGGTGGTGGTGCTGGAGCAGGGGCCTTACTTACACGAGAAGGATTACTCGCACGACGAAATCAAGTACACGTTTGAGGCGGGGCTGACGAATGATCCGAAGTTGCAGCCGATTCTGCATCGTAAGTCGGAGGCGGATGTTGCGGTACCGATGAAAGCGATCGAATACGGGCGGCAGGTGGGCGGGGGGAGCGTTCACTTTACCGCCAATTACTGGCGGTTTCACGAGAGCGATTTCCGGGAGCGGAGTTTGTTCGGCGCAGTGAATGGCGCCGATCTCGAGGATTGGCCGATTTCGTATGCGGATCTGGAGCCGTATTACACGAAGGCCGAGTACGAGCTGGGGATTTCCGGGCTGGCGGGGGCGAATCCGTTTGAGGCGCCGCGATCGAAGCCATACCCGCTGCCGCCGATGCCGGTGAAGTCGTCGGGGGTGCTGTTTGAGAGGGCGACGAAGAAGCTGGGGCTGCATCCGTTTCCGGCGCCGGTGGCGATACTATCGCGGCCGTACCAGGGGCGGGCGGCGTGCTCGAACTGCGGATTTTGCGAATCTTTCGGGTGCGAGATGCGGGCGAAGTCGAGCACGCTGGTGAGCGTGATTCCGGCGGCGGAAGAGACGGGGCGGTGCGAGGTGCGGGCGAACTGCTACGTGCGGAAGATTGAGATTGACAGCGCGGGGCGTGCGACGGGTGCGGTTTATTTCGACGCGCAGCGGCGGGAAGTGTTTCAGCGGGCGAAGGCTGTGTTTGTTTGCGCCAATGGGGTGGAGACGCCGAAGTTACTGCTGCTGTCGAAGTCGGCGCGTTTTCCGGATGGTCTGGCGAATTCGAGCGGCCTGGTGGGGAAGTACCTGATGTGGGACCTGGGCTGCGATGTGGAAGGACTGTTCGAGCATCCGCTGAATGAGTACAAAGGGATTCAGGTGACGCGGCTGATACATGACTACTATGCCGCGGACCCCAAGCGCGGATTTTACGGCGGGGGCGGGATTGACGCGCGGTTCGATTTTTATCCGGCGGGTTACGCGCTGCACGGGCTGCCGGCGGATGCGCCGCGGTGGGGGAGTGAGTACAAGAAGATGCTTGGGACTTACTTCAGCCGGACGATGACGTTGTTATCTCACACGTCGTCGCTGGCGCAGGAGAAGAGCACGGTTACACTCGATCCTGTAGTGAAAGACGCGTGGGGGTTGCCGGCGGTGCGGATTACTTACGACTATCATCCGGACGATGCGGCGACGATAAAGTGGCTGATCGGGAAGCAAGTGGAGATTCTGGACGCGGCGGGGGCGAAGAAGACGTGGGTTCAGCCGTGGGAAGTTACGGATAACATGCCGTGCCGGCACCTGATGGGGACTTGCCGGATGGGCAAGGACCGGTCGAAATCGGTGGTGAACGAGTATAGCCGGACGCACGATGTTGCGAATCTGTATCTGGTGGATGGGAGTAACTTCGTGACGTCGGGGAGGCAGCAGCCGACGGCGACGATTCAGGCTTTGGCGTACCGGGCGGCGGAGCATGCGGCGGGGGCGGCGAAGGGCGGGAAGTAAGGAGTAAGAAGCAAGGAGCGGGAAACAAGAAGTAAGGAGCCGGGAGTAGGATCGGCCTTCGGCGGGGCCGGGATCTATCAGATGGCTTTGTCCATGAGGATGGGGCCGCCGTGGTTGACGATCGATGCGAAGACGGGGTTCAGGGCGTACGAGCCTTGCACGCGTTCGACGAAGTTGTTTTTCCGGAAGATGTGCTGGGAGGTGCGGTTGGTGGCCTCGGTGACGGCGAAGCGGTACCCGCGGCGCGCGGCGGTGGCCGTCGATTCGGCGACGAGACGCTGGGCGATTCCCTGGCCGGCGAAACGGGAGGAGACGCCGAGCAGGTAGAGATGAACGGATTCGCCGGGAGACGGGAGGCTGCCTTTGCGGTATTGGTCCTCCAGGTGGCCGAGGATTTCAAAGACCGGCAGGAACTTGGGGGGGAGCCGATCGAGGGCTTCGGGCATGGGCGAGGCGGAGTCGAGGGAAAGCATGACGCCGGCGAGTTCGCCTGTACCGTGCTGTTGAGCCACGAGAGTCAGGCCGTCGACCTCGGACTGAGGCAATAGCAGCCGGACAAATTCCTCGAACTCGGGGGTGGTGACTCCGATGGCGACGGCCGGCGGGTCATGCTTGGGGAAGACGTCCGCGAGCAGGTGGACGATAGCTTCGGAGTCCGCGGGGGCCGCGACCCGGTAGAGGATGTGTTGTTGATTGCGTGTCATGTTTCCGTTGCGCGCGAACAGGGCGCCCATTTACTTCCGGTTTTTACGGCGCCGCGCGGTTGGTGCCGCTCACGGCGCTGTGGACCTTTGTTTTCATCGCGCACGACGGCGCCGCGCGGCTTGCGCCGCTTACGGCGCTGTGGACCTTTGTTTTCATCGCGCACGACGGCGCCGCGCGGCTTGCGCCGCTCACGGCCCTGTGGACCTTTGTTTTCATCGCGCACGACGGCGCCGCGCGGCTTGCGCCGCTCACGGCGCTGTGGACCTTTGTTTTCATCGCGCACAACGGCGCCGCGCGGCTTGCGCCGCTCACGGCGCTGTGGACCTTTGTTTTCATCGCGCACAACGGCGCCGCGCGGCTTGCGCCGCTCACGGCCCTGTGGACCTTTGTTTTCATCGCGCACAACGGTGCCGCGCGGCTTGCGCCGCTCACGGCCCTGTGGACCTTTGTTTTCATCGCGCACAACGGCGCCGCGCGGCTTGCGCCGCTCACGGCCCTGTGCGCGGGCGTGTCATCCGCCATAGGCTGAAACTGTAGCGGACGCCGGTGGCGACGATCCTGCCGTCCGGGGTCCAGCCGGGAAACCAGATGTCGCCGTCGTAGTCGACGGGAATCAAATCGAGGCTTCCGGACTTCATGCCGGCCACGGCCATACGGTAGAACCACATGTGCGGCTCGTTCACCTGCACCAGGACTCGCCCGCCTGGGCCAACGGCCGCGGGATGGAAACTGGTCTCGGTTAGCACGGGGCTGGATGGCAAGGGGACTCTCACGGCTTCTCCGCCCTGCAGGGGAACCCGCGACAGGTGGATTCCGTCGTTTGCATTCAAGGTCACTGCCAGTTCTTCGGGGCCGGCGACGACGCCGTCCCCCTCGGCGATTCTCGTTGGTTGGCCGCCTTCACTCGGGACGGACCAGACCGTCTGGGCGGAGACGTAAAAGAGGCGCCGGCCATCGGGAGACGAAGCCAGGGTGTCGATGACTCCGCCCGGAACCGGCAATCTCCGCTCGATCCTTCCATCCGGCAGCGACGCGACGGCAAGCACCCGGCTCTCCGGTGGTCCCAGAGGAAAGGCAAGCGCGGTCTCTCCCAGCTTCGTCATTGAAACGCCGTTCTCTTCGCGAGTTTCGGAAACCGGAGTGAGGCCGATGCCCGAGCGTCCTATTGCGATTCGCGTGTGCCCGGCGAAAATGCTCGAAACCAGCACGGATCCATCCCCTCGTTCCAGCACCGGGCCCAATACGATGCCTCCCATCAGCCTTTCCGGGCGGCCGCCCCGAGCGGGGAAGCGCAGGGCTTCGGGCCGCTCCAAGACCTGGTCCATATAGAGGCCGCCGTGCGGACCGGCGTCCAGGTGCCAAAGACTTTGCGTCAGGGTGAGCCAGGTTTGCGGGGCGCCATTTCCGGAGCGGGGAATGGCCACGATGGACCGCATGTCTCCCCCAGGCAGGCGCAACAACACCTTCGCTCCGTCGGGTGTGATCGCCATGGGGAATCCGATCCCCGCCGGATGAGGCGGGATGACGCGGTCTGGCGCCAGACGGTGGGATTTGCCGGTCGCCAGGTCGAGAGCGTACAGGGTTCCGACCGGATTGGGGCCATCCCCCATCGGCCAGCCGACGTAAGCGGCCTCCTTTCCATCGGGGAAGGTTCTCAGCGGCGGGGAGAGCGGGTCGAAATAGAGTTCGGCCGGCAGGGCTTGAAGTCTTCCGGTGTCCGGCCAAAAGCGATAAATCTGAAACCTTCGATTGGGGTCGGCCTTGAGGACCAGGAGGCTGCCGTCCGGCAACATTTCCGGATTCAAGGCATCGTCGAGGACCAGGCGTTCTTCGCCTCCAAGGACCGGGATGCTATAAATGCCGGTCCGGCCCAGCATGCGAGCGAAGTATAGGGTTGTTCCGTCGGGCGACCACGTGATTTCCTGCACCGACCCCCGGTCGCGTTCCCGCGTGAGAATGGCCCAGTTCCCCGTTTCCGGCTTCATGACGGCTACCTGAAACAGGCCGTCCGTCATGGCTTGAAAGGCCAGTGTCTTGCCATCGGGCGAGATGCGCGGATCGACGGCGTACT
Source organism: Acidobacteriota bacterium (assembly GCA_021813825.1). Taxonomy (GTDB): domain Bacteria; phylum Acidobacteriota; class Terriglobia; order Bryobacterales; family Bryobacteraceae; genus JAJYKC01. The sequence goes on along the minus strand of JAKAJI010000097.1, from coordinate 3,404 downwards.
CCGGCCCGCCGAGGAACGTTCCGGTCCAGGTGCTTTGCGCCGGCGGGGAAACGATTCGCGATGAGACGAAGGCGGCGAGTAGAATTACCGCGACGAGTAGCGCCGCGCCCGCGAGCCACCCGCGCCGGAGGCGGCGCGGGGGGAGTGGAGTTTCTTCTTCGGCCTCGTCGATCCAGATGCGTGCGTCGCCGATGTGCCTCAGCCGCTCGTTCCGGTTCTTGCGGAGACATCGCCGCAACAGGTGGAGGGCGCGGGGCGGGAGGTTTGGGGGACAGAGGGAGTAATCCGGCTCGGTAGTCAGGACGGCGGCCAGGGTATCGGTGACCGTTTTGCCCTCAAAAGCCCGCCGGGCCGTCAGCATTTCGTAGAACACGGCTCCAAACGCCCAGATGTCCGCGCGCCGGTCCACGTCTTCGCCGCGCGCCTGTTCGGGCGACATGTAGGCTGCCGTGCCCAGGATTGTGCCGGCGACCGTCTGTTGCATGGTGAGAGTGGGTGAGGATTCCGGGCTGCCGGGCGCAATCTGGGTGGCAAGCGCCTTCGCCAGCCCGAAATCGAGCACTTTTACGCGTCCGTCCGGGGTTAGCTTGATGTTGGCGGGCTTCAGATCGCGGTGGACCACGCCGCGATCGTGGGCGTATTCGAGAGCTTCGGCGATCTGCAGCGCCACCGCGAGCGCTTCGCGGGGAGGCATGGGAGCTTTCTCGAGGATCTCGGCCAGAGTGGGGCCTGCAACCAACTCGAGCACGAGGGCGTTCTCCTCGAGGCCGTAGATGGCCGCGATGTTGGGATGGTTGAGGGAAGCGAGCAGCAGCGCTTCGCGCTTGAAACGCTCGACGCGCGCGGCGTCCTGGGCGAAGGCAGGGGGGAGAACCTTGATGGCGACGTCGCGTCCGAGCGTGGTGTCGGTGGCGCGATAGACCTCGCCCATGCCGCCCTCGCCGAGCTTGGAAACAATCCGGTAGTGGCCGATGAGGGAGGGCGGCACTTATTTTTGCTCCTGCTCCGGGGTGAATCGCCACAAGGTAGAGCGATGGCCGACACGCAGCGCGGCCATCCTTCCATCAGCCAACCAGGCCATCGAAACGTAATTGCTGGTGTTATCAAATGGCAGAGGCTGCACAAGGCCGCTCCGGGTATCGAGCACGGCCGGCGCCTCAAACCACGACTTGTAAAGCGAAGTAAGCAAGCGGCCGTCCGCGTTCCAACTGCCGGCGGAGAGGTGCAAGTACCTGAGTGCGCGGGCTGCATCGACGGGGACTTCGACCTCTGGCGCGCCATCCAGGGGAACGCGGAACAGGCGCATATTTGGGCTTTCCGGCAAGCTGACCAGCAGCGCCCGGCCGGATGGGCCGGCAACAACGCGATCGCCGGGCCGGATCTTCCGAGCCTGCCCCCCGGCGGACGGAATGGACCAGATCATGTCCCCGCTGGCGAAATACAGCGTGGCGCCGTCAGGAGATGCCGCCAGGGAAACGATTTCCCCTTTGCCTGGCGAAATGCGGTGCGTGATGCGGCCGGTTTCGGTATCCGCGAATGCGATCGTCGCTCGCGGCGGGGGGCCGATCAGGAATGCGATCTCCCGTGGTCCTGCGACCGTGACGGGAGTCGACGTCTCCTCTGTGGTCGCGACCATGGGAACCGGACTCTTGCCGCGCTCCACAACCACGAGGCGTGCGCGCCCGGAATTAAGTACGGTAAGGACTACGCGCCCGTCCGGTAGCACAGTCATCAGGTCCGGATCGGACACCTCGGGGAAGCGAGCGAGCGATTCCTCCTGATCGCGGTCGAGGGGGCGGGCTATTAACTCGGCCGGCAGGTCCGTGATACAAGCATAGATGCTTCCATCGGGCGCGGAATCGACTCCCCAGATTTCATGAGTCGCCGTGAACAGAGTTTGCGCCGGTCCACGGCCGTGAGTTGGAACCTGAATCACACGCGTAAACTCGCCCAGCTCCTGTGCAATGAGCGCGAATTTTCCGTCCCGGCTCACGGCGTAATCCGGCGCGCCTGTGCCCCTGAAAACATCGGGCGCAAACGGCCGGGTGGCGCCAGTGGCGAGATCCACCGCCAGCAGTCGCGGGCCGCCGGCTTCCTGGCCCAGCGGTTCTCCATCGACCAGCGCTTCTTTGCCGTCCGGAAACACGCGCGGGTCTGCCAAGCTATTTCCGGGATCGACGGCTGCGACCGGCAAGTCCTGCACCCGCCCCGTTTCGGGCCAGAAGTGGAAGAGCTGCCATTCATGGGTGGAATTCAATTTAACCGCCAACAAACTGCCGTCCGGAAGAACTTCGGGGCGGAAAGCGTTCGCGAAAACCAGGTGCTCGTCACCGCCGAGCACCGGAACGTTGTAAATCCCCTGGGGCACGGCCGTCTCCCGGTCGTAATAGATGGAGGAACCGTCCGGCATCCACGAGACGTTGGTCACGTTTCCGTGCTCCCGGCTATGCGTCAGCATCGACCAGTTGCCCGTCTCTGGTTTCATTACTGCGACCTGCGTGTAGCCATCTTCCACGGCGTAGAACGCGATGAGGTGTCCATCGGGCGAAGAACGCGGCCGGTAGGCGATCTCCGGCCCGCCCAAAATCGCCCCCGACCAACTCGGCGGCTGGGGCAACGGAACCAGCAGCCGATAGACGAGGACCGCGAGCGCCAGTAAAGCGACCGCGGCGGCGGTGGTGAATGTCCAGCGGCGCCAGTGCGGCGTTTTCTGCAGATGCAGGGGCGGGCTGGTCTTGCCGGAGCCTTGCGAGACCGCCTCCAGCGCGAACGACAAATCGCGCGCCGACTGAAACCGGTTTGAAGGGTCTTTCTCAAGACAGTGGTGCAGAATCTGCCGAAGGCCGGGCGGCACCGCGTCCGGCAGGTCCGGCGGTTCCTGCTTGAGGATCGCCGTCATGGTTTCTACGGCGGTGTCGCCGTGAAAGGCACGGTGGCCGCTTAACAACTCGTAGAGAATTACGCCGAAGCTGAAAATGTCGGACCGGGGATCGGCATCGCGGCCTCGAACCTGCTCCGGCGACATGTAACCGGCGGTTCCCATAATGGCTCCCGGTTCGGTGTGGACCGTCACCGTTTCGGCCGCTACCGCCGACATTGGCGTTGCGTTCACCTTTGCCAGACCAAAATCCAGGATCTTGATGCGCCCGTCGCGGGTTAGAAAGATGTTGTCGGGTTTCAGATCCCGGTGGACGATGCCCGCTGCGTGCGCCGCGGCAAGTCCGTTAGCGGTTTGAATCGCGTAGTCGAGGACCTTGCGCAGAGCGAAGGAGCCGCGCAGCGGTTCGCCATCGATCAACTCCGTGACAAGGTACAAGGCGCCGTTCTGTTCTCCGACATCGTGGATGGCGATGATATTGGGGTGATTGAGGGCGGCTATGGCGCGCGCTTCCGCCTCAAACCGG
>JAKAJI010000096.1 GCA_021813825.1 Acidobacteriota bacterium | reverse complement strand
CGTGCGGCGCAGAACTGATGCGCTGAAGCGGTGATATTCTAGGTCCACCCGAGTTGAGGCGTTCTCTCGACGAGGGTTCCGAGGTGTGTGCTTGCATCGTCGAACAAACCTGAGCGCCGTAGCGGCGCTGCTTCTGACTCCTCTGTGTCTGCCGGCGCAGACGGGCAACCACGCGGACCGCCTGGAATGGTTCCGCGACCAGGGTTTCGGGCTGTTCATTCATTGGGGCGTCGACAGCCAGCTTGGCTCCGTGATCAGCCATTCGCTCGCCGGGGCGTCGGAGGACTACGTCGACCGTTTTTACACGGAACTGCCGAAGACCTTCAATCCGCACAAGTTCAACCCGCAGGACTGGGCGGTGCTGGCAAAACTGGCGGGCGTGCGATACGTGGTCTTCACCACCAAGCACCACTCGGGCTTTTGCATGTTCCGAACGGCGACGACGGATTTCAGCATTTTCCACACGCCGTACCCGCACGACATCGCCGGCGAAATTTACGCGGCGTTCCGCGAACAGGGCATCGCGCCCGGCGTCTACTTTTCGCCCGACGATTTTCATTTCCTCCACGAACACCACATCACGATCCAACGCAACGTGCCGGAGGTTTCGCCCGAGCACAACCCTGAGCTACTCAAATACGACCAGGCGCAGGTGCGCGAGCTTCTTACGCAGTACGGTCCGATGTCGGTGATTTTTTTCGACGGGCCGGCAGGCGGGTTGCGCGAGCTGGCCTGGAAACTGCAACCGGAGATTGTGGTTACGCGGGGGGCGCTCGAAACGCCGGAGCAGTACGTACCGGGCGTGCCGCTCGAAGGGGCGTGGGAGTCAAACCTCACCATGGGGACGCAGTGGCAGTATAAGCCGACCAACGAGCATTACAAGTCCGGCACAACGCTGATCGACACGCTGATTGAGACGCGGGCGAAGGGCGGCAACCTGCTGCTCAACATCGGCCCGAAGCCGGACGGCGAAATTCCGATCGAGCAGGAGGCGCGGCTGCGCGAGATCGGCCTGTGGATGTTCGTCAACAGCGAAGCGATTTATTCGGTGCGGCCGTGGGTGATCACGAACGAAGGCGAGATCTGGTTCACGCGGAAGAAGAACACGAACACGGTTTACGCGCTCGTCGCTTCGAAAGAGCCTTGGAAATGGGGCGAGTGGAAGGACATCACGCTGCACTCGGTGAAGGCGACGCCGGAGACCGAGGTGAGCGTGCTGGGCCAGAACGACAAGGTGCTCGAATACCGCCCCGACGTCGTGCCGAAGACAACGTGGCGCCAGGAGAGCGACGGACTACACATCCGCGCGATGCGCACGCAGCGGCTTTACAACAACCGCCAGTGGCCGAACCCCGTGGTGCTGCGGATCACGAACGCGGAGCCCGCCATGGAGCCGCCGAAGGTTTCAACCGGCGGCGCGAAGTGGGATGCGGCGACGAAGACCGTCACGCTTTCGGCCGAGCTCAGCGACCTTGGCAAAGCGTCTTCGGTGCAGGTTGGCTTCGAGTGGCAGCACATCCGCGGCCTGGACGTGAACGAGCGCGGCGGCGCGTGGACGGCGACGAAGCTGAAAACCATGACGTCGACGGGCACATTCACGGTCGAGGTGCCGGACTGGGAGCCGGGCGAAGCGTATGTCTACCGCGCCGTGGTGGTGCATCCGCTGATCAAGATCTACGGGAAAGACGTGGCGCTTTCGGCGAAATAAGGGATCAACCGCGGCGGGTGAAGATCCGGATAGAGGAGCCAGGGGCGGCGTTTCGGGTAGTACGCAAGCAGCGATTGATTCGCCTCCGCGCCTAAATCCCGCGCCCAGACGATCCGCGCCGCGTCGATATCGGCGGCGTTGTGGACCCACTCGTGGAAGCGGTGCCCGGCGGTGTAGTGAACGAAGACAAGCTGGGCGCCCGGCGCGGCGTGAAGCTGTGCCTCGATGGCGTAACGGCCCAAGGGATCGGGATCTTCAATCGAATCCCAGGTCTCGTAGCGGATCAATCCGGCGAATGAGGGCCTCTCGAATAAGTGAATTCCGAACCAGAAGGCGAAGTGAGCCACGGCGAGGAAGAGCAGCATCCGGGCGGCGGGCGCGCCGGAAGCGAAGCCGCGCAGACGTAGGTGTGAGAGGCGATCGAGAGAAGCTACGGCCACAAAGACGAAGAGGGGCGTAAGCGCGGCGATGTAGTGCGGGTAAAAGTACGGATAAAAATTCGTGCCGAGCGCGAAGAGAAGAATCGAGGCGGCCGCGGCAGCGTGGAGCGGACGGCGCAGAGTGAGCAAGAAGAACGGTAGCGCCAGGGATAGAGGGGCGACGAAGAAGAACCGGTAGAACGGTGCGCGCGCGGCCAGGCGCGAGAGGTAACGCGAGAGCGTATCCGGGAGCGGGCCGTGCACGGCCGCCTGGGTGTCGTAATCAAGTTGTTGTTCGGGGGTGAGGGTGCGGTGCGGCTTCGGCATCGGCTGGAAGGTGAGGGAGGCGGGCACGCCGTACTGGAACTGGCTGAGCTGATACGGCAGCATGGTCCAGGAACCTGTGACGGCATTGTTGTGCGCGGCCATCAAAAGCAGGGCGGGCGCCAGTGCGAGGGCGGTGAAGCGGAGCGAGCGAAGCAAGTGCGGCTTCCAGGGGGCAAGCACGAGCGCGGCCGCGGCGAACAAGAAGATCGACTCGTAGGGCCGAGTGAGCACGTGCAACCCGAGGCCGGCACCGAGCAGCAGGGCGTTGCGGCGGTTTGGACCGCAGCGCAGGCGCGCCGCGGCGCCGAATGCCAAACAGCCGGCGAACGCGGCCACGCTGCCGCCCCAATAGCTGTTCATCCATTGGCTGAGCGGACCGAATTCGAACACGGCCAGAAGCCCGCCGGCGAGCGCCCACAACGGCGTGGTCCAGGCGCGGAGCATCCAGAAGCAGGCGGCGCAGAGGGCGGCTTCCGACAGCGCGACGCCGGCCCAGGGAAGGCCGGTGAGCAGCCAGCCGAGCGCGATCCACAGTCCCGGACCGATGGGGAAAATCGAGCTGTAGGTGGGTTGCTGGAGCGCGAAGTAGGTTTCGAAGAACTGCGGCAGGGCGTGCGGCGGGTTGGCCAGGCGGAGGTGACGGAGCGTGCCGGCGGAGAGAAGGTAGCTGAAGTCGTCGGAGACCTCCGGGCGCGGAATCGGATGGTGCACAAGAAGCGAGAGCCGAAGCGCCACCGGCAGTGCTCCCAGCAAGGCCATCGCGGCGGCGGGCCGCTCCGCCAACGGGCGCGCGATGCGCTCGAGGAAGGGTCCGAGCGCGAACGCCATTGTGGCCACGAGCACGGCGAAGGCAAGCAGAACGAAATCCTGGGCGCCGAAGCCGAGCGGGTTCAGGAGCGGGAGGAAGCTATGGAACCAGTCGAGCAGGAACATCGCCGCGCGGTCAGCGCTTGTAGCCGATCGCGCGCAGGAAACCGTGGCGCTTCTGCGCGTCCTCGGGCGTTTCTACGCCGAGGGGCGGTTCGCCGTCCACCACGCCGAGCACGCCGCGTCCCTGCTTGGTTTCCGCGACGATCACCTCCACGGGATTCGCCGTGGCGCAAAAAATGGTGCAGACTTCGGGCGTCGCCAGCAGAGCGTTTTTCACGTTGACGGGGAAGCCGTTGCGCAGCGCGACGACGAATACATGGCCCGCGCCGATGGCTTTGGCGTTCGCGATGGCCGCCTCACGCAGTTCCGCGTCGTTGCCGTCGGCGCGGATCAGGCGAGGGCCGGAGGCTTCATTGAAAGCGATGCCGAACTTCATGCCCGGGTTCGCGTTCACGATGGCTTCATAGACGTCTTCGACGGTTTTGATGAAGTGGCTTTGGCCCACGATGAGGTTCGCGTCGTTGGGAATCGTGAGGGGGACGGCGTGGAGTTCCATGTGTGCGATTTTAGCTTGGCTCAGCGGTGGTCTTCGTCGCGCAGCCAGGCTTCGGTTTCCGTTTCGCGTCTATCGGCGACAATCGCCACCGCTTCGGCCGGAATTTCGATTTCCTTGGAGCCGATGCGCACTTGCGGATCGGAGGCCAGCAGGAGAGCGGCTTCGGAGATGTCGAGCGGAATGCGGTGCACCTGGCGGGAAAAATTACAGGCCACGGCCACGGGCCCGCGCTCGAAGCGGAGCCACTGCCGCTGTTCGTCGACGAGGGTTCTGACGCGGCCCATGCGCGCATCGGAAAGCGATGGAAACGCGCGCCGCAGGCGGATCAGGCTCCGGTACCAGGCGAGCAGGGAAGCGCCGCGCCCGCTTTCCGCTTCTTCCCATCGCAGTTTCGACCGCTCGAAAGTGGCCGGATCCTGGGGGTCCGGAATGGAGGCTTCGTCCCAGCCGAAGGCGGCGAACTCCCGCTTGCGCCCCCGCGTGACGGCGCGTCCCAACTCTTCCTCGTGCTCGGTGAAAAACTGGAACGGTGTGGAGGCGGCGAACTCCTCGCCTTGAAAGAGCATGGGCGGGAAGGGGGAGAGGAGCAGCAGCGCGACGCCGGCGCGGAGGCGGCCATCGGAAACCAGGTGAGCGATGCGCTCGCCGTGGGCGCGGTTGCCGACCTGATCGTGATTCTGCAAATAGGCGAGAAACCGCGACGCCGGGAGGCCGGCGGTGGAGCGTCCGAAGCGGCGTTTGCGATGCGGGGCATACTGGCCGTCGTAGACGTAGGCGTGCCGCAGCGCTTTGGCGATGGCGCCGAGCGTGCCGAAGCCGCGGTAGTAGCCGTTTCGCTCGCCGGTGAGAGCGGCATGGAGGGCGTGATGGAAATCGTCGCTCCACTGGGCATCGAAGCCGTAGCCGCCGCACTCGCGGGGCCGGACGAGGCGCGGATCGTTCAAATCGCTTTCCGCGATCAGCACCAGATGCCGCCCAAGCTGGGCGGACAGCTCCTCGATTTCCGCCGACAACTGTTCGAGGAAATGCACGGCGGACTGGTCGAACAGGGAATGGATCGCGTCCAGGCGGAGGCCGTCGAAGTGGTAATCGCGCAGCCACATTTTCGCGTTGTCGCAGAGGAAGCGACGGACTTCGTCGCTGCCGGGCGAATCGAGGTTCAGCGCTTCGCCCCAGGGCGTATGGTGCTTGGCGGTGAAATACGGGCCGTAGCGGGCGAGGTAATTTCCCGAAGGCCCGAGGTGGTTGTAGACGACATCGAGCAGCACGGCCAGCCCGCGCGCATGACAGGCATCGACCAGGCGCTTCAAGCCGGCGGGTCCGCCGTAGGCATGGTGCGGGGCGAACAGATCGACGCCGTCGTAGCCCCAACCGCGCCGGCCGGGGAACTCGCACACCGGCATCAGTTCGACATGGGTGACACCGAGGCGGGCGAGATGATCGAGCCTGGCGATCGCTCCTTCAAACGTGCCTTCGGGGGAAAAGGTGCCGGTGTGCAGTTCGTAGACAACGGCGGAGGCCAGCGGGCGTGCCTGAAAGTTTGAGTCGGTCCAGCGGAAGGCGGCATGATCGACGATCCGCGAAGGCCCGTGGACGCCGTAGGGCTGCCAGGGCGAGCGCGGGTCCGGCAGGGGGTCGCCGCCATCGATGAGGAAGGAGTAATCCGCTCCAGGCTGCGCGGCGTCGTGCGGCGCGGCCCACCACCCGCCTTCCTCGGGCGCCATGTCGAGGGTGCGGCTGTCCAGGTGCACCTCGACGCGCCGGGCCTCCGGAGCCCAAACCCGCAGCCGCTTCATGCCGCGCCCCGGCCGAGAGTCAACAAAGCAACGGGGAAATGTTCTAGGAGCCGGTGCAGGCTGACCTTGCCTCCGGCGATCGTTTCACACGTGAACCGGTTCTTCCACTCGCCGGGCGGCAACTCGATCAGCGTCCGGTCCCAACCGTCGGCGCCTTCCTCGAACCGGCGCGGCGCCACGGAAATCACGTCCCCGCCGCGCCCGAAGGCCACGACGTCGGCCGACCGCGGTCCGGTCGCCCACAAGGCGCGATAGTTGCCGCGGGCGCTGAAGTTGTGGGGGCGCTCGTTGCGCACGCGCAGGCATTGCCGGATCGTGTAGAGCTTCGGCAGCGCGTCATCAAACCGGCCGAGGATCTGCTCGAGGGAGAGCGCATCCAACTCGTCGAGCAGCCGCGCGCGGAGGGTGAAGTCGACCGGCCGGCGGTTGTCCGGGTCCACCAGGTTCAGGTCCCACAACTCGGTGCCCTGATAAATATCGGGGACGCCGGGCGCGGTGAGTTTGAGCAGGGTGTGGGCGAGGGACGCCAGCCTGGCTCGCCGGACGACCGGCGCAAGGAACGCTTCGAAGTCCCAGAGGAACTCCGTATCGGACAGGATGCCGTCGATGAAGCTCATCAGCGCCTGTTCGAAGTTCTCCTCCGGCGCGATCCAGGAAGTGATTTCCTTGGCCTCGCGGGCGGCCTTACGCATGTATTCGGCGAGCCGTTGGTTTGAAATCGGCCAGGCGCCCACCAGGGTCTGATAGAGCAGGTACTCGGTTTTGTGGTCCGGCATGCGGTTCGTTTTGTGCCGCTCGTTGGCGGCGGCCCATCGCTTCACCGCGTCGCTCCACTCCCGCGCGTTGAACGTCAATTGCGCGATCCGCAGCCGCACATCTTCTCCGCGCTTGGTGTCGTGGGTGCTGGTGGTGAGCATGGTGAGAGGCCAGTGCTCGCTTGAGTGGGCGCAAAACTGATGAAACTCGTCGAGCGTCGAGGAAAAGCGGCCGGGGCTGCCGCCGACTTCATTCTGCGAGGCAAGGCGGAGATAGGAATAGAACGCCGTGTCCTCGACGCCTTTGGCCATGGCGGGTCCGGTTAACTGTTGGAACAACATGACGAATTCGGCGCCGAGGGCGCCGCCGGCCTGGAGCGTGAGGACCTGGCGGAGAAACGCGAACAGCTCGGGGTCGAGGTCCGTCCGCCGCAGGCGTGCGGCTTCCATCGCGTCGCGGATGAACTGCTCGTCCTCGCGCGTGAGGTCGCCGGTCTCGGCCTGCACGTAGGTGCGGTAGACGGGAAACGAAGCCGCGGCTTCGCGGACGGCCTCGTGAATTTCGTGGCGGGTGTAATCGCGGTGGTCGCGGTCCTGCTCGCAGATTTGGAGAAACAGCGCGGTCAGCCGGTTCACGTCGCTGCCCAGCAGATCCGTCAGCACCTGCACTTTCTTTTCGTGCATCACCGCGGTCCAGTCGAGCGTTGCGCCGGTGAATTCGCGATAGATCTCGTTGATTGCGGCTTCGCCGCGCGGGTCCGTGAACAGGCGCCCGGCGGCGTTGAGGAAGTCGTAGCCGCTGGTGCCCTGCACGGGCCAGGAATCGCGCAGGTTCTCGCCGGGCATGAGGATCTTTTCGACAATAATCCAGGCGTCGGGCGCCGCCCGCCGGAGGCGTTCGAGATAGCCCTGCGGATCGCGAAGGCCGTCGGGATGATCCACCCGGAGCCCGTCGATGACGCCGCGCCGCAGCCACTCGATCACCAGGGCGTGCGTATCGTCGAACACAGCGGGGTTTTCCATCCGCAGCCCGATGAGATGGTTGACGTCGAAGAAGCGGCGGTAGACCAACTCGCGCTCGGCCACGCGCCAGTAGGAGACGCGGAAGTTCTGCTGCCCCATGAGCGTGTCGAGGTCGTCGATGTTGGCGTTCAGGGCCGCGACGCATTCATCGATCCGCGCGGCGATCTCCGGCTGCTCCTCGCACAACTTGGCCAACAACTCGCGGAGGACGGTTTTGTCACGATGCCGCGCCAGCACGCTGGGCCAGTCGGTGGAGTGGGACGAGGGCAGCGTTGAGAAGCCGTCGGCCAGGAACGCCAGATACTCGCTCGAAGCCGCCACCGCGGCTTTCTGAAGCAGCGGGCCAATGGAGCGGGGCGAGGCGGGAAATTCGTGGTCGTAGTAGCGGATCAGGAATCCTCCGCCCTCGCGCTTTAATTTCAACTCTCCCGCGGCCAGGACGCGGCCGTAGCGGTCGCCCAGCACCGGCAACAGGACCTTGTTCCGCAGCTTCTCCTCGGGTGGGTTCCAATCGATGTCGAAGTAGGGGGCGTAGCGGCTGGCCGGGCCGTTTTCCATGATGTCCCACCACCAGGCGTTGTGGCGGCCCGCCGCCGCCATGTGGTTGGGGACGATATCGACCACCTGACCGAGCTTCAACTCGCCGAGCCGTTGGCAGAAGCGGTTGTGCGCCTGCTCCCCGCCCAGATCGGCGTTGACGCGGTGATGGTCGACGACGTCGTAGCCGTGGCTGCTGCCCGGCGTCGCCTGCAGGTACGGGGAACAGTAGACGTGCGAGATGCCGAGCCGGGCCAGGTACTCGGCCGCGACCGAGGCGGCGTCGAACTGGAATCCGGAATTTAGCTGCAGCCGGTAGGTGGAAAGCGGGTGCTTCATCGGTTCGCGTTCACGACGTCCAGGATGGCGCGGGCCGCGATGGCGGCCTTGCCCGCATCCCGGGTGAGGCCGTGTTCCAGATCATAGAATGCCGTCTCGAGAGTGTAAATTTCCATCAGAACCCGCCTTTCCTCACGGCTCTGAGGCAGCAGACCGGCAATGCCCGGCGTGTTCACGTAGCCCGTGAAAAACTCCGCCGCGGCCCACTGCCGCCACAAACCCGCCCATTCGGCCAACTGCGCCTGCGCCGGCTCGGCCGGAGAGCTTGCTCCCGGCAGACTCGCCGCAGCGGAGCGGGAAGCTTGCGCGAGCGACTGCATCAGGCCCGCCACATCGCGCAGCGGAGACCGCTTGATGCGGCGCTCTCCCAACGGCCGGTCCGGCTCCCCTTCGAGGTCAATCAGCACGAAGTCCTTGCCGGTATACAGGGCGCTACTTAGATCGTAACTGCCGTGAATCCGGACGCGCTTGGCGCTGATGCGCTTTTCGCGCAACACATGCAGGCGTTCGGTACAATCCCTTTCCCTCGGCTCCAGGGCTTCGCAGGCGGCCTTCAGTTCCCCGGTCAGGCGCGGGAGCCGCTCCCGCACGAGGTCGAAGACGCGCACGCAGGTCGCCAGCAGGCCGTGATAGAGCCCCATGCGATAGAAGTCCGTGAACGGCTCCGGCGCGAACTCGGGCTGCTCGATGCGGCTCATGCTGAGATGAAACTCCGCGGTGCGCACACCGAGAAGGCGGATCGCGGTTAGATACGAGCCTGTCAGCTCGTGGGCGATTTCCGGCGCTTCCTGGCCGGACAAGGGATCGACGGGGGAGGCTTGCGCGGTCTCGAGGGAGGCCGCGTGCGACAAGGCATGCTCGAAAAACAGGCTGAGGTTTTCGAGCGTATAGCGCCAGGCGTCGGTTTCGTGCTGAACGAAGCCGTGCAGGATTCCGGCGACCGCCGGCCCGCCGCTTTCGGGCCGGTATTCGATCCAGCCGGCGAGCGGCGCCACGGCGGGCTTTTCGCGCATGTTTGCGATCGCCTCGCCGATCTCCCGTTCCGGGTGCGTCCCGCTCTCGATTCGCCGGATGAGTTTCAGGATGAAGCGGCTACCGTAGAGGAGGGAACTGTTGCTCTGGTCGGCTGCGGCCAGCGCGGGGTCGAGGGCCGGCCGCCCTGGCCCCAGCAGCGCGCGGAACTCCCGGGTGTGTCCTCCGGCGAGTTCTCCTTTCTGAGATGGAAGGCGCCGCCGCCGCGACATCAGCCCCAGCAGTTCCGTGCAGAAGGCCGCGTTGCGCGTGGCGCTGTAGAGTACGCCCTGGCGGCCGCCCGAGTCTTCCACCTGAGCCAGAATCACCTCCGGATGAGCGAGGCGGACCTGTTCGCCCACCTCCGCGCGGCCGAGCGACACCGGGACACAGTAGGTTTCCGGGTTGTCGTCCGGGTAGGTCACGCCGACGATGAGCACGAAGGACGAGGAAGCGGCGAATTCGGCGACGTCCAGGATGCTGGTGTGGGAGATGGTCCGCGACTTACCCTGGAACCACCGCCGCGTTTTGAGGTAATCTCCCAAGCGCGCTTCGAACTTCTGCAGGTTTTCCGGGGCGAAGACATCGTCGAGACTTCGCACGGAGACGCGCGGGGCGGTGAAGTAGCGCATCTCGTCTTTCAGCGCTTCCTGTCCGGGTTCGGGCTCGCGCAGCAAGAACCAGGAGAAGGCGTGCGGTCCGAGCGAGAGGAAATACGGCGCATCGCCGACGGCGGGAAACCGGTTTCGCCCGAACATTTCTTCGAGCACCATTCCGCGGAAGGGGGCGAGCGGCAACTCGACGGGCTGCGTGAACCGCGAGAGGTTGGCCACCACCAGGACCCGCTCGCTCCCGGTTTCCCGCACGAACGCCAGCACGCGCCGGTTCTCGGGACTGAGGAAGCGAATGGAGCCCCGCCCGAACGCCTTGTGCTGGCGGCGCAGCGCGATCAGCCGCTTCATCCAGCGCAGCAGCGAGTGCTGGTTGTTCTGCTGGTTCTCGACGTTGACCGCGTTGTAGTGATACTCGGGATCGATGACGACCGGCAGATAGAGCTTTTGGGGGTTGGCGCGCGAGAAGCCCGCGTTCCGGTCTCCGCTCCACTGCATCGGCGTGCGGACGCCGTTGCGGTCGCCGAGATAGAAGTTGTCCCCCATCCCGATCTCGTCGCCGTAGTAAATGACCGGAGTGCCTGGCAGAGAGAGGATGAGGGCGAACATCAACTCCGTCCGCCGCCGGTCGTTTTCCAGCAGGGGCGCCAGCCTTCGCCGGATGCCTAAGTTGATCCGCGCGCCGGGGTCGTGGGCGTAGACGCGGTACATGTAATCGCGCTCTTCGTCGGTGACCATCTCGAGGGTCAGTTCGTCGTGGTTGCGCAGAAAGAGCGCCCACTGGCAGGATTCGGGAATCGGCGGAGTCAGACGCAGAATGTCGGTGATGGGGTAGCGGTCCTCCATGCGCAAGGACATGAAGAGCCGGGGCATGAGAGGGAAGTGGAACGCCATGTGGCATTCGTCGCCGTTGCCGAAGTAGGCGATCGCATCCTCGGGCCACTGGTTCGCCTCGGCGAGCAGCATCCGGTCCTCGTATTTGGCGTCGATGTGGGCCCGCAACTCGCGCAGGAACTCGTGCGTCTCGGGCAGGTTCTCGCAGTTGGTGCCCTCGCGCTCGAACAGGTACGGCACCGCGTCCAGGCGCAGTCCGTCGACGCCCATGTCGAGCCAGAAGTCCACGGCGTCGAGCACGGCCTTGCGCACTTCCGGATTGTCGAAGTTCAGGTCGGGCTGGTGCGAGTAGAACCGGTGCCAGAAGTAGGCGTTCGCCACCGGGTCCCAGGTCCAGTTGGAGTGTTCGAAGTCCTTGAAGATGATGCGCGCGTCGCGGTAGTGATCCGTGTTGTCGCTCCAGACGTAGAAGTTCCGCCACCGCGAACCCTTGGGGGCGCGGCGCGAGCGCTGAAACCATACGTGCTGGTCGGAGGTGTGGTTGAGCACCATCTCCGTGACCACGCGCAGCCCATGCGCGTGCGCTTCTTTGAGGAAAGTCTGGAAGTCCCGCAGCGAGCCGTAGACCGGGTGTACGGCGTTGTAGTCGCTGATGTCGTATCCGTCGTCCCGCCACGGCGAAGGGAAAAAAGGAAGCAGCCAGATCGCCGTGATACCCAGATCTGCGAGATAGGGAAGCTTCTCGGTCAGACCGGGAAAATCGCCGACACCGTTGCCGATCCCGTCATAGAACGCCTTGACCGGAACCTCATAAAACACCGCGTCCCGATACCAGTGGGGATCGGAAGGCAGCCGGGAGCTTTGGTTCCCTCGGCTCACAGCCCTCCATTCTATAACGCCCGGCAACCCGGACTTTTCCTGTTTTCTGCCAAACCTTCTCCGGTGAAACCTTAGCCCCACCTTGGGCTGGATATTTTTTGCAGGCCGGTTTATAAAGTTAGATAGGGTCTGAATTTGCGCAACATGAGCGACCTCCTCCGCCGCCTCGCCTACGTCGTTATCGTCATCGTGGCCGGCGTGTACATTGTCCTCGCGCAGCGAGGACCGCAGGGGATCCCGGCGCTGCTCCAATCCCGCCACGAGATTCGCCAGTTGCAGGAGCAGAACGCCGAATTAGCGCGCAAAATCGCGGCCGAGAAGGAAGAGGTCCGCAAACTGCGCAGCAGCAAATCGGCGCAGGAAACCGAAATCCGCAAGGACTGGAACCTGCAGCACAAGGGCGACGTGACGCTGATGCTGCCCACGCCGCCCGCCAAGTCCGATACGCCGGTTCAGCCGTAACCGGCGCGGCCTAAACCTCGAGTTTCCACGGCGCGCGGTACTCGCGCATGAGCATTTCGTGCGCCGCGCCCGGCGTCGCCTCGGTTCCGTTGAACGTCACGCGGGTCTTCGTCCGGTAGGCGATATTGCCGAGAAGACAGGTGGCTGTCGATCGCCGGCACAAGTCGATGTCGCTTGCCGGCCGCTGCCGCGTCTTCATGCACTCGAGGAAATTCGTCCAGTGGTTGAAATGCCCGTCGTCGCTGCGCTTCACGTTCCGCGCCTTCACATCCGAATTTTTCTCCGGCACGATGTAGAACTCGCCGCGGTCTACGAACATGGTCGCCTTCTCGCCGAAGAACAGGATGCCGCCGCCTTTGTTGAACATCGACTGCATGTTGCTGTTCCGGTTCTCGTAGGTCGCGACATACCCGCCCGGATACTCGTAGCTGACGTGGAGCGTGTCGGGTGTCTCGCGGTCGTCGGTGAGCCAGAACTTCCCGCCGACGCCCGTGGCCGCGGCCGCCGTTTCTTCGCCCATCGCCATCTGCACGATGTCCAGCCAGTGAACGCCCCAGTCGGTCATCATGCCGCCGGCATAATCCCAGAACCAGCGGAAGGTGGAGAAGTAGTGGTCCTTCGGATCGACGCCGAAGCGATTTACGTTGTAGGGCCGCTCCGGCGCGGGCCCGAGCCACATGTTCCAGTCAAGGGTGGGCGGCGGATCGGTATCCGGAGGATTGCCCATGCCCGCCTGTTTCTCGTTGGCGATGTTCCAGGTGTGGACCATGGCGATCTTGCCCAACTCGCCGCTTTTGACGATGTCCACCGCCTGCTGGAAGTGAGTGTTCGAGCGCTGCCAGGTGCCCGCCTGCACGACGCGGTTGTACTTGCGCGCCGCCTCGACCATCTTGCCCGCTTCGTAGATGCTCACAGAAATCGGCTTTTCGACGTAGACGTCTTTGCCGGCCTTGCAGGCTTCCACTGCCATGTAAGCGTGCCAGTGGTCGGGGGTGGAAATGCAGACCGCGTCAATCGAGCGGTCGGACAGAATTTCCCGGAAGTCCTTCACGGTCTTTGCCTGGCCCTTGGCCATGTCGTGCGCCCAGTTGAGGTTCCGCTCATAGACGTCGCACACGGCCACGACATCGGTGTCGTGCTTGAGCGCGGCCTTGAGGTTGTCGCGACCCATCTTGCCCATGCCGATGAAGGCCAGCCTGGGCCGGTCGTTCGCTCCCAGAACCCGGCTACCGATGGCCGGCGCGGCAAGCAGGGCCGCTCCGGCGCGTAAAAACTCTCTCCGTCCACTTTGGCGTTCCATGATGCTCTCCATTTAACTACAGGCGGGAAATATCTGCTTATGGGTCAAGACCGCGCACAACGGAGCCGCTCGCGGCCCTGTGCGCTTTCCTTCCACCGCGCACAACGGAGCCGCTCGCGGCCCTGTGCGCTTTCCTTCCACCGCGCACAACGGAGCCGCTGGCGGCCCTGTGCGCTTCCCTTCCACCGCGCACAACGGAGCCGCTCGCGGCCCTGTGCGCTTAGAACTCGAACTGCAAGCCGCCGTAGGCG
>JAKAJI010000095.1 GCA_021813825.1 Acidobacteriota bacterium | reverse complement strand
CTCGGCTCTCTCAGCGGGCCGGAAGGCAAGCCCAAGCACGCGCATACCCTGCTTTGCGAGCGAGTCGTTCAGCCCGAGCAGGCGCCTCCGCCACTCGTCGCCGATTGGTTCCACCCGCCCGTTCTGCCACACCCGGCCGGAAACCTGGAGCAAGCTGTCCACGGCGCCCTTGGTGAACGCGGCCCTTTCCGCGCCCAGGGACTCGAAAACCCGGCGAAGCCCGGCGGGTGATGACTGAGCTTCCGCCGGAAGCCGGTGCACGGTGGTCATGCGCTTCCGCTCCGATTGAAAGGGAACCTCGTCGACGCGAGGGAGCAGAGCATCCAGTTCGGGCTTCCTCAGGCCCAAATGAGCGGCCGCCTCTGCCAGGGCCACTTCCGTCGGTTCGCCCAGCGGCGCGGCGCCCCCGGCCGGCATCACCGCATCGTTGCACAGCGCCATCCCGGCCAACAGAAGTTCGAATCCCGGCTCGGCCGCCGCCCTCGCCCCCGGCCGGCCCGCCGCCAACAGGTCCAGTTTCGCTCCATCGGCCAGGACGGCGACCGCCGCGGTCATCCGGTTCTCGGTTAGCGTCCCCGTCTTGTCCGAACAAATCACCGTCACCGAGCCGAGCGTCTCCACAGCCGGCAACTTGCGGATCAACACATTCCGCTTCAGCATGCGGTGCGCTCCGAGCGTCAGCGCGATCGTCACCAGAGCCGGCAAACCCTCCGGCACGGCCGCCACGCCGATGCTTACCGCCGTGAGAAACAGCAGCCGGATCTCCTCCCCGCGCAGCAGCCCCAGCACGAAGATGACGGCCACCAGCACGAGCGCCGCCCCGGCCAGCGCTTTACCGAGATGCGCCAGCCTGCGCTGCAGCGGCGTGGCCTCCCGCCCGACGGTCTGGATCAGAGTCGCGATGCGCCCCAACTCGGTGCGCATGCCCGTTTCCGTCACCACCGCCTGTCCCCGTCCGGCGGTGACGAAGGTTCCCATGTAGACCATGTTGCGTCGGTCCCCTACGTGCAAGTCCTTCTCCGCGATCGCGGCCGCCGTCTTATGCACCGCCTCAGACTCGCCGGTAAGCGCCGCTTCCTGCGCCTGCAGATCGGCGTTCTCGACAATTCTGCCGTCGGCGGCCACAATATTGCCGGCCTCGAGCAGCACAATGTCGCCCGGCACCAGCCGTGTTGCCGGAATCGATTTCACCTCGCCGCCCCGGCGCACCCGCACCGACGGCGAAGCCATCTTCTTCAGCGCCGCCATCGCCTTCTCCGCCCGGTACTCCTGGCTGAAACCCAGGACCGCGTTCAAAACCACGATCGCCGCGATCGCAATCGCGTCCTTGAAATCCCCAAGCAGCGCCGAAACCACCGCCGCCAAGATCAGGATGACCACCAACAGCGCGGTGAGCTGTTCCCAGAGGATCCGCCACGGGCTCTTCGTGCCGGCTGCCACAAGCTCGTTCGGCCCGCACTGCAGCAGCCTTCGCCGGGCCTCGGCTTCGCTCAGTCCGTCCGCCCTCCGGGTTCCAAGCCGTTCCACCACCTCCGCGGCCTCGGCCTGGTGCCAAAGAACCTTCCCTTCCGCCGACACCGGTTCCCGTTCTCCGATGGACGCCACCGCACACCTCCTCCGCCATCCTGCGCGCAACCGGAAAATGTAAGAGCATCTCAGGGTCCACCGTGGAGATTGGCATGGAAGTAGGGGTGCGCGACCCGTTTCGGCATTGAAGTTGCAACGATTTATGGCGGGCCGTTGGGAAGCAATTGCCGGACTTCGAGTCTGGAGAACGGCGTCTACGGCAGCGAGACGGTGGGACGGGCTTATGAAAGTGCGTGAAATTATGAACGCCCCGGCGGTGGTCGTTCGGGAGGACTGTACCTTGCAGGAAGCAGCCGAGACCATGCTTGCAAAAAAAATCGGCTGTCTCCCGGTGGTCAACGATGGCGCTGCGATCGTCGGGATCGTGACCGAGTCGGATTTTGCCGCCCGGGAAGCGGGAATCCCATTCTCGCTGTTTCGCTTCCCGCAGGTCTTCGGCCGCTGGATGCCGCCCGAAGGAGTCGAGCAAATCTATGAAGCAGCCCGCCGGACACAGGTCCGGCAGATCATGACTCGTCCGGCCGTGTTCGTCGAGGAGGATGACAGCCTCGAGGCTCTGCTCGAGAAGATGCTCCGAACCGGGTTCCATCGCCTGCCGGTCGTCAGGGACGGCAAGCCCGTGGGAGTGGTGGCGCGGCACGATCTTCTGCGTCTGCTGTGCGGCGGGCGTGTGCCCGGGACCGCCGGTTAAACCAGCCTGTTTTCCTGGTCTTGGGGCCGCGCCGGGGGTGGGCGCATTTTTCTCTTGACGGATATCACGTATTGCAATATTCTGATTACATATTGCAATTGGAAGGAATCCGTTGAGACTCGGCGAAAAACTCCGCTACCTGCGCGAGGCCGAAGGCGCCCTCCGCGGCCTCGGCCGCGAAATGACCCAACTCGAGGTCTCCCGCGCCATGAAACGGGAGTTGAAAAAGACGCTCTCCCAGTCCTATCTCTCGCAAATCGAGAGCGGCGCCCGCCCGCACCTGACCAACTCCACGCGCATGCTGCTGGCCAAATTCTTCCGCGTCCACCCCGGCTACCTCGTCGACGACCCCGAGGGCTATCACACCGAACTCATCAGCCCGCTCGCCGGCCAGGAGGACAAACTCGACCTCTGGCTCATCGAAGGCGCCGAGCACTTCCGCGCGGACGCGGAACTTCGCCAGGCGTTGCTCACCGTGGCGCGGCATGAAGACTCCCGCCGCTGCCTGCTGCTGCTTGAGGCCATTGTGAACACGCAGGGCTTGGCCGATCGTCTCCTCGGTGTCTTGAAGCCGGAAGCGCTGCCCTCCAATGGAAAGGAGCGGTCATGAGCTGGGAACAGTTCTACCTTCTCTGCTTCATCATCGGCTTCCTGTACAGTCTTCTTACCTTTCTTGCGGGCGGCATCACGAAAACCCACGCCGGCGGACACGTCGCACACGGCCATGCGTCCTCACCGCACGGGCACGCCCGCGGCGGCGTGCCGGCGTGGTTCAACCCGGCCTCGCTCGCCGCCTTCCTGGCCTGGTTCGGCGGTGCGGGCTACCTGCTCAGCCGTTTCTCGAGCCTCTGGGCGGTCGCCGCTCTTGCTCTCGCCGTCCTGGCCGGGCTTGCCGGAGGCTCGGTCGTTTTCTGGTTCCTGGCGCGCCTGCTTCCGCGCTACGACCGGGCGCTAGACCCCGACGACTACGAAATGGCCGGCGTGTTGGGACGCGTCATCAGCCCGGTGCGCGAGGGCGGCGTTGGCGAAATGATTTTCATCCGCGACGGCGCCCGCCGCTCCGCGCCGATCCGCAGTGAAGACGGGCGGCCGATTGAGAAAGACATCGAAGTGGTCGTGACGCGGTACGAACGGGGCATCGCCTATGTCCGGCGCTGGGATGAATTAGCGAATTAATACCGGGAGATCAAGAACGGAGAAAACCATGGCAACGATGGTAGTGATTGTCGGACTGAGCCTGCTGGTGCTGATCTTTCTGCTGAGCAGCGTCGCCAGGCTATATCGAAAAGCGGGCCCGCACGAAGCCCTCGTCGTCTACGGGGCGCGCGGCACCCGTATTGTAAAGGGGCGCGGCACCGTGATCTGGCCGATGTTTGAGACCTATCGCGAATTGTCGCTCCAATTGATGTCCTTCGACGTGGCGCCGCAGCAGGACCTTTACACCAAGCAAGGCGTCGCCGTCACCGTGGAAGCGGTGGCGCAGATCAAGGTGAAATCGGACCCGGAATCAATCCAGACCGCGGCCGAGCAGTTTCTGACGAAACCGCCGGCCGAGCGGGAGGGTCTCATCCGCCTCGTCATGGAAGGCCACCTGCGCGGCATCATCGGCCAACTTTCGGTCGAGCAGATTGTCAAGGAACCCGAAATGGTGGGCGACCGCATGCGATCCACCTGCGCCGAAGACATGAGCAAGATGGGTCTCGAAGTGGTCTCGTTCACGATTAAGGAAGTCCGCGACAAAAACGAGTACATCACCAACATGGGCCGCCCCGACGTCGCCCGCATTAAGCGCGATGCCGATGTAGCCGCGGCCGAAGCCGAACGCGACACCGCCATCAAGAGGGCCGAAGCGCAGCGCGCCGCAGCCGTCGCCCGCGCCCAGGCCGACCAGGAACGGGTGCTGGCCGAGACTGTTTCCCTCGCCAAGCAGGCCGAAGCCCAACGGGACCTCGAAATCAAGAAAGCGCAGTATCAGGAATCGGTGAAGCGCCAGCAGGCGCAGGCGGACAAGGCCTACGATATCCAGGCCAACGTCATGCAGCAGCAGGTGGTGGCCGAACAGGTGAAGGTGCAGCAGGTGGAGAAAGAACAGCAGATCAAGGTGCAGGAAGCGGAAATCCTGCGCCATGAGAAAGAGCTGATCTCGACGGTACTGAAGCAGGCCGAAATCGAGCGGCAGCGCATTGAAGCGCTCGCCACCGCCGAAAAGCAGCGCCGGACGCTCGAAGCCGAAGGCCAGGCGGCCGCCACCCGCGCGCAGGGCGAAGCCGAAGCTGAAATCATCCTCAAGAAAGGGGAAGCCGAGGCCAAGGCGATGAATGTCAAGGCCGAGGCCTACCAGGAGTGGAACCAGGCAGCCGTCGTCGACAAGCTCCTCACCAGCCTTCCCGACGTGGTCCAGGCACTCGCCTCGCCGCTCTCCAACGTCGACCGCATCACCGTTGTCTCTACCGGTGGTGACACGGCGGGCCTGAACAAGGTCACCGGCGACCTCACGAAGATGGCCGCCCAGATTCCCGCGCTGTTTGAAACGCTGTCCGGCATGAAGATGGAGGACCTGCTCGGTCGCGTCAAGAACATCGGCGACGGCGGCAAGTCGAACGGCAAGGGTCAGAATATTGAAACCGAAGGTTAGGAGGTAAGCGCGATGGCACTGATGGAACGGGTGGCAACGTTGATCCGGGCCAATCTCAACGACCTGGTCGACCGCGCCGAAGATCCCGGCAAGCTGATCAAACAGGTGATCCTCGACATGGAGAACCAGTTGATGCAGGTGAAGACGCAGGTAGCGATCGCCATGGCCGACGAGCACCTGCTCAAGAAGAAGCACAAGGAGAGCGAGGACAAGGCCGCCGAATGGATGCGCAAGGCCGAGTTGGCCGTCGGCAAGAACGACGACGAACTCGCCCGCGCCGCCATCGAGCGCGCCCGCGCCAGCCGCCAGCTTGCGGAAAACTTCGCGCAGCAGGCAAGCGAACAGGCCGCACAGGTGGAAGCGCTCAAGACGGCTCTCCGCAAGCTCGACCAGAAACTCGACGAGGCGCGGGCCAAGAGCGAGGTGCTATTGGCGCGCAACCGGCGGGCCAAAGCGCTGAACCGCGCCGGGCAGGCGGGCTTGCGGGCGCGCTCGCAGGCCGCCGACGGCTCCTTCGACCGCATGGCCGAAAAGGTCGACCAAAGCGAAGCGGTCAGCCAGGCGCGCACGGCTCTGCTCGGCGACACCGTGGAGGAGCGCCTCGCTGCCCTCGAGCGGGACGACGAAGTGGAACGGGTCCTCGCCGAACTGAAGGCGGGGCGGAAAGCGAAGCCCGAAGCATGACTTCTCCCTGGCACTACGCGGCGATGGGCTTCGCCGCCCCGGCCCTGGTCTGGCTGCTCCTCTGGGCCTCCACGCGCATGGGGCGCCGCCGCTGACCACCACCCGCGGACCACGACGCACTGGCGCGGCGCGGCCGTTTGGGATAGTCTGTTGCTCATCCTATGCCGAACGACCGCCGCGCATTTCTGAAATCCTCCGTCCTGGCAGGCGCCACCGCTCTCCTGCCCACTTCCCGCGTTCTCGGAGCCAACGACCGCATCCGTATCGGGGCCATCGGCACCGGCGGCCGCTGCCAGTACCTGATGAAAGTGCTCAACGACGTCGGCGGCAACGAAATCGTGGCCGTCTGCGACGTCTATGGTCCCCACCGCGCCAAGGCCCGCGAAAAATACGCGCCGAACGCGAAAGAATACACCGACTTCCGCGCCGTGCTCGACGACAAAACCATTGACGCCGTGGTCGTCGGCACGCCCAACCACTGGCACGTGCCCATCACCATCGCCGCCGTCGGCGCCGGCAAAGACGTCTACGTTGAAAAGCCCGTCACGCACACGATCGGGGAAGGCGATCCGCTCGAAAAGGCCGTTACCGAGTCCAAGCGCATTGTCCAGGTCGGGCTGCAGCAGCGCAGTTGGCCGCACTTTCAGGAAGCCTATTCGATCGTCGCGGGCAGCCAACTCGGCGACGTCACCTTCATCGAAACGCACTGGTATCAGAACCTGCTTCACCTTAACGACGGCGTACCGCAGGTTGATGTGAGCCAACTCGATTGGAAGCAGTTCGTCGGGGACGCCCCGGCGCAGCCCTTCGACGCGCTCCGGTTCACCAACTGGCGCTGGTTCTGGGATTTCGGCGAAGGCTCGCTCACCGATCTGTTCTGCCACTGGGTCGATGTCGCGCAATGGTACATGGGCGGCGACACGCCCGCCACGGCCTCCGCGCTCGGCGGCAACTACGCCATCCACCGCATCGAGTGCCCAGACACGATCAGCGCGTCCTACCTCTATCCGGGCAAGTATGAAACCGTCTTCCGTTGCAGCATGATCGGCTATCTCGAAGGGGGCGGCCTGACCTTCCGCGGCACCAAGGGACTGCTCCGCATCGACCGCAGCGGCTACGGGTTCTGGCCCGAACTGCCGCACTATTCCGAAGCGCTCGACTTGGTCAAACCGGCCCAGGAAGCGAAAACGAACGGTGACGGGACGCCCCATCACATGAAGAACTTCCTCGACTGCGTCCGCTCGCGCGCCATCCCGAACGCGCCGGTGTCGGTAGGTATTTCGGCCGCCCGCACGGCGCACTTCGGCAACATCGCCTTCCGCGAAAATCGCATCGTGCGCGTCACCGGTTGAAGGACGCCGGATTCGAATCAGCTATCCTGAACAGTTTGGAGGCTGCTTGTATTCCGCGAAAATCAGTGCGTTAGGCTGCTATGTGCCGCCGGGCGTGCTCACCAATGCCGACCTGGAAAAGATGGTCGAGACGAACAATACCTGGATCATCGAACGCACCGGCATCAGCGAGCGCCACATCGCCGCGCCGGAAGTCGCCACGTCCGACATGGCTGTCGAGGCCGCCCGCGCAGCGCTGGCGCAACGTGGCATCGAGGCGGCGGAACTGGACGCCATCATCGTCTGCACCGTGACGCCCGACATGTTCTTCCCCGCCACCGCCTGCCTGGTGCAGAACCGCATCGGCGCGCACGGCGCGTGGGGATTCGATCTCGTCGCCGCCTGCTCCGGCTTCGTCTACGGCCTGACAACCGCGGCGAATCTTGTCATGGCTGGCACGCATCGTAAGGTGCTGGTCATCGGCGCCGACACCATGTCGCGCATCATCGATTACACCGACCGCGCCACCTGCATCCTGTTCGGCGACGGAGCCGGCGCCATGCTGGTTGAGCGTGGGGAAGCCGGCGAGGGCTTCATCGGCCACAAAAACGAAATCGACGGTTCGGGCGGCGACTTCCTGAAAATGCCCGCGGGAGGCAGCCGCCTTCCGGCGACCCACGAAACCATCGACCAGCGCCTGCATTACGTGAAGCAGGAAGGCCAGCAGGTATTCAAGTACGCGGTGAAGAAAATGTACGAGATGTGCAGCGATCTTCTCGCCGAGCACAACCTCACGGGCAAGGACGTCGCGCTGCTGGTGCCGCACCAGGCCAACCGCCGCATCATTGTTTCCGCCGCCGAGCGGTTGGGCCTTCCGCCCGAGCGCGTGCTGATCAACATCGACCGGTACGGCAACACCACCGCGGCCACGATCCCGCTCGCCACGCGCGACGCGGTCCAAGCCGGGAAACTCCACAAGGGCGACCTTGTCCTGTTCGCCGCCGTCGGCGCGGGCTTTACCGCGGGCGCCAATCTCTGGCGCTGGGCCTACTGAGGTCAGGTCTCATGCGGGACACCGCACACAACGCCCTCGAAACCGCCCTGCGCCCCGGTGTCGAATATGCCGATGTCCGCGTCGTCGACCTGCGCGAGCGAACGCTCGGGACCAAGAACGGTAAGCCGTCCCAGGTTGCCGAATCGGAGTCGCTCGGCCTGGGCGTGCGTGTGCTGGCCGAAGGATGCTGGGGCTTTGCCGCCACAGACGATCTGTCCAAAGCCGGCATGGAACGCGCCGCCGCCCAGGCCGTCGCGATTGCCCGATCGAGCGCGCTCGCCCGCGTCGAGCCCGTCCGGCTCGCGCCGGTGGATGCTTATCAAGCCGCCTGGATGTCGCCGTATCTGATCGATCCCTTCTCGCTCAGCGTGGACACGCAACTGGGTCTCCTTCTCTCGATCGACGCCGAGCTTCGCCGCAACTCCGGCATCACGCTGGCCGAAGCATCGCTCAGCCTGCGCCGCGAACATCAGGTCTTTGCCTCTTCGATCGGCAGCCTGATCGAGCAGACGCGCACCTACACCGGAGCCGGCTACGAAGCCTACAGTTTTCGTGACGGGGATCTGCAAAAGCGGTCCTATCCAAACTCGTTCGGCGGGCAGCATCAGCTCAAGGGATGGGAGTTGATCAACGAACTCCGCCTCGTTGAAAACGCCGCGCGCATCGCGGACGAGGCCGTAGCGTTGCACGACGCCCCGCCCTGCCCGCAAGGCCGCTTCGATCTCATCCTCGATTCCAGCCAGCTCGCGCTCCAGATTCACGAATCCATCGGCCATCCGATCGAACTCGACCGTGTGCTCGGCTCGGAAGCCAACTACGCCGGGATGAGTTTCCTCACTCTGGATCAACTCGACCACCTGCGCTATGGTTCCGAGATCGTCAATGCGGTCTGCGATGCGCGCCTCGAACACGGCCCGGGACTGGGGACCTTCGCCTTCGACGATGAAGGCGTGCCGGCACAGTGCACGCGGATCATCGACAGCGGCCGCTTCACGGGCTACATGACCTCGCGCGAAACCGCCGCCGCGATCGGCCAGGCGCGGTCGAACGGAACCATGCGAGCGGCCTCGTGGTCGCGCCTGCCGCTCATCCGCATGACTAACGTCAGCCTGCTGCCCGGCCCGCACTCGCTCGACGAGGTGTTCGGCGCCGATCACGCCATTTACATGGAGACCAACAAAAGCTGGTCGATCGACGACAAGCGCTACCAGTTCCAGTTCGGCTGCGAGATCGCTTGGGAAATCCGCGGCGGCAAACGCGTGCGCATGCTGAAGAACCCCATCTACTCCGGCATCACGACGGAATTCTGGAACGCCTGCACCGCCATCGCCGACCGCTGCCACTGGACGCTCTGGGGCGTGCCCAATTGCGGCAAAGGCCAACCCGAGCAGGTCATCGGCACCGGCCATGGTGCAAGTCCGGCGCGATTCCGCGGCATTCGAATCGGCGCGGGGAGCGGAGAATGAGCCAAACCGCCGAGCTGGTGAGTGAACGGCAATGCCGCGAAGCGCTCGACGCTGCCATCGGCGCCGCCCGCGGCTCGGGTGTCGCTGAAGTCGAGGTCCTCATCGGCGCCGAGCGAGAAGCCCTGACCCGTTTCGCCAACAACACGATCCATCAAAACGTGGAGGCGATCGAGCACCACGTCTCGGTCCGCGTCATCACTGACCAGCGCACCGCACGCGCCACCACCTCCTCGTTCGACCAAGGCGCCATCGCCCGCGCCACCACGCAGGCCATCGCGCTTGCCCGGGCCAGCGCACCGGACCCCGGCCTCTGTCCTCTCCTCGAACCCTCGGAGGCCGGCACGCCCCCGGCTGTAAACCGCTTCGATGAAGCAACGGCCGCCGCGACGCCGCATTCCCGCGCCGAAGCCGTGCAGCGCGCCATCGACGCCGTGCGGAGCGCCGGTCAGACTGCCGCTGGCATCTATTCCAACGGCGAAAGCTTCGAGGCCATCCTGAACTCGGCCGGCGTTGCGGCCTTCCACCGTCAGACCTCCGCCGTCTTCTCCATCACCGCGCTCGCCGAAGACAGCTCCGGCTGGGCCAAGGTCTCCTCCACCTCCTCGAAAGACGTTGACGCCGAATTTCTCGCGCGCCAGGCTGCGGACAAGGCCCGCCGCTCGCGCCATCCCCGCGAAATTCCCCCCGGCCGCTATACCGTCATCCTGTCCCCGGCCGCGGTCCTTGACCTCGCCGGCCAGATCTTCGCCGACTTCAGCGCCACCGCCATTGCCGACGATCGCAGTTTCCTCAGCGGCCGCATGG
This sequence comes from Acidobacteriota bacterium, assembly GCA_021813825.1. Lineage (GTDB taxonomy): Bacteria > Acidobacteriota > Terriglobia > Bryobacterales > Bryobacteraceae > JAJYKC01. The sequence continues at coordinate 3,585 of JAKAJI010000095.1, read as the reverse complement.
GCGAGGCTCTGTTCGGCGAAAACATCTCCATCACCGACGACGTCACCCATCCCCTGCAGTCCGGTCCGGCGTTTGACGGGGAAGGCGCCGCCCGCTCCCGTCTCTCGCTCGTCGAGCGCGGCGTGGCCAAGGAAGTCGCCTATGGCAGAACGGCAGCGCGCCGCGAAGGCCGCACCGCGACGGGCCACGGCTTTCCTCAGCCCTCCGACGCCGGCGAGATGCCCGTCAACATCGTCATCGCCGGCGGCGGCACAAGCATCGAGGACATGATCGCCTCCACCCGCCGCGGCATTTTCGTCACCCGCCTGTGGTACATCCGCGAAGTCGACCCCTACGAAAAGATCATGACCGGCATGACGCGCGACGGCACGTTCTGGGTGGAAAACGGCGAAATGCAATACGGAATCCGCAATTTGCGTTTTAACCAAAGCGTCGTCGAGTTGTTGCGGAATGTGGACGCGCTCTCGCCCGCGGTCCGCGCCTCCGGCGAGGAATCCTTCGACATGGTCGTTCCGGCGATGCGCGCCAACGAATTCGAGTTCAGCGAAGTTACACGATACTGAGGCCCGGCGGCGGCTTGTATCGGGCGGGGTAAAACAGGGACACTGAGAGTAGCGGGCGGATACGGTGCATCAACACTCTCACGGCAAGGCGCTGAGTTGGTCGACAGCGGTCACGCTCGCCTTCGTCGCCGTGGAACTCGGCGCCGGCGTCGGCGCCCATTCCCTGGCCCTCATCTCGGATTCCGGCCATAACTTCACCGACGCGCTCGCCCTGATCCTCGCCGCCGCCGCCCAGCGTCTGGAGTCCCGCCCGGCCGACGACCGCAAAACGTACGGCTACCAGCGCGCCGGCGTGCTGGCCGCCTTCGTCAACGCCCTGGCGCTGCTCGCGCTGTCGGCCATCATCTTCTGGGAAGCCTGGTTCCGCCTGTTCAACCCGCCGGAGGTGAACGACACCACCATGGCCGTCGTCGCCCTGGCCGGCATCGCCGTCAATGTCGGCATCATGATGGCGCTCCACCGTGGGCGTCACGATCTGAACATCCGCGCGGCATGGGTGCATATGCTCGGCGACGCCGTCAGTTCCGCCGCCATCGTCGCCGGCGCCGTGGTGATTCACTTCACCGGTTGGCACCGCATCGACCCCGCCCTCTCCATCTGCATCGGCGTGCTCATCATCTGGACCGCGTGGGACATCATCCGCGAGTCGCTGAACGTCCTGCTCGAGGGCATTCCCCAGGGCATGAACCTTAAGGCGATCTCGAACGCCATCCGGACCGTGCCCGGCGTCATCGACGTTCACGACCTCCACGTCTGGACGCTCGGCGCCGGAGCCCACGCGCTAAGCTGCCACGTCCTGATCGACGACATGCCGCCTTCGGAAAGCAACACCATCCTGCTGCGCATCAACGAAGCGCTCTGCGCCTTCCACATCCACCACTCGACCGTGCAGTTCGAACATGTGCGCTGCGCTCTGTCCGACGCGCCTTGCGCCATGCCTCCCGGCGTTCACCAGCACCCGCACGAGCACTCGCACTGAGAGCTTAACCGCCGGCCCGCACCAGCTTCGCAGTGGTGATCGCCTGCCCCGTGTGGCGTTGCGTGTGCTCGGCGATGTGAATCAGCAGCCCAACCAACGGCACCTCGATGCGCTTCCGCCCGATGTAGCGCGGCGCGCTTTCCTCGGACAGGTCCATCGCCCGCACCGCCGCTTTCGCCGCCTCCAGCAACGCTCGCATCTCGGCCAGCAACTCCGCTCGCCCCGCTCCAGGCTGTAATTCCGAGCGCAGCGCCTCCAACTGCGCGGCGTCGAGTTGCCCGCCTTGGGCGTAGGTCATCAAGCGGTCCACGCTTCTTCCGATATGGCGGATCTGGAAACCAACGGGGGCCACGCCGCCCGGCCGCGCCCAAAGCTGCTCGCCGCTCAAATCCGCAGTCCAGTATTCGACGTCTTCGAGAGCGTGCTCAAAGCAGCGGATCAGCGCGCCGGCCACCGGGTGCACTCCCTCTACCGGTCCCCGCAACCACGGCTCAAGCGCCGGACGCTCCACCTCAGTCCTCTCCGGAAACGTATTCGAGCAGCCGGTCGCGGAGCGCCTTCGCCTTCCCGGCGTCCGGCGTAACCACGAGAATTGTGTCGTCGCCGGCCAGCGTTCCGGTCACCTCGGGCAGATCCTCACGGTCGAGCGCAACGGCAAGCGCGTTCGCATTGCCGGGCGCCGTTTTCAGCACGATCAGGTTCTGTGCCTGCCGGATGTCGCGAAGCAACTCCGCCGTCACCGCCGCCAGTTTCGGTCCCGGCGTTGCAGAAAGCTGCCTGTAGCCGGCCGGCGTCTTCACCAGGCCCAGTTCGCGGATATCGCGCGACAGCGTCACCTGCGTCGCCTGAATTCCGCAGTCCTCGCGCAGCCGTTGCGCCAGTTCCTCCTGCGTCTGTACACGCGAAGCGTTCACAATCCGCAGGATCTGCCCCTGGCGATAGCTCTTGTTCATCCCGTATTACGCGACGGCGCCCATCGCCGCCAGGCGCTCCCCGGCCTGCCGCAGCGCCTCGGCCACAGCTTTGGGGCCGGTGCCGCCGGGCACGTTCCGTGTCTTCATGCCTTCGGTGGGATTGAGCAGGGCGGCGATGTCCGGCGTTAGTTCCGGCGCAAATTGCGCCAACTCTTCCGCCGTCCACTCCGCCGGCCGCTTCCCGCGCTTCAGGCTTTCCAGCACCAGGCGCCCGGCGAGTTGGTGCGACTGGTGGAACGGCATCCCCGCCCGCGCCAGCGCCTCAGCGATGTCGGTCGCCACCAGCCAGCCCTCTTCGGCTGCCGCCGCGGGCCGTTCCGGTCTCAATCGCGTCGTCTCCACCACCGCCCGCGCCATCTCGAGCGAGCGCGAAAGCTGGTCCGAGGCTTCAAACAGGGGCTCTTTGTCCTCCTGCATGTCGCGATTGTAAGTCATCGGCAAGCCCTTCATGGTCACGAAGAGCGAGGTGAAAGCGCCAAACACGCGCCCGCACTTACCGCGGATCAGCTCGAGCGAATCCGGATTCTTCTTCTGCGGCATCAGGCTCGATCCGCTGGTCACGCCGTCGGCCAGCTCGAGCCAGCCGAACTCGTCGCTTGAATAGAGGATCCAATCCTCGGCGAGGCGGCTCAGGTGCAGCATCACGGTCGATGCCGCGTAGAGAAAATCGAGCGCGAAATCGCGGTCGCCCGACACGTCCATGCTGTTGCGCGAGATCGAGTCAAAGCCCAGCTCCCGCGCAATCGCCGGACGGTCAAACGGAAAACCGCTCCCGGCCAGCGCGCCGGAGCCAAGCGGCAGAACGTTCGCCCGCGCCCGCGCCTGCATCAGCCGCTCATGGTCCCGGGCAAACATTTCAAAATAGGCGAGCAGATAATGCGGCCACAGCACCGCCTGGGCGCGCCGCAGGTGGGTGTAGCCGGGCACAACCGCCGCCGGGTCCGCTTTGGCCCGCTCCACCAGCGCCGCCATCAAAGCCCGAAGCAGCGCCGCCGTCCGGTCGATCCCGGCGCGCAGCCAGAGCCGCGTATCGAGCGAAACCTGCTCGTTCCGGCTGCGGCCCGTATGA
>JAKAJI010000512.1 GCA_021813825.1 Acidobacteriota bacterium | reverse complement strand
CGCGCCCGCGTTCTGACTTGCGACCTCGTAGCGCACTCTGTCATTCGGCAACGGATACGCGGCCGCCCGCCGGATGTGGCCGAGGGATTCGAGCCACTGCCGCAGGCCGGCGCGGAAGTCTCCGCCGGCGCCTTCGTAGACAGCGGTGCGGACTTCGGCGTCGACCTCCGTGTAGCCGGAGGGCAGCGGCGAGCGGCCGGAGAACCCGGCAGCGAGCTCGATCTCCCCGCCGCGCAGCATGTGTTCGAGCGCGGCCTTTCGTTGGGCCGCCGCTACCTCACCAGTGAATTCGTCGTGGCCTGGTTCGAGCGCCGCTTCGAGCGGCTCATACGGGCTCGGGCGGCGGAAAACAACCGGGAATGGCTTGGCGGAGGCTCGATGCGGCCGCAAGAAGGCGCTTAAGGCCAGGCTACCGAGAAAGCCTCTGCGGCTCAGGCCGCGCCGGGAGCCGGGCCTCAAAGGTTCATCCACTCGCGCAGCGCCGAGTGTACATCGGCCAGTTTCCACGGCTTGGCGGCGGGACGCACCGGGAAGTCCGGCGGCGCAACCACGAGCATTTGATCGACACCGTCGCCGACGAACAGCATCGCGTTCGAGTTGCGGTACTCGGGATGCTTGCCGAACTCCTGCCAAAGGTACTGATGGAAAATTTCGAGATCGACGTAGGAACCCAGCACGTCGGCCTGGGACGGCGCCGGGTTCACTTTGTCCTGATCCGAGTAGATCAGGAGGCTGCTGAAGGGCTTTACCTTGCTGCGGATCCCGAAACCGACGGCCATCATCGAGGGCCGCGCCCGCCGGATCGCCTCGACCGAGGCCCACTCGACAAAGGTATTGTTGAGCAGCAGCGTGCCGTTCCCGCTCAGAAGGATCGCCCGCACGAACTCAGAGAGCACGGGGTCGGAGGCGATGTCGGACTCGTTTGCCAGGATATTCAACTGCTTCAGCCGCGCGCTCAGTTCTCTCGGCCCGCGGATTTGTTCGCTCGAAACGAGCTTCCGCACCTCCTCCATCAGCCGTTCGCGGTAAGCCTGCAGGCGGTCGTAGCTATAGCTCACCGCGCCGGAGCCCTTCTTCATCAGGCCCATCACCGGCGTGCCGGACTCCACGGCCCAGGCATCGTAGCGGGGATGGGAGTCCGCCCATTGGTCGAGCAGGGTCGCTTTGCCGGCGGCTTTCGGCGCGCCGGTCAGGAGCAGAGGCAAGAATTCGTCCGGGTTGTCGCCGATATCGAGCGGCACGCGGGTTCCGTACTTTTCGATCCGAAGCCACATGCGATCCGCGCTCGTGTCGAGGTCCGCCGGGGCGATCTCGATGGCGAGGCGGGCGTGCCCGTTCCGCTCGACCTCGGCGTCGAGAATCGGATCGAGCACGTTGAATATCTTTACGACCTCGTGCCGCCACTGTGGATAGTACGGATTGCGATTCAGGAAGTCCACCTGCTCGAGCGTAAATTCGCGTTTCGGCCAGAGCTTTTCATTTACGCCCATCTTCTGCTCGACCGCCCGGAGCGGGGCGAAGAAGGCGTCCACCTCGGCCGGCGGGCGTGAGTCGAGGAGTCCGAACAACCGCTCAAAGTAACTGTGCTCGGCGGGAAACAACGTGTTCCAGGAGCGGAACTGTTCGAAGAAATAGTTGGAGAAGGTAGGGGGCAGCCGGTCAAACAACCCTTTGTCGATCAGGGTCTGCAAGGTGGGCGATACTTTGAAGCTTTCCGACGCCATCAGATCATCAACTCATGCAACGGACGCCCCGCCATCGCGCCCGCCTTCGCACCCAGAATTTCCAGCGCTGTTGCGCAAGCGTCGACATGCGCCACCGGCCGCTCGGTCTCGCCGGGATGCACGCCCGCGCCCAGCGCCATCATCCACACGTTGCGGCAGGACGGGTCGCCACTGCGGTGGTTCAAAAATCCGTTTGCCGCGTCGAAGTCGCCGTCGCGCCCCAACTCCGGCAGAATCAGCATCGTGGTGACGTCTTTGTACTGCGGGTTCTTCTGAACCTCATCCCACAGCATGCCGCAAAGACGGTCCGTTCGCGTGATGGCGCCGAGGTAGAGCGAATACGAGCCCCAGTGCGCCACGTCCATGTCCCAGAAGTTCACCAGCATCAGCCGCGGGGAGAACTCGCGCATGACTTCGGTGGTGAGGAACAGGGTCAACTCGTCGCCTGAGCTTGGCGCGTCCGGGCCATTAATGTAGTCCGTGAGCCCGCGCAGCAGGGTCTTCTTCACGTGGGAGTCGAGCTCGCGCCCTTGTTTGAAGATCGTCCAGCCGACGCCCTCGTAACCTTCGCTCAGCAGGCTTTCCAGTTGGCGGTAGACGTTCTGGCGGCTGGCGATGCCTTCGCCCTTCCGCTGGGCGACGACGTCCTGCACGGCGCCCAGGAGGAGTTGCTTCGGCAGCACGACGTTGGCGCCGTACGGCGCGCCGAGTCCGGCATCGGATCCCCAGCCCATGGTCGAAAAGCTCTTGTTGGTCGCGATGACCCAGGCGTCGAGCGGTCCCGCTCCGGTTTGTTTGCGGAACGTCTCGAACAGGGTCGCGCCACTCGGCGGTTGAAAACCGAAATCGTCCACACGCTGCCAGTTGCCTGTGATGATGCTGGCTGTGGAATTAAAGTGGCTGAGCACACCGGAGTTGACGCAGTTGCGGAAGAAGTATGCGTCTTTGCGAAGCGCGGCCAGCCGGGGGATGTTATGGAGGCCGGTATCGGCGAACGTCTCGGAGTACCGGACTCCGCCGCCGAAAGTGACCAGGATTACCTTGTGGGTCTTCGCCTGCCCTGGCTCGGTTTCCCCGGCGATCGCACGCGGCAGGATCGAATCCGCGATCGACAAACCCGCCAGCCGCAGGAACTGGCGCTTATTCAACCCGCTTGTCATTAGCTTCCATCCTAACTCTCATAAAAGCCGCAACGGCCCTCCTCCGGGGGGTGCCGGGGGAAGGCCGTTGTGGTGTGCGGTGTGGTGGGTCGTGCGCAGCTCTAAATTACGTTAGAACAGGAAGTG
>JAKAJI010000094.1 GCA_021813825.1 Acidobacteriota bacterium | reverse complement strand
TACTCCGCAGCGAAACCGCCCCCACACCCGATCCCAACCGGATCGCCGAAGCCCGCCGCGCCCTCCACGAACTCCATGACGAGGTCGAAGCATGAGTACCTCCGCCTTTGACGCGATCGCCCCTCGCTACGACGAACTCTGGACGAACTCCACCATCGGCCGCCTCCAGCGCAATGCCGTCTGGCGCCGCCTCGACACCCTCTTCCCGCCCGGCGCCGAAATCCTCGACCTCGGCTGCGGCACCGGCGCCGATGCGCTGCACCTCATGCACTCTGGTTGCCGCGTCACCGCCATCGACGCTTCCGCCGAAATGGTCCGCATCGCCCAATCCCGCGGCGTCAACGCCCTCCACCTCCCTATCGAAAACCTCGCCCAACTCAACTCCACGTACGACGGCGTCCTGAGTAACTTCGGCGCGCTGAACTGCATCGCCGATCTCCCCCGCCTCGCCGCAACGCTCGCCCCACTCGTCCGCCCCCACGGCCGCCTCGCCCTCTGCCTCATGGGCCGCTTCTGCCTCCGCGAAACCCTCCACTACACCCTCCGCCTCCAACCAGCCCACGCCTTCCGCCGCCTCTCCGGCACAGCCGCATCCTCGACCTTCCGCATAAACGTCTCCTACCACTCCGTCCGCCAACTCGCCGCCTCCTTCCGCCCCTCGTTCCACTTACTCGAATGGCGCGGCATCGGCTTATTCGTCCCTCCGTCTTACATCTACCGCCATTCCCTGGTCACCCTCCGCCGCTTCGCCGCCCTCGACCACGCCTTCGCCCATCTCCCTCTCTTCCGCGCTCTCGCCGACCACCGCCTCCTCGTCTTCGAAAAGGTCTGACCATGCAATCCGCGGCCCGCCGGCAGTTCCTGAATGACTACGCAACCATCCGCCGCGCCGAGGGCCGTGGCTCTCCCGATCCCACTTACTATCTCACCCTCCCTTACCGCGACCTCACCGGCCATAATTCCGCCCAGTGGGCCATCCGCGCCCGTACTTACACTTACTTCGAACGTCACTTACTCCCCCGCTACGAACACTCCCTCCGCCGCCCCCTCGATATCCTCGATCTCGGCGCCGGTAACGCCTGGCTCTCCTACCGTCTCGCCCTCCGCGCCCATCACCCCCTCGCCGTCGATATCTTCGCCGACCCCCACGACGGCCTCCGCGCCGCCCGCCACTACCCTCGCCCCATCCCCTGCGTCGAAGCCGAGTTCGATCATCTCCCCTTCCCCGCCTCCGCCTTCGACCTCGCCATCTTCAACTCCTCCTTCCACTACTCGGAAAACTACACACAAACGCTGTTGGAAGCCCGCCGCTGCCTCCGCCCCGAAGGCGCCGTCCTCATCATGGATTCGCCCATCTACCGCCGCCCCGAACACGGCGAGCGCATGGCCGCCGAGCGCCATACCAAGTTCGCAGCCCAATACGGCTTCCGCTCCGACGCCGTCCCAAGCCGCGAGTTCCTCGACCAACCCACACTCGCCGAACTAAGTCGCCAACTCCACTTACACTGGCGCATCCATCGCCCCTGGTACGGCTGGAACTGGTTCTTGCGGCCTCTCCGTGCCCTCCTCTCCCGCCGCCGCCCGCCCTCGCGCTTCTGGATCCTCGAAGGCAAATTCCTCGCCCCATGATCGTCCTCCTCCATCCCCGCGCCACCAGGCCCAAGAACCGCCGGTTCCCGCTCTCCATCCTAGCCATCGCCGCGGTCCTCGAGGGCAGGGAAGACTACACCATCATCGACGCCAACCTCGACCCCACTCCCGCACGCACCCTCGACGAAATCGCCCGCCAGTCCCCCATCGAACTCCTCGCCGTCTCCGTCATGCCCGGCCCGCAACTCGCCGCCGCCATCCCCCTCTGCCGCGACTTCCGCGCGAAGTTCCCCGCTGTCCCCATCGTCTGGGGTGGCTACTTCCCCTCAATCTATACCGACACTTCCCTCAACGCCCCCTATGTCGATTTCTGCATTCGCGGCCAGGGCGAAGATACCCTCCTCGAACTCCTCGCCGCACTCCGCAACGGCCGCCGCTTCGCCGGTATCCCCGGCCTCTCCTACAAAGACGGCTTCGGCCTCCACGTCCACAACCCCGACCGCCCCCTCCGCTCTCCGGACGACTTTCCGTATCTCCCCTACCACCGCCTCGCCAACCCCCAAAAGTACATCCTCCCCACCTTCCTCGGCTCCCGCACCGCCGTCCATCAGTCGAGCATCGGTTGCCCCTTCCGCTGTAACTTCTGCGGCGTCGTCCCGGTCTTCCAGGGCCGGGAAAAGGTCGAGTCCCCCGAACGCACCGCCTCCGTCCTCGCCCACTTACAGTCCACTTACGGCGTCAACGCAATTCAGTTCTACGACAATAACTTCTTCCTAAGCGAAGCTCACACCGTTGCTCTCGCCGAACGCCTCGTCCCTCTCAAACTCCGCTGGTGGACGGAAGGCCGCATCGACGCCGTCCTCCGCTATTCCGATTCCACCCTCCGCCTCCTCGCCCGCGCCGGCGCAACCATGCTCTTCTTCGGCGCCGAATCCGGCTCCCGCCGCGCCCTCGAACAGATGGACAAACACCTCACCCCCGATCAAACGCTCTCCCTCGCCGAACGCCTCCGCCCCACCGGCATCATCCCCGAATTCTCCTTCCTCCTCGGCAACCCGGCCGAACCGGAGATCGAAACCCGCGAAACCATCGCCTTCATCCGCCGCCTCAAACGCATCAACCCTTCCGCCGAAATCATCGTCCAGCACTATATCCCCACGCCCCAGCCCACCGGTATGTACGGCCACGTCGAAGATAAGATCCAGTTCCCCACCACGCCGGAAGGCTGGGTCACCGAGCGCTGGCTCAACTTCACCATCCGCCACCATCCCGATCTACCCTGGCTTCCGCCGCGCATGAGACGCCTCATCGATAACTTCGAACTCGTCGTCAACTCCCGCTGGCCCACCATCCAGGACATCTACTTACCCCGCTGGGGCCGCCTGATGCTGCAGACCCTCAGTAGTTGGCGCTACTCCACCGGCGTCTACGCCTGCCCCTTCGAGCTAAAGTGGGCCCAGCGCCTCGCCGCCCTACGCAAACCTCGCTGGGAGAGCCTCTAAGTGCCCCTCTCTCCCATCGACGCTCATCGCCTCTGGGCTCCCACCTACGACGTCACCCCCAATCCGTTGCTCGATCTCGAACTCCGTGCCCTCTCTGCCAAACTCGCCCCCTGGACTTACAACCGCGTCGCCGATCTCGCCTGCGGCACCGGCCGCTGGATGTCCTTCGCCGCCTCAAAGGGCGCCCGCGTTTTCGGAGTCGACCTCTGCCGCCCCATGCTCGAACGCGCCGCCGCCAAGTCCGCCTTATCTGCCCGCCTCGTCCACGCCACCGCCGACTCCTCCGCCCTCGCCTCCGCCTCCTTCGACCTCGTCCTCTGCTCCTTCGCCCTCGGTTTCTTTCCCGATCCCGCCGTGCTCATCTACGAAATGCACCGCCTCGCCGTCCCCGGCGGCCGCGTCGTCCTCAGTGACATGCACCCCACCGCCCTCGCCGCCGGCTGGAAACGCACCTTCCGCACCGAGGATGCGCTCCATGAAATCTCCCACACGCCTTACTCGGAGTCTCACTTACTCGACGTAGCCGCCGCCGCCGGCCTTCTTCTCAGCCGCACTTACTCCTTCTTCTTCGGTTTACCCGAACGCGCCACTTTCCGCCGCATCGGCAAACTTCACCTGTACGAAGCCGCCGCCGGGCTCCCCGCCGTCTGGGCCGCCATCTGGCGCAAACCCTCCCCATGAACCCCACTCTCGATTCTCTTCCCATCCTCATCCTCTATCCCCACAGCCGCTGTAACTGCCGCTGCCTCATGTGCGATATCTGGAAAACTACCGCAACCCGCGAACTTACTCTCGCGGATCTCGCCCGCCACGCCGAAGACTTATCCAAACTTCGCCTCGAATGGGTCGTCTTCTCCGGCGGCGAGCCCCTCATGCACTCCAACCTCGCCCAACTCTGCCGCTTCTTCCGCGATCGCAGCATCCGTCTCACCCTCCTCACAACCGGCCTCCTGCTTGCCCGCCACGCCGCTATGGTCGCCGAAGAATTCGACGACGTCATCGTCTCCCTCGACGGCCCTCCCTCCATCCACGACCGCATCCGCCGCGTCCCCGGCGCTTACGACGCTCTCGCTGCCGGCATCGAAGCCCTCCATCGCCTCCGCCCCGCTCTCCCCATCTCCGCCCGCTGCACCGTTCAGCACCACAACTGCCGCCACCTCCGCCTCACCGCCACCGCCGCCCACTCCCTCGGCCTCGCCTCCGTCTCCTTCCTCGCCGCCGACACCCACTCCACCGCGTTCGATCACGACAACGGCTGGGACCCCATCGCCCGCGCCGAAGTCGCGCTAACTCACGACGATCTCGAAGCCCTCGAGTCGGAAATCGAAGCCCTCATCGCCGCCTGGCCCAGTCCGGCCTTTCTCCGCGAATCCCCCGCCAAACTCCGCGCCATCGCCATCCACTTCCGCGCGGACCTGGGCCTCGCCCCTCCTACCGCGCCTCGCTGCAACGCCCCCTGGGTCTCCGCCGTCCTGGAATCGAGCGGCATCCTCCGCCCCTGCTTCTTCCACCCCCCACTCGGCGACACGACTCACCGCCCGCTCCTCGAAGTCCTCAACAGCCCCGAAGCCATCCGCTTCCGCGCCACGCTCGATATCCCCGCCAACCCCATCTGCCGCCGCTGCGTCTGCTCCCTCCACCGCCCCACGCCCGCACCCGCCGCCTGAACATCCCGCGCCTCACCCGCCGCCCACCCCCAATATCTCCCGCATCCTCTCCGCAAACCGATCCTCGGAAAATCGCGCCGCACGCTCCTGCAACCTCCTCGGCGCAACACTGCCTTCGATCCGCTCAAACTCCCCCAATGCCCTCTCCAGCCCCGCCTCTCCCGCCTCCGAATAAAACACTCCGCCACACGGATCCTCCGCCGGCACGCTCTCGAGCACCCCGCCCCGCCCCAGCGCCACCACCGCCTTCCCACTCGCCTGCGCCTCCACCGCCGACATCCCGAAGTCTTCTTCCTGCGGCATCACCAGCGCCCGGCACCGCGCATACAACCGCCGCAACTCCTCCGCTGTCACCGTCCCGCAAAACTCCACGCCCGGCCCCGCCATCTGCTTCAATTGCGAATACTCCGGACCTTCACCCACAATCTTCAACTTACGCCCCGTCCGCGTAAAACAACGCACCGCATCCGCGGTCCTCTTATAAGCCACTAACTCTGACACAACCAAAAAGTAATCTTCCGCCGCCTCGTGATAGAACTCCTCCACCGCAACCGGCGGATAAATCACCTCCGCCTCCCGCCGATACGCCCGCCGGATCCGCCGCCGCACGTTCTCGCTGTTCGCCACGAACTCGTCCACCCGCGCCGCCGTCGCATGATCCCAAACCCGCAGCCCACTCGCTACCGGCGCCATCAATCCCCGCCTCCACTTACTCGGCGTCCAGTCATGCAAGTAATCCGGATACAGCTCCCATAAGTACCGCATCGGCGAATGGCAGTAACAAATATGCCGCGCCCCCGCCGGAACCATAACTCCCTTCGCCGGCCCCGACTCGCTGCTCACCACCACGTCGTACCCGCGCAAGTCGAACGACTCCAGCGCCAGCGGCATCACCGGCAGCAGCCTCCGGTAATACCGGCGCAGCGGATTCAATCCCGACACCACCACTCGCCGCGCCCGGATCGTCTCCGACACCCCCGCCGGATCGTAAAACAGCGTGAACAAATCCGCCCCGGGCAGCAGGCGGCACAGCGCTTCCACCACCTTCTCCCCGCCGCGCATCTTCAGCAGCCAGTAATGCACAATCGCGCAGCGCATAAACTCGCGTTCAATTTACCACTCCTTCCACCCGGAAACTCCCCCTGCCCCCACTGTGTCGGGACCCTCTCTGGCGCGTTTGCTAGAATCACCCCGGGGAACATGCCGCCGGAGCGCGCAGAGGAAATCACCGGTCTGCTCGCCGCCTGGCACAGAGGCGAGGACCAGGCATTGCACCGCCTCATCCCCGTCGTCTACCCCGAACTCCGCCGCATTGCCCGCCGCCACCTCAAGCGCCGCTCGCCCGATCACACCCTCGAATCCGCCGCCCTTGCCAATGAAGCCTACTTGAAGCTCATCCAGGCCCGGGGACTCCACTGCGAGAACCGTTCCCACTTCTTCGCCGTCTGCGCACAAATGATCCGCCACATCCTCGTCGATCACGCCCGCAAAAACCAATCCGCCAAACGCGGCGGAGGCGCCGGGCGCCTTCCCTTGGAAGAAACCCTGCTCGGCACACGCGCGCGCGGCGTCGAAGTCCTCGCCCTCGACGACGCGCTCATCTCCCTATCGAAAATCGATCCCCGCAAAGGCCGCGTCGTCGAGTTGCGTTTCTTCGGCGGGCTGACCGTCGAAGAAACCGCCGGCGTCCTCGATGTCTCGCCCGAAACCGTCATGCGCGATTGGAAAATGGCCAAGGCCTGGCTTCATCGCGAACTCGCCCGCGCCGCCTCGCCTCAGATCACCGGCACCATCCAGATCGCCGTCCCCTCCAGCCACTGACCCCGCTTACTTCGGAATCCCTTCAATCAGCCAGGCGTTGACACTGGACATCATCTGCCCGAACGCCAGATACCGCCCGTCCGGGGACGCCTTCAGCATCTCAATCGGTTCTCCGCTCCCGTAGAGCAGACTCGCCTTCCCGTTCAGCGTGATCTTCACCACCGAACTTCCCTTCGGCGCAAACGCCGCCGCGAAAATCGCCGTCCCGTCCGCGCTCCATCCAATGCTCTGCAGCTCAGGCCACTGCGGAATCGAAATCTCCCGCTCTGTCCGCTTCCTCAAGTCGCGCACGCGAATGTGCGAGTAGTCGTGTGCGTAGCTATAGGCGATCCGCGTCCCATCCCGCGAAAGGTCCCAAAATAACTCGTTCGCGTCCTCTACCGCCATACGGAAAATCTCGGTCCTCTTCGCTCCCGGCGCCGGCTCGAACGAACTGAACACAAGCTCGTTCCCCTCCTCTTCGCTCACCACGCACGGCGCTCCCGGCCTCGCCGGGCAATGAAACGCCGGATTGCCTAATGTCGATACGTGCGGACCCGCCGGGCTGCTCGGCGCCCGGCTCGACCTCACAAAAGCCGGAGCGCCCCGCGTCGCAAGAATCGGCTCCGCCGCCCCACCTGCCACCGGAACCCGCATCAGCCGCGCCTCCGCCCGCTCCGAAACCACATACAAAATCCACTTCCCATCCGGACTCAACTCCGGACTCCAGTTGTCCTCCCCGTTCACCACCACAGGCTCCGCATTCGCTGAGTCCACTCGCTGCCGGAAGATGCCCATGTGTCCCGTCCGCTCGGACTCGATCAGCAGCCACGTACTGTCCTCGCTCCACGCGCCCGGCCAGTCGATTCGTTCGTCCGTCGTGAAACGCCGCGCGGGAATCGGCTCCCCCCGCCCTCCTGCCAGCTCGCCGATAAAAACGTCGCTCTGGTCCAGTCGCTTCGTAACCGCAAGCCGCCGCCCATCGGCCGACGCACTCATCGCCCCCACCGCAAATCCCGCCCAGTTCGTCAGCCGCCGCGGCCGGTCTTCGGGCCGCATATCCCCGGCATCGACGTCCATCTCCCAAAGGTTCGACGTCGGCTCGTCCGGCGACTCCCACAGGTTCAGCACCAGATGGCCCGAAGACAACCAGCAAAAGCTCTGGAGGCTCGGGTTGTCAAAAATTCTTCTCGCCTCCGATCCCCCCGCAAGCCGCGCCTCCAGCACCGCCGCGCCCCGCTCCTCCGCCCTGCGAATGTAAGTCAGCCAGCGCCCATCGGGCGACCACTCTATCTGCGACACCGCCTCGCCCCGGCCCACGCCCAAAACCCGCGCCGCCGCCCCGCCCTTCGCCCCCATCATCCAGATCTCGCCCTGCCGGATAAACGCGATGCGCTTCCCATCGGGCGATGGCCTCGCCTCTTCGCTCGAATCCTGCAGCTTTCTTAGCGCCCCGTTCGCCGTGTCCACACTCCAGATCCCGTACACCCCCGGCGCCGCTTGTCCGCTGAAAAGAATCTCGGCCCCGCCCGGGAGCCATGTCACGCCCGCTCACCGGAAACACAGGTTCGGAGGTACGGGAAAATCGCGAACCTCGCCCGTCTCCACAGCGCGTATGTGCACCCCTGCGAAATCCGCATACGCCACTTCCTTGCCGTCCGGCGAGATCGCGGTCCGGTGCACCGCGTCCTCGCTCGAGTTCGTCGTCACCTGCCGCTGAATCAGGTTCGGCACTACCACCGCCTCGGGAGCCCGCCGCAACAGCACGATCCCCAGAACAACGGCGCCCGCCACAGCCAGACCGGCCGCCAGCGCGAGTGCCGCGTTTCGCAACCGCCGCCGCTTGGCCCCTTGCAGCCGGCGCAAATCCGCAATCAGCTCGCCCGCCGATTGGTATCGCGCCTCCCGCTTCTTCTCGAGCGCTTTCAAAATCACCCGCTCCAGCCCCGCTGGCGCCGCGCTCAATTGCGACGGCCTCACCGGCGCCCGGTTCAAAATCGCGTCGATCATCTCCGCCGGCCTCTCGCAGCGGAACGCGGGCCGCCCCGTCGCCATCTCGTACAGCACCAGCCCCAGCGAGTAAAGGTCCGACCGCGCATCCACTTCCTCGCACCGCGCCTGCTCGGGCGACAGGTAGTTGAGCGTCCCCTTGATCATCCCCGGCCGCGTACGCGTCTCATCCGCCGTCGCCCCGTCGCTCTCGCTCGCCCGCGTTGCCTCCGCGCCCGCGGCCTCCCGTGGCTCCGGCCCGCGCACCGCTAAACCAAAGTCCAGAATCTTCACCCCGCCCGCCGCCGTCAGAAAAATGTTCGCCGGCTTCACGTCGCGATGCACGATTCCCTTCGCATGCGCCGCCTGCAGCCCTTCCGCCGCCTGCACCGCTATCTCCAGCAGCTCGGAATACTCCACCGGCCCGCCGTCGATGCGATCCTTCAGCGGCTTTCCTTCCAGGAGTTCCATCACCAGAAACGGCCGCCCCTGATACTCGCCGGCGTCGTAAATCGTGCACACCCGCGGATGATTCAACGCCGAAGCCGCGCGCGCCTCGCGCTGGAATCGGTTCAGCGCCGTCCGGTCCGCTCCCAGGCTTCGCGGAAGAAACTTGATCGCCACCGGGCGCTCCAGGCGCGTATCCTGCCCCTTGTACACCTCGCCCATCCCACCCGCCCGCAAAAACTCTACAACGGTGTAATGCCCAATCTGCGTACCCGCCGGAATCTCCTTCTCCGCCTCGCCCCGCACCGATTCCGGACTCTTCGTCTCCAGAAACCCCGCCGCTAAGTCGTGATTGGCGAGCAGGGATTCCACCTCGCGCCGCAGCGCCTCATCGCTGCCGCACACCCGCTCGAGAAAGGCCCGCCTCTCCTCGGCCCCTAACTCGCACGCCGAATGATATAGGCTTTCAATCGTCCGCCACCGCTCCGCCAGCATACCAGCCCCCCGCGGTCTCGAACCACCTGTCCAAGAGTTTACAACCGGCGGCCGTCCGCCACAGAAACGCGGGTCCCATCACAACGACCCATGTAGCGTCCGGCCGCCGCCTGGCTGCGAACCGACTCCTCTCGCCCGGATTAGTTGGTGTCCTTCGGCACGGCCAGAAAGCCGTGCAAGTTGTAATTGCTGTCCAGGTACTGTCCAACGATGACGCCACCCGGATTGATCCCGTTCGCAACGGCCGCCACGGCATCCGGAGGATCGGCTGTGATCGGATAGGACCCACCCGGTAGTTGCACATAACTGTGAATTCCACCGTCGGCGCTTAAGTACACTCCCACGAATGTCCCCCCGGCATTGATATCCCAGATATCCGTAGCCAAGGCGCTCGGCACGTCGTAGGACTGGAAAATGCCGTTGTGCACCACATACCCATGCTCGTTTCCGCTTTCCGTATCCACCCAGTAACCAACCACCGTGTGCCCGTCGGGTGTCGCCCCATTGTTCATGGAAAACGGGACCGACGCCGTTGGGTCATTTAACTCCCCGCCGCCGGCTTCGAGGCTGGTAGCTCCGTCCTTCTTCCACGTAGCCCCAAACATGGACGCCTCCGTGTCGAAGTCGTGAAGGCAGCCGTAGATGTTGCCATCCGGTGTAATGCGCTGCGCCACTGCGCCCGGATGGCCGGGGAAAACCACGGTCGAGAATTTTCCGTGACTGTAGAGAAACCCCTTGATGCAGGCGGGTGACTTATACGGACAATATAGCGGAGAGTCCTCCGGAAGGTCGGGATTCACCGGTGCCCGGTAGTCGCCAACAAGGTCTCCCGCCGAGTCGATCCCTCTCACAAGCGTCGGCAGAAAGCCGTCGACGTTCGCCAGTTTGCCCGGAACATCGAACTTCATGAACTTCCCCCGGCTCAGCACATACCCATGCTGCTTGCCTTCTGCATCCACGAAACCGCCGACGACGTCGCCGGCCGCATTGATTCCCTCCGCGTCTGTTTCTACAACCGTGCCGCAGTCGCTGCACGACGCGTCAATCGGGAAAAATTTGTACGTCTGAGCAATGCCGCTGCCCGGAAGCAGCAGCAGAAAAGTGGGCAGAGCCAGACCGATGAAGCTAGCCGGCATTAACTTACCTGACATGGGATATTCCCTCCTTGACCTAAATCCGAAAAAATCCGGTCGAATCCTGTCATCACCCGCGAACCTTCCCGCGTAGTGCAGGTCACCGGTTCATCGCAGTGGCGCTCCGAGCCGCACCGCGAGATAACCGTGTACGCCCTCCGCGTCCCGATACCACCCCACAATCACGCCCACGGCGTTCACGCCCCTCACCCGCGTCGCCATCGCGCCGGGAAACCCGATCGGCGTGAACGTCCCGTTCTCCAGCAGGAAGCCGTGCTGCCCCCCGCGAACGTCGTTGTAGTCGCCCACAATGACGCCCCTCGGGCTGACGTCCCACGCCTGCGTCATTGCCGCGCCCGGATAATCGAACGTCGTGAACGTGCCGCCCTGAATGACATACGCATGAGTCTTCTTCGTCGCCAGGTCCGTGTAGTGGCCCACGATAACCCCCGTCGGACTCCCGTCCCGCGCCGCCGCCCCGTTGTTCATCGAAGCAGGCACGTCTATTCCGTTCAGACTCCCGTCCAGCGCCGACCACGTCTGTTGAGACCACACAAACCCTCGCATCGAACCCACGACGTCCGAGTCATGCAAGCACCCCACCACGCTCCCGTCCGGCAGAATCCGTTGCGCAATCATGTTCGCGTGCCCGGGGTAAGCAAGCGAAATCAGTGGGCCGTCGTGCTGTAACACGAAGCCGTGGATGTTCACCGGCGTCCCGCCGGGGTTCGTGGGCAGAGTCTTGTTCTCGCCCGGCAACGCGTAATTCCCGAGAATGTCGCCCGCCGGATTGATGCTCCTGACATCGGTATATGCCGCCCCCGGATAGTCGATGCTCGCGAACTCGCCTCGCCGGATCACAAACCCGTGCGTCACACCAGCGACGTCGCCATAGATTCCCGCGAACTCGCCGCTGAGGCCGATCCCCAGAACCTGTGTCCACTTTGCCTCCGGATAGTCGATTTTCACGAAATGGTAAGCAGGCTTGTTGGGCGCGCGGTAAGTGGGTTCTGCCGCGTTGGCCGTTCCAAACAACATCGCCGAACCGATCAGGCCGGCCGAAATGAGCCTTTGAATCATTGGCTGTGTCCTCCCTCATCCTTAATTCCGCAAACTCCAGTCAAGAAACTGTCATCGCCCCGCACACCGCATCAACCCGCGTACAATTTACAAGTGGAGTCCGACCCAGCCACCCTGAGCACTCTGGCCGCGGATCCCCTCCTCGCCGCGACTCCTCTCCCCCACCACGCCGTCTACCATCCCCACGGCTTCCCCGCGCGCATCGAAACCAACCACCCCGCCGTCCTCGAAGCCGCCAACACAAGCTTCAACGGCCTACCTCCCCGCTTCGACACTCCCCCCGTCGTCCTCCGCATCGTCGTCTCGCCCTCGCAAAACGAAACCCTCCCGCCCGCGCCCACCTTCCGCGCCCAGCGCCATCTCTTCCACCTGGTCGCCGGCGCCGCCAACTACGCCTGCTGCGATCTCGACTCCGGCTTCGGCGCCGCCTGGCTCGCCGCCTCCACCGCGTTAGCCCCCGAATATCTTCGTTACTACTTCCTCGAAGCCATGGCCCTCACCCTCGTCGAGGCCCGCCATCTCCTCTCCCTCCACGCCGCCTGCGTCGCCCGTCACGGCCGCGGACTCCTGCTCTGCGGCGATTCCGGCGCCGGCAAATCCTCCCTCGCCTTCGCCTGCGCCCTCGACGGCTTCACTTACATCGCCGACGACTGCGCCTCCCTCGTCCGCGCCCATCCCACACGCTCCGTCATCGGCTCGCCCCACCTCATCCGCTTTCGCGATACCGCCGCCGCGCTCTTCCCCGAACTCGCCGCCCACACCCCCTGCCTCCGCGCCAATGGCGACCTCTCCATCGAACTCCACACCGCCGATTTCCCGCACCTCCACACCGCCCACGAATCCCCCATCGACGCAATCATCCTGCTCGACCGCTCGCCCCACCACCCCTCACCCGCCGCACTCCATCCCATCTCGCTCGACGAAGCCCGCCCGCATCTTTGCCCCATTGCCTGGCCGCCCGAACTCACGATCACCCGCGAACGCGAGCAAACCTTCTCCCGCCTCCGCGGCGCCGCAGTCTACCGCCTCCTCTACCGCGGCCTCGCTTCCGCCGTCTCCCGCCTCAACCAACTCGTCTCCGCCTCGCCATGACCCGCCCCCTCCGCGCAATCCTCGATGCGCTCCGCCTCCCGCAAGGCGACACAGCCAAACTCCGCGCCCTCACCGAACCCGAATGGAGCGATCTCCTCCGCCTCACCGACCAGGCCCATCTCACCCTCACTCTCCACGCCCTCTGCCGCGACGCAATGCCGCCTGCCATCCAATCCCGCCTCGAACAAAACGCTCAGAACAACGCCCGCAAGTTCGCGCGCCTCAAATCCGAGTTCCACGAAATCGCCGCAACCCTCGCCGCGCACAACCTCGACTTCATCGTCTTGAAAGGCTTCACCCACTCCCCCGATTTCACCCCCGACCCTCTCTGGCGCGCCCAAAGTGATCTCGATCTCTGGCTCCAACCCGCGCAAGTCCACGCCGCCTACGACGCCCTCCGCGCCCTTGGCTACGTCCCCGCGTCCGATACCGAAGGCCGCCACCTCCCGCCGCTCGTCCGCTCGACCGTTTTCACCTGGCGCGGCGATTTCTTCGACCCCGCCATCCCCATCCCCGTCGACCTCCACTACCGCCTCTGGGACGACGCTCTCGAACGCATCCCCGCGCCCGGCCTCGAGGCCTTCTGGCTCCGCCGCCAAACCCGCCACCTCGACCAACGCCCCATTCAAGTCCTCCATCCCGCCGACTCCGTCGCCTTCGCCGCGCTCCACCACTTACTCCACGTCCTCCGCGGCGACGCCCGCCTCCAGCGAGCCTGGGAAATCGCTGCCTTCCTCACCCGCCGCGCCGCTGACTCATCCTTCTGGAACACCTGGCGCGAACTCCATCCCCCGCAACTCCGCCGCCTCGAAGCCGTCGCGCTGAATCTCTCCGCCATCTGGTTCCACGCCCCGCTCCCCGATGCCGTCCAGGACGAACTCGACCGCCTCCCGCACCGAATAAAACACTGGCTCGCCCGTCACGCCTGGGCCCCCGTCGAAAACCTCGTCACCCCCAACAAGCACGAACTCTTCCTGCACCTGTCCTTAATAGAGGACCGCCCCTCCCAAGCCGCCATCTTCCGCCGCCGCGTCTTCCCCACCAAA
>JAKAJI010000511.1 GCA_021813825.1 Acidobacteriota bacterium | reverse complement strand
CGCTCCATCTCCTGAAGCCACAGCGGACCCGGCCCCTTCCCCGCAACCCACCGCAACATCGCCCTAGCCGCGCCCCGCCGCGCCCGCCCGTGCACCCCACGCGGAATCCGCCCCCGCCGCATCACCGCCGCGCACACCAGTCCCATCACGTACGCCGTGTGATACCCCGCCGCCAGCGCCTCCCGGCCCGGATCCGCCCCCGCCAACTCCCGCCGCAAATCCGCCTTCAGACCCGGCGCCGGCAGCACCCCCGCTTCCTCCTCGGCCCGCAGCAGCACACGAAATGCGAACGAGGCCTCCGGCGTCCACTCCGCCCCCGCCAGCGGCCACGCCAGCAGCACCTCGCCGCCCAAATCGTAATTCTCTTCATCCAGACACCGCGCCAGCAGGTCCGCCGCCTCCAGCATCACCACGTGCTTCGGCCGCGGCAGCCGCACTTTCCGCATCCCGAAATCCGAGGCGTACATCATCGCGTGCGTGAACGCGTACCCGTCGTCCAGGCTCCCGCCCAGCAGGTCCATCGTCCGCCCCAGCACACCCTGCCGCAGCGCCGCCTTCTCCCGCAACCGGTCCCGGACACCCCACCCGGCGCGCAGCCACTCCTGCTCCAGCACCCGGTGCGGCGGCCTTTCCCGGCTCCCCGCCGTCTGCGATCCCAGCGCCCGCCCCAGTGCCTCGTCAAACCCCGCGTCCGGCCGCCCCATCCGCTTCAGACAGATATGTCCTGTCGCAAATTCCAGCGCCAGCGCCGGCTCGAAGCACAATCCCGCCAGCGCCCGCTTCCCTCTCGCCCACGGGATCAAGTCGCCCGCCAGCGCGTCCACCCGCCGCCGGTTTTCCTCCCCCGGCCGCGCCGCCCACGCCGCCAGCATCAGCAGCGAGGTCTCGGCAATCACCTTCTCCGGCCGGATCCGCTCCGGCCCCTCGCCGTGACCCTCCGCCCCGAGTTTCTCCACCACCACCCGCGCGCGTTCGAGCACCCGGCCGAGCCCCAACTCCAGCCCGGCCCGGTCCTCTCCTCCCCTCTCGCGCGCCGGCGCCGCTACCACGCCGTACGCCACAGGGATCTCCAAACTCTATCCCTGAACCGCGATCCCCTCGACCGGGTTCTCGTTCACCTGGCCCGGCGTCACCCGGTAGATGTGGATGAAATACCGCATCGTGCCGCAGAACCCTTCCCACGGCTCATCCGCCACCGCCAGCGCCGGACCCAGTTCCGCCACCATCTTCCCAATCGCAGCGAAATCCACCGCCTTCGAGTTCAGCAGCTTCGTCACAACTTCCTTATGATTCACCGTCTGTGCCATCTCCCTCTCCTTCTTGGTTCCTCGCCCAGGCCCCCAAAATTCCACCCGGCATTCGAACCTGTCCGGAGAGTGATTTCCCGCCCTTTCTTCGTTTCACTCAGTGAAATCCGCCCCCCGTTTGCGGCCCGCCTTCCGAATCCGCTACTCTGAAATCTGGCCCGGTGAGGTGCGAGAGCGGTTGAATCGGGCGGTCTCGAAAACCGTTGAACCTTTGCGGGTTCCGTGGGTTCGAATCCCACCCTCACCGCCATCTGCCACCTTCTCTCCAGCGCCGGCCCGTTCTCCGGCGCCAAGCGTATAACCACTCCTATCGAGCGTGCTGACTTCACACCGCCGCAACAGTGAATCCCGCCTGCCTCGCTGCATCACCCAGACGGACATCATTACAGACGAACAGCCGTCCATTCGGTCTCTGCTTGCACCAGATGAGCGCAGCGCCGAGATGAAGCGCGTCCGCGGCCCGAATATGAAACCGTTCGAGTTGAACGCACGCCAACTCGCGTAACGGTTCCGTCGGCTGGATCTCGTGCCATGACGCCAGCAACGCCTCAAGCCGGCGACGCGAAGCATCATAAGCGCGCGGGCTGATGGCTGCCTCCTTCCGCAACCGCTCGAGCACACTCCGAACCTCTACACGCGCTGCCCACCAGACAACCACCGCTTCCTGGCTCAGGACGCGTTTAGCCCCGCTTCCGCTTTGACCGGGCACGCAGATGTGAATGATCGCGCTCGTGTCCCAGAACGCCGCCATAGTCCTCCCGGTCCGCTGCGATCTCCCGCTGGATCACGCTTGCGAGCTTGGGGCTCCTCTTCATGCCGCCGCCGATTGCCCAGAATCTCTTCTGATCCAACTCCTGCTTCGGGAGCGTCATCTGCCCGGATGCGATCAACGAAAGTTCTTCCGCATCCATATCTTCCCCTCGAAGCGGGACAAGCTTGGCAACCGGTAAGTTCCTGTCTCGGATGACAAACTCCTCGCCCGCTCGCACTCGATGGAGGAATGAGCTGAGCCGGTCCTTTAGCTCCGCAATGTTGACGGTGCCCACATGGCCATTATAGCCAGGTAGGGCTGTCCTGCATTCCTCAACCAAAGCCTCTACTTCCCGCTCATCTCCACCACCGCCAGTCCCTTGGGCTGTAACTCAAACTCAACCGGCGTCCCCGGCGTCCAACTCTTCTCCACCGCCCGCGGTAACTCCCCCGCCTCCCGCAACCGCTTCTGCTGCTCCCGGCTCGGAAACTGTGGCCGCCCCATCTCCTCCCACACCCGCAGCGCGGACCCGTGCTCGGCATCCACCGTTGTAATCCTCACCACCTGCGGACCCCGCACGCCTCGCAACTCCAACCGCACCCTCCGCGCCGTCCCCGTCTCCTCCGGCGCCGCGTAATTCCAAACCGCGATCGCCAGCGTCCCATCCTTCCGCCGCGTCACCAGCGCCGCATCCGATGCGTTCGCCAACCTTTCCTCCCCCAACTTATGCAGCAGCCGGAAATCGTTCAACGCCGCCTTCGGAATCCCGCCCACCGCCATCAACCCATACCCGCCATAAAAAGGAGTCTTCGCCACGCCTCCTTCCTCGAACACATCCGAAAACGACCAATACGCCATCATGTCCACCAACCCGTCGCACAGCCGGATCGTATTCGCCAGCCACGGCCCGATAAATGGCGAATCCGTCGTATCCACCCGGTTCATGTAACTCGCATTGAACTC
>JAKAJI010000093.1 GCA_021813825.1 Acidobacteriota bacterium | reverse complement strand
GAGCGGGCGTCGTCATTTTCCGCGATGGCGATGAGGAACTCGGCCTTGGACTTCGCGGCTTCGAGGTGGGGACTGTTGGGCCCGGGGGTGACGAGTCCGCCGCCATGGAATGAGGCCACGGCTCCGACACGATCGGGCACGGCGGCGGCGGTACGAAAGGCCATCGGGCCGCCCATGCAGTAGCCTTGTGTGCCCATCTTGCGATTTCGGGCGACCGATTTTTGTTCGTCGAGCCACCCGATGAACGCTTTGGCATCGGTCATTTCGGTGGTTTCGTTCAGGGATCGCGCGAGGGGCAGCAGGTCCTGGATGGGGGTGGCGGAGCCGGCTTCCGCGGTGGGAGCTTTCTTGAGACGGTAGAAGGGATTGACCACGAGCACGGAATATCCCGATTGGGCGAGGCGTTTGCCCATGGTGCGGAAGGCGGGGCGAAGTCCGAAGATGTCCGGCCAGATGAGAACTCCTGGAGCCGTGCCGGTTGCCGGATGTACGAAGTAGCAGTCGGCGGCGCCGTCCGGCGTCGTCACGGTTACGTCCGATTCGGCGACGGTGACGGCATTGGCGACCTGGGGGAGCATCATGGCGACGCCCGCGCCCAGGAGGACGCCGAACTGCTTCCGCGTCACCAGACCGAGAGATTCGTACTTCTGGCGGTCCTCTTCGAAATGGTCCTGATCACACATGGTATTTCTCCTCGCCCATCGATTCCGCGGTAGAACCGCGCGCGTATCGGGCCATTATACCGATCCGGCCGCTTCACTTCGGCCGGGGCATGGTGAAGGCGATTGCCGCTTCGGTGTAATCGGCGGCGTAACCGGCGCGCTGAACGGGATGGGTTGCCAGAAGGTCGAAACGTCCGTCTTTGAGAAACGCGCGATCGATGTGAATGCCGACGACTTCTCCGATGGTCAGGTACTGGTCGAGCAATGAGCCGCCGGAGCGATGCAACTGGACGATTTGCGCCAGCTTGCATTCCAGGGCGGCGGGGGCTTGGGCGACGCGCGGGGGTTTGACGATGCGGGAGGGAGCGGCGTCGAGGCCGGCGAACTGGAATTCATTGGTTCCGTGCGGCAGCGCGGCGGAGGTCAGGTTCATTTTTTCGGAGAGCGCGCGGGTCACGAGGTTGCAGACAAATTCGCCGGTGGCCTTGATGTTGGACACTGTGTCCTTCCAGCCGGATGAACTGAACATGACCATGGGCGGGTGATCGCACACGGCGTTGAAGAAGCTGTAGGGCGCGAGATTGACGCGTCCTTCGGCGTCGCAGGTCGAGATCCAGCCGATGGGCCGCGGCGCGACGATCGCCTTGAAGGGATCGTGTGGGAGGCCGTGACCTTTCGATGGCTCGTAGAAATGAAAGACGGCCATTGGGTCCATGATAGACGGGACGGATTAGCGAACGAGCGGGCTTTCCCAGACGCGGGCGAGGATTTGTTTGAGGAGGGCGAAGTCTTTGGCGCCGAGTTCGGCTTTCCATTCGCGCTCGATGCCGCGGAGGATGTCGATGATTTTCGCGTAGGCGGCGTGGCCGCGTTTGGTGAGGCGGATGACGCGGGCACGGCCTTGGCCGGCGGAGTCCGCGCGGGTGATGTAGCCGGCGGCTTCGAGGCTGCGGAGGAGCTGGTTCATGGCCTGCTTGCTCATGCCGGCCCGGTCGGCCAGGGTGGTGGGGCGGACGCCGTCGGGGCCGGGGAACTGGAAGACGGCGATGTGGGGGAGGGTGAGGTCGGTGTAGCCGGCCAAGTTGAGGCCGGAGACGAGGCGGCGGTGGATGGCCTGGGCGGGGACGCGGAGGAGGGCTCCGATGAGGAGTGCGCGGGATGGGGGGTTCGAATTCCTTTGCGGCGAGGGGGTTGACATACAAGTAAACTCAGTTTACTTTTGATGCAGTAGTAAATCAAGTTTACTACAAGGAGAGACGCGATGACCGAGCAGATGACGGGGCCGGGGGTGAATCCGGCGGAGGAGACGATCCGGCTGGGGCCGCTGACGGTGCGGTTTCTGGTGACGGGCGGGAACTCGACGGGGAGCGTGGCGGCGTTTGAGTTGTTTGTTCCGGCGGCGGAGCGGCTGATGGCGCCCGCGCACAGCCACGACCATTATGAGGAGACGATTTACGGGATTGAGGGCGTGTTGACGTGGACGGTGGACGGGCAGCGGGTGGAGGTGGGTCCGGGGCAGGCGCTGTGCATTCCGCGTGGGGCGGTTCACCGGTTCGACAACAACGGCGCGGTGGACGTGAAGGCGCTGTGCGTGATCACGCCGGCGGCGATTGGGCCGGAGTATTTCCGGGAAGCGGCCGAACTGGTGCGTACGGCGACGGGCGGGCCTGCGGACCGGGTGAAGATGGTGGAGATCATGCGGCGGCATGGGCTGACGCCGGCGCCACCTCCGGCGCAGGGGTGACGGAGCGGGTTACGAGGCGGCGAAGTCTAGTCGCGGAGGCGGCGGCGCCAGTCCGGGCCGGTGCGGCGGGACTTACCTAAGGCCGTTGAGATGCGGGCCGAGGCCTCGGACAGCTCTTCGGCGAGGACGAATTCGTTTCTGGTTTTGAAGCGCACAGCGGACATCGAGGTGCTGATGGAGCCGACGACTTCTCCGTCGGCGTCGCGGACGGCGACGCCGAGGCAGCAGAGGCCGTCGAAGCACTCTTCGCGATCGACGGCGTAGCCCTGGCCGCGGACGTCGTTGAGATGGCGTCCGAGGGCCTCAAGCTCGGTGATGGTGCGCGAGGTGCCGCGGGGCATGCCGGTCTTTTCGAGCGCCTGCTGCAGGGCGCCGGTATCGATGGAAGCGGCGACGACCTTGCCGAGCGCGGAGCAGTGGAAGGGTTCGACGCCGCCGAGGCGGGCTTTGGAGTGGTCCTCCTCGGTTCCGGGGATGTCGTCGATGAGGAAGACTTTGGTACGGCTGCCATCGAAGGCGCCGAGGTGGACGCGGGCGCGGATGCGGCGGGCGAGGTCGACGAGTTCGGGATGCGCGCTTTCGTAGAGATGGTTCTGCTGGCAGGCCTCGAGGCCGATGCGGAGAACGTGGACACCCATCTCGTATTTTTTCGTGCCGGGGTCCTGCTCGACATAGCCGGTTTCACGGAGCGCGGCGAGGAGGCGGTGGATGTCGCTGGGCAGAAGCGCCGTTCTGCGCGAGAGTTCACTTACGCCGAGCCGCTCGCAGCGGGCCAACTCGTCGATAATGCGGCAGACTTTGGTGACCGTAGTAACTTGTTTCATGGGTTATCTGGGGGCCACGGCGGGCGCCGTGGGTTCCAGGACTTCGGTGTCGACGACACCCTTCTTACTCGAGATGCCAATAATCATTAGTTCGAGGCCTTGGGGACCACCTTCGAACGAATGGGGTTCGCGGAAGCGGATGGGAACGGCGTCGCCCGAGGCGATGGGCGTGCTATCGCCTGCGACGGTGGCGCGGCCGGAGCCGTTCAAAACGTAGTAGACCTCTTCGACATATTGATGCCGGTGCAGGCCCTCGGTTGCGCCGGCGGGGAGGAAGAGATGGTCGACGTAAGACCAGTTCGTAAGAAAGACGTCGGGGTCGAGGGCGCGGCGATACTCGACAGTTCCGCGGCCGCCACGGTAGTTGGGGGCCGGGTGGAGCAGGGACTTATCGAGGCGCATGGTCATGAAGACGGGGATCGGATCCTTGAAGGGGACGTTAGTGCGGGGGTCGCCGAGGTTGAAGGCGTCGTAGTGGCCCTTGATGGAGGCGACGTTGATGTTCATGAACTCGACGGGATGATCTGAGGGGTTATAGATGGCGTGGGAGTGGCCCATGCGGCAGGGAGCGCCGACGGGGCCCTGGAGCGTGGAGGTGCGGCCGTCGATGGTGAATTCGGCGGAGCCGTTGAAGATGACGAACATCTCCTCGTTGGTGTTGTGGAAGTGATGGCCGACGCCGCCGCCGGGCATGATCTGGCAGCGGTGGATGAAGTTGAGCGGGACGTCGAGGGCGGAGGGAGAGACGAGGAGTTCGCAGGCCATGTCGCCGGCGCTCGAGTGGGAGCGGCTTCGGGTGTATTTGGAAGGGTCGGTGTGGGAGATGCGCTGGGCGAGTGGTTCAGCGGCGTGGAGCGACGGCGCGGGCGGAAGGCACAGGAAGAGGGAGAGTGCGCAGGAAGCGTGAATGCGCGTCGAGGCGAGGGGCCGGCGCGGGCCGCTCGCTGAATGCTGTTGATCCGGTTCTGCTGCAGGTGCGGTAAAGATGGCCGATTCTCCCTTCAATACCAGTGTTGGGTCACATTATATGCCGGGACCTCGTGAATGTCATTGCGGAAAAGGTGGGGAGTCGGCAACGGGGATTGCGCTAGACGTCCTGACAGAGAAGGACGGTGTAGCTTTTGGTAGAAAAGGTACTTTCGATTTTGGCCCAGGCTTTGATATGGGGGGCGGAGGCGACCCATTTTTGGCGGAGTTCTTCGTTTTCATAGACGAGGATGAAGCGGTAGTTGACGGAGGGCGGGGCGGCGCCCATGAGGGCCTTTTCGATTTTGACGATTTTGACGTCAATGTAGCCGGGGTGTTTTTCGGCGGTGGGTTTGAAGACGGTGTGGAAGGAGCGCACCATCTCGTCTTCGCGCGCGGGGTCGACGGGCATGTCGACGAAGAGGACGATGGGTTTGGAGGCGTTGCTTTGGGGCGGGGCGCTGAGCGCGGCGCCGGAGGAGAGCAGAGTTGCGAGGCAGGTTCTTCGGGTGGTCATAGGGAGGTTATTGATAGAGGGCCTTTTCGCCGGGGACGGCGACGTGGATGCGGTAGACGCTGGTGGTTGCGGTGATGTAGAGGGTTTTGCCGTCTTCGGCCCAGGCGCAGTTGGCGGGAGTTTCGCCGGGTTTGATGGTTCCGATGTGCTTGCCGTCGGGGGAGAAGACCCAGAGGCCGCCGGGGCCGGAGCCGTAGATGTTGCCGGCGGAGTCGATTTTCATGCCGTCGGGGTTGCCGGGTTCGGTTTCGTTGGTGACGTCGGCGAAGACGCGGCCGTTGGAGACAGAACCGTCGGGGTTGACGTCGTAGCGCATCCAGACCTTGTGGCGCTCGTCGGAGTTGGAGATGTAGAGGGTGTTGCCGTCGGGGGAGAAGGCGATGCCGTTGGGGCGGGTGAGGTCCTTGATGACGGCGGTGAGTTTGCCACCGGCGTAGCGGAAGACGCCGTTGAACTTGAGTTCCTTGGCGGGGTCGTCGTCCTGTTTGAGGAGGCCGTAGGGAGGGTCGGTGAAGTAAAGAGCGCCGTCGGCGTGGAAGACGAGGTCGTTGGGGCTGTTGAAGCGCTTGCCTTCGAACTTGTCGAGATAGACGGTCTGGCGGAGTTGGGGGTCGAGGCGGACGATGCGGCGGTTGGTGTGCTGGCAGAGGAGGACGTAGCCGTCTTTATCGGCGGCCATGGCGTTGGGTCCGATGAAGGAGCCTGGGGGGGCGTGGGAGACGCCGCCGGCGCTTTCGATGAGGACCTGGACCTGGCCGGTGGGGGTGAGGGAGCGGACGACGTTCCCCATGACGTCGCTGAACCAGAGATGGCCGTCGGGGCGCCAGAGGGGGCCTTCGGTGAACTGGAAGCCGCCGGCGACCTTTTCGATGACCGTGCCGGGCGGGACAAGTTTGTCGAAGGCGGGGTCGAGGCGGACGATGGAGCCGACGCCTTTGGGGGCGGGAGTTGCGGATGGTTCCGGGGAAGGCCCGGCAGAGCAAGAGATGAGGGCGGCGGCGGAGGCTATCGCGGCAGCCTGGAAAAGGGTTGTTTTCATCGCCGGAGGCAAGTATACACCGCATTGAAGCGAATTGATGGCGGCCTTTCGGTGGTCGGGAGAAAATAGTTTTCAACTATTTTGAAATCCCCACTGACTTTTTAAATGTTCCGTGTCATTCTCTCCCCATACGAGCGGGGGTTTGTCCAACCAAGGGACCCGCTCATAACGACAAGGGGGGTATATGAAACAACGTTTGTCGCGCGCCATGGCGGCGGTAAGTCTAGTGATCGTGTTGAGCGTTCCATTGCTCAGCCAGATCCGAGGACGGATTACGGGAACAGTGACGGACGAGAGCGGCGCGATCATTCCTGGCACGATGGTGACGCTGCTGAATGTCAACACGGGGATCCGGACTGTGCGGCAGACGAGCACGACCGGAGTTTACGTTTTCGATTATGTAGATCCGGGATCTTACACACTGACAGTGGAGGCAAGCGGATTTGCGAGATTCACCCAGGAAAACATTGTGATGCAGGCGTTGGGCGACGTGACGGTGAACGCGACGCTGAAGACAAGCGCCATCCAGGAAAGCGTGACGGTGACGACGTCGCCGGTAGACGTACAGTTTAATTCGTCGGATCAGAACCTGACGATCGACTCGACGATGGCCAAGGAGACGCCCCGGTACGACCGGAATCCCTTCAAGCTGACCCTGCTGGCGCCGGAGGCAATTAATACGCGGGGCGAAGTGATGCCATTTTTATCGTGGTCGGCCAACAGCGTCGATCTGGGCGGCGGGACGAATCTGAAGAACAATCTGGAGGTGGATGGGAGCCCGGTGGGGTTGGGGCACAAGTACACCTATCCTCCGAACATGGACGATGTGCAGGAAGTGGTGGTAAGCCAGAACAGCGTGGACGCCGAACAAGGTCACAGCGCCGGGGGCGTGATTTCACTGGCAACCAAACCGGGAACGAACGAGTATCACGGGGACGTGTTCTATCTCGGGCGGTATCCGTGGCTGAACGCCGAAGCCGACCGTACGAGATTTAGCTTCAACGCTCAGCGGCAGAACACGTTCGGCGGAACACTGGGGAATCCGATCAAGCATAACAAGGTGTTCAACTTCTTCTCACTTGAGGACTGGAAAGTGGACAGCCCGGGGGCGTACGCGATTACGGTGCCGACAGCGCTGGAGGCACAGGGGAATTTCTCAAAGTCTTATAACATCGACGGTGGGATACGGACTATATACGACCCGTTTTCGACCACAGTGGGTTCCAACGGAACGGTGACGCGGACTCCGTTTCCGGGAAACATAATTCCTTCGAACCGGTTCGATCCGCTGTCGGTGCAGTTTGCGAAGGGTTTTTGGGCGCCGAACAATCCTGGCGCCAATATCACAGGCCTGAATAACTTTGAGAAGGGTTACACGGACGCGTGGAACTATCTGAACTTCGACGACCGTGTGGATTGGAACGTGACTGACAACATCCGGGCTTATGGCCGGTTTGGGCGGTATCATTCGACCGATATTGCTTCGAACCCGACGCCGAACAACTCACCGTTGTATTTGCCCACCGGCACGGACCGATCGGCCAACGACTTGGCCGGTGACGTCATCTGGACGGCAAGTCCACGGACGGCGGTGGAAATACATGGGGACTGGAACAATCTAACAGATGCTTACGTTTCGCCGACGCTGGGGGCCAACGGGTGGCAACAGTTCTGGCCGAACAATCCCTGGTATCAGCCGTACTTTGAGAACTCGCCGGGGCTTCCCGTGTACTATCCGGGGCTCGTGATTGGTGGGCAGAGCTACGGGGGACGCGGGTTTTACTGGAACCAGAAGCCGCAAGGGGAGGCCGTCAGCGGGAAGATTTCGCAGCAACGCGGATCCCATTTTCTGAAGGCCGGCATGGAGTACCGGCGGGCCTCCGGGCCGGTATTTGTATCAAACACCTCGCAGTTCTACTTTAATTCGGCCTTGACGGCGAATACGTTCGTCAATCCGAACACCCAACTGGTGGGCGATCAGTTTGCGACATTCCTGCTCGGCGCCTTGGACAACCAGACCGAGATGGTGGGCGGGCCGGTGCCGATTCCGATCAATAACTATTGGGGAATGTTCATTCAGGACGACTGGAAAGTGAATTCGCGGCTAACGCTGAATCTGGGACTGCGGGACGAGTATGAGACGGCGTGGAGCGACGGGGCGCACAATCTGTCGCAGGCGATGAACCTGAATGCGCCGGTGCCGGCGATGCAGCAGAATCCGCCGCAGATGCCGGCGCAGGCCCTGGCGCTGGTAGGCGGTCCGAACTTTTATCACTGGACGGGAGCGTGGAACTTCACCACGCCCGGCCATCCGGGTATGTGGAATCCGCCGGCGCTGGCGCTGGCGCCGCGAGCGGGATTGGCGTACCGGATCAACGATAACACGGCGCTGCGGGTTGGCTACGCGCGTTACGTGGTCCCAAGCGAATATAACTTTACATCAGCGCCGGTGGCAGGTTTTGAGGATATCAATTTTCTCGAACCGCCCTTTTTTGGCATGACAGGATACCAGTTTGCGGCTCCGCTGCTGAACGGGGTTCCGCAAGAGACGATTTCGAACCCGTTCCCGCCGAGCAATCCGCTGTTGCCTAACTTCGGTCCCGTGAACGGGAAGGCGCTAGGGACGAATGTCGGGCGTGGAGGCGAGAATCTGCTGTGGTATCCGCAGAATTACCAATATGCCTACAACGACCGGATCAACGTCAACTTTCAACACCAGTTTCCGGACCAGTTCGTGGCGTCGTTCACCTACTTCCTCAACTTAGGGCATCAACAGTATACCCAGGAACTGAACGCGATCAATCCGGCGATCGAACAGCAATTTGCGAACAACTTCAGCCAGTTGAGTCAAACGGTGTCGAACCCGTTCTACCATTACCTCAACACAACCGTGATGCCAGGACCCCTGTATAACCAGGCCCAGGTTCCGCTGTCCTCGTTGCTGGTGCCGTATCCGCAGTACGGGCCGCTGTTTCAGATCGGAACGTGCTGCAACCTCGAGCACTACAACCAGTTTCAGGTGACGATCCAGAAGCCGTTTACACACGGGTATAACTTCATGTTTGCGTATGTGTACACGCTCGAGGCTTCCCAGATCAACAATTTTAATGATTTGACTTACTACACCAATACCTTCCAGTGGCAAGATAGCAACCAACCGCATCACCGGATTACAGCAGTAAGCACCTACGAGTTGCCGATTGGAAAGGGGCGCAAGTATTTCGCCAACACCCCGAAGGCCGTGGACGCATTAATCGGCGGTTGGAAGCTGACGCCGGTCCTGACCTGGAATTCGGGAGATTATCCGCAGTTTGGGAACATGATTGTGACCGGCAATCCGTGTGTATCGAACCCAACGCCGCAGCATTGGTTCAACACAGCGGCGTTCCAGCCGATTCCGAACAACAGCTACGTCTTACGAACGAACCCGCTGCAGTTTGGGTGCCTCACTGGTCCGGCGTTTTTCGATCTGGACACGAACCTGGCAAAAGACTTTCAAATTACGGAGCGCCTCCGGGCGGAGTTGCGCATGACGGCTTATAACACATTCAACAATCTCAACCGAGGAGATCCGGACACGAACATCTACGATTCGACGTTCGGACAGGCTTTGTACCAGGGTTCGCCCGGAGGCACATTTGGTTCGCAGACCGCGACGGCAGCGTTGGTCAGCGGCCGGCAAATTGAGTTGAGCCTTAAAATATTCTGGTGACGCGTTGGGTGCACCGCCGGGATCTACTTTGTGCGTTGGCGATTCCGGCGAGTAAATTGCTTGGGCAGGGATTGGGCGCCCACGGGGGGATGGCTTCGCGCGGGATTACACCCGCCCCGCGAGGAAGGTTCTCCGGGCGCCCTTTTCCGTGCCGGCTGACGGACGTGGCGCGGGAGGCGGGACTGACGCGGCCGGTGATCTGCGGGCATCCACGCCGCGCGGACTACATCGTGGAGGCGATGAGTTGCGGGGCGGCGTTTTTCGACTACGACGGCGATGGGTGGCTAGACATCCTGGTATTGACCGGGTCGCGGTTCGGGGATGCACCGACGGATGCCTCGAACCGGCTGTATAAGAACAACCGCGACGGGACGTTCACCGATGTTACTCAGAGCGCGGGGCTGTTCCGGACGGGTTACTTCTACGGCGTCGCGATTGGGGATTATAACAACGACGGGCACGAGGATATTTTCCTTACTGGATGGCCGCAGAATGCCCTTTACCGGAACAACGGCGACGGGACATTTACCGATGTAACCCGGGAAGCGGGATTGTGGAACGCGGCGGCGCGGTTCGGGTCGGGCTGTTGTTTTGTGGACTACGACCGGAACGGCAGGCTCGACTTATTCGTTGCGAATTATGTGACGTTCGACGAAAAGACCGTGCCGCGGGCGGGACAATCGACGGCGTGCAACAGCGAGGGGCTTTTCTGCGGGCCGCGGGGACTGCCATACGGACGGCACTCGCTATATCACAACAATGGTGACGGGACGTTTCGGGATGTGACGGCGGCTTCGGGCGTGGGGAAAGTGGCCGGCGGATACGGGCTGACAGCCGTGGCGGCGGATTTCGACAACGATGGGTGGCCGGATATTTATGTGGCGTGCGACTCGACGCCGAGCCTGTTGTTCCGGAATAGACACGACGGGACGTTCAACGAGGAGGGGTTGGAACGGGGCGTGGCTCTAAGCGACGACGGGATGGAGCAGGCGGGGATGGGCGTAGTGGTAGCGGACTTTCAAGGGGACGGGAGCCTGGATATTCTCAAGACGCACTATTCCTCGGACACGCCGGGTTTGTATTTCAACGACGGGAAGGGCGGATTTCGGGATGTTACGCTTGACGCGGGGCTGGGCGTGGAGACGCGTTATATCTCGTGGGGCGCGGGCGCGCCGGACCTGGACAATGACGGGAATCCGGATATCTTCTGGGTTACGGGAGGAATTTATCCGGAGTTAGTCGATGCTTACCGGACACCGCGGGTGATCTTCCGAAACTTGGGCGGCGGGCGGTTTGAGGAGTTACCCGGGATGGGCGGACCGGGGGTGGAGGCTCCGCACTCGAGCCGGGGATGCGCGTTCGGCGATTTCGACAATGATGGGGACGTGGACATTCTGATCGTGAACCAGAACGAGCCGCCGTCGCTGCTGCGAAACGATGTGGGCGGGGCGAACCGATTCGTCAAGGTGAAGCTGACGGGGGTGAAATCGAACCGGAGCGCGATTGGGGCGCGGGTGACGGTTCGTTACGGGGCAAGGGTGCAGACGCAGGAAGTGATGAGCCAGTCGTCGTATCTTTCGGCTAGCGATTTCCGGCTGCATTTTGGGGTGGGGACGGCAGAGAAGGTGGACGTGGAAATCCGGTGGCCACTGGGCGATGTGGAGCGGTTGCGGGATGTGGAGACGGGGCAGTTGATCGAGGTGACGGAGGGCAAGGGGATCAGGCGGGCGGTGAAGATGGGGCGCGGGGTGTGAGTCGAGGGAAGACAGCGGTGTGGAGGGTGGCGGCGGCGCTGTTGATGGTTGCGGCGGTTTCGCGGGGAGGTCCGGATGAGGTGCAGCATGCCTGGGACTTAGTCATGCAAGGGCGGCGGGCGGAGGCGATTGAGTTACTAAGGGGGGTGACCGCGGCGGAGCCGAAGAATGTGGAGGCGCACTTATTGCTGGGGAGTTTGTTGCAGGAGGCGGGACAGAGGGAGGAGTGTCTGAAGCAGTTGACGGCAGCGGTGAGTCTGCGGCCGGATTCAGCGGAGGCGCAGAACGCGCTAGGGGAGGCTTACAACGCGTTTGGCGAGGGGAAGAGCGCACGGGGACGATTCGAGAAGGCGGTGGATTTGGATGGGAAGTTTGCTCCGGCGCGGGTGAATTTGGGGGCGGCGCTGCTCGAGGCGGGCGAGACAGGAGCTGCGGCGAAGCAGTTGGATGCGGCGATCGGGTTATTGGGGGATAACGTTGATGCGGCGTACCCGCTTTACTTGCGCGCCAAGATTTATGCCGGGAGCGGCGAGGCGCAGAAGGCGGAAGCGGCGCTGGAGCGGGCGGTGAAGTTACAACCGGGGTTTGCGGAAGCGTGGTCGGACTTGGGGGCGGTGCGTCAAACAATGCGGGATTCAAGGGGCGCGATGGCGGCGCTGCGGCGGGCGGTGGAACTGAAGCCGGATGACGCGGTGGCGCAGCGACGGCTGGGGATGGAATACCTGGATGAGGGGAATGCGGCGGAGGCGTTGCCGCACCTGCAGGCGGCGGCGCGAGTGGCACCGAACGACCAATCCGTGCTGAATGGCTTGCAGCGGGCGTTGCGCGAGACGGGGCAGGCGGCGGAAGCGGACCGGGTGAAGGCGCAACTGGTGGAGATGCTGCGGGCGCGGGACCGTGCGGATCAGGACCTGGTAACGGCGCTGCGGTTGAACAACGAAGGGGCGGAGATGGAGAAAGCGGGAAAGCTGGCTGGGGCGATTGATAAGTATCGGGCGGCGCACCAGTTGGCGCCGGAGCATAACGGGATTGAGGTGAATCTGGCGGTGGCTTTGCTGCGGAATGGGGAGTGGGAAGAAGGGTTGAAGTTGCTGCGGGAGGCGGCGGCGCGCGAACCGGGGGATGCGGCGGTGCAGGCGGCGCTTGCGGATGCGCTCGAGCAGGCGCCGGTGCGGTATGGGGGCAAAGGGAAGGCGCGGAGCGCGGGGCCGAAGTGATGGGTTCAGGCGGAGAAGGTTGCGTTGGCGGCGGCGAGGCGGACCAGCAGCGGCGCGGGGGTCCAGAGGGCGCCGTGTTGGGCTTCGAATTCTTTGATGCGGGCGAGGACGCGGGGTATGCCGAGGGTGTCGGCGTAGTGCATGGGGCCGCCGCGGTAAGCGGGGAAGCCGTAGCCGTTGACGTAGACGATATCGATGTCGACGCTGCGGAGGGCGATGCCTTCTTCGAGGAGGCGGGCGCCTTCATTGACCAGGGCGAGGATGGTGCGGTCGACGATTTCTTCGGCTGAGATGGAGCGGGGGGTGAAGCCGAGGGCGGCGCGGGTTTCCGAGACGATGCGATCGGTTTCCGGGTCGTGCTGGGGCTTGCGGTCGGGGCCGTAGAGGAACCAGCCGGCGCCGGTTTTCTGGCCGAAGCGGCCGAGTTCGCAGAGGCGGTCCTCGATGCGAGGTTGGCGGACGGAGGTGTCGGTGAGGTCGCCGAATTCTTTGCGGATGCGCCAGCCGACGTCGAGGCCAGCGAGGTCGCCGGTCGCGAGGGGTCCCATGGCCATTCCGAAATCGTAGAGGGCGGAGTCGACGGCTTCGGGGGTTGCGCCTTCTTCGACGAGGAACTGGGCTTCGCGGCGGTAGGGACCGAACATACGGTTGCCGATGAAGCCGCGGCAGTTGCCGGCGAGGACGGCGACTTTGCCGAGGCGGCGGGCCAGCGCCATGCAGGTGGCGATGGTTTCTTTCGAGGTGCGCTCCCCGCGGACGATTTCGAGGAGGCGCATGACATGGGCCGGGCTGAAGAAGTGGATGCCGATGACCATTTCCGGGCGGGAGGTGACGGAGGCGATTTCGTCGATATCGAGAGTGGAGGTATTGGAGGCGAGGATGGCGGAAGGGCGGCAGACGGTGTTGAGTTCGGCGAAGACGTTGCGCTTGAAGGCCATGCCTTCGAAGACGGCTTCGACGACGATATCGGCGTCGGCGAAGCCGTCGTAGGTGAGGGTGGGGTGGATGCGTTCGAGGCGCTCCTCGACGGCGGCTTGGGAGAGGCGGCCTTTTTTTACGGAGGACTCGTAGTTGCGGCGGATGGCGGCGAGGCCGCGGCCAAGGGCGGTGGAGTCGGATTCCTTGAGGAGGACGGGAATGCCGGCGTTTGAGAAGACCATGGCGATGCCCGCGCCCATGGTGCCAGCGCCGACGACGGCGGCGCGGCGGATTTCGCGGACGGGGGTGTCCTTGGGGATGCCGGGGATTTTGGCAACTTCGCGTTCGCCGAAGAAGACGTGGATGAGGGCTTTCGATTGATCGGAGAAGAGGCAGTGCTCAAAGAGTTCGGCTTCGCGCTGGAGGCCTTGGTCGAAGGGGAGGGAGACGGCGGCTTCGATGGCGTCGATGGCGGCGAGGGGGGCGATGAGGTTGCGTTGGCGGGTGCGGGCGGAGGCGCGGGCGGCGGCGAGGAGCGGGGCGGCTTCGGCGGGGGTGGGGGGGTTTTCGCTGC
>JAKAJI010000510.1 GCA_021813825.1 Acidobacteriota bacterium | reverse complement strand
CTCGCAACTCCTCCCAACTTCCCTCCCGCAGCGTGTACGGCGCGTATTGCAGGAAAATCCCCATCACGTGCCGCCCCTCCGGCGCCAGCGTCGCGTCATACATCGTCGGAACCGTCATCTCGAGCATCGGCGCCTGCGACGGCCGCCCATATTTCGCGTCGTCCCACGCCCGCTCCACGTATTCAATCGAAGGGCAGATATGCATCGTCGCCCGGTGCTGCGGCCCCGGCGCGCCCGGCAAAGCCCGGAATTCCGGCAGCCCGTCCAGCGCCAGGTTGATTTTCGCCGATGTCCCCTCGCACCGGTAGTTCCGGATCCGCTTCGCAAACTCCGGCTCTAACTCGCAGTCCCCCACTAACTGCAAAAACGTCCGCTTCGGGTCTAAGTTGCTCGCCACCACCTTCGCCGAAATCTCGTCCCCGTTCTCGAGCACCACCCCCCGCGCCGCGCCGTCTTTCACCACGATCTTCTTCACCCCAGCGCCCGTCCGGATCTCCGCGCCCCGCCGCCGCGCCGCCTCCGCAATCGCGTTCGATATCGCGCCCATCCCTCCGCGCACGAATCCCCACAACCCCCGGTGCCCCGCCACGCCCCCCATCACGTGATGCAGCAGAATATACGCCGTCCCCGGCGAACGCGGACCCCCATTCGCCCCAATCACCCCATCCGTCGCCAGCGTCACCTTCACTTGCGGCGACTCGAACCACTGGTCCAGAAAATCCGCCGCGCTCATGGTGAAAATGTTCACCAGCCCCGTCATCTCTTTCGCGCCCAGCTTCCGCAGCCGCGCCGCCAGCTTCAGATAATCCAGAAAATCCCCGATTCCCGCCGGCGGAAACTCCGGCGGCGCCTCCAGCAGCAGCCCCTCCACCACCGTCGCCAGTTTCTCCAGGTGCGCCTCGTACGCCGGAAACACGTCCGCGTCGTGCCGGGAAAACTTGGCGATCTCGCCCAGCGTCTTCCCCTCGTCTTGCCACATAAAAAAATGCCGCCCGTCCGGATACACCGAAAAGAACGCCGGGTCTTTCGCGTCCACCTGGTAACCCAGCTTTTCCAGCTCCAGGTCCTTCACGATCCGGTCCTGCAACAGGCTGCTCAGGTACGCCGCCGTCGACACCCGGTACCCCGGCCAAATCTCCTCCGTCACCGAGCATCCGCCCACCAGTTCGCGCCGCTCCAGCACCAGCACGCTCCGCCCCGCGCCCGCCAGGTACGCCGCCGTCACCAGTCCGTTATGCCCGCCCCCAACCACAACGCAGTCGTATTGTTTGGCCACGCGAGCATTGTACTCCGGCCCGTTTCCGCGCGCCCGCGCACCGCCGCGCTACATTGAAAAACGTGGCTACCCGCTTTGCCCCCGCCGCGCGCATCACCGCCTCGCCCGCTTTCCGCCGCTACGCCTTCGCCGTCTTGCTCTATAACGTGCTCGTCGTCCTCTGGGGCGCCGTCGTCCGCGCCACCGGCTCCGGGGCCGGATGCGGCAACCACTGGCCGCTCTGCAACGGCGTCGTCGTCCCCCGCGCCGCCGCCATCGAAACCCTCATCGAATTCACCCACCGCATCATGAGCGGCGCCTCGCTCGCCGCCGTCGTCCTGCTCGTCATTTGGGCTTTCCGCGCCTTTCCCCCCGGCCACGTCCTCCGCCGCGCTACCCTCTGGGCCCTCGGCTTCCTCTTGCTCGAAGCCCTCCTCGGCGCCGGCCTCGTCCTGTTCGACTACGTCGCCAAAAACGTCTCCCTCGGCCGCGTCGTCTATCTCGCCGCCCATCTCACCAACACCCAACTCCTCCTCGCCTCCCTCGCCGTCGTCGCCTGGCTCGCCTCCCAACCCGCGCGCCCCGCCGCCTCCCGTTCGCTCCCGCCGTCCCTCGCCGCGGCTCTCGTCGCGGCTCTCATCGTCTGCGTCAGCGGAGCCATCGCCGCCCTCGGCGACACCCTCTTCCCCGCAACCTCATTAACCGCCGGCCTCCATCAGGACTTCAGCTCCACCTCGAACCTCCTGCTTCGCCTCCGCCTCGCCCACCCCGTCATCGCGCTCACCGGCGCCGCCATCGTCGTCTTCTCGACCCTCCGCGTCCTCCGCGCCCATCTCCCCAAACTCCACTCCCACCTCGCCCTCGCCGTCCTCCTCCTCACCATCGCCCAACTCATCGCCGGCGCCGTCAACGTCGCCCTCCTCGCCCCCGTCCCCATGCAGATCTTCCACCTCCTCCTCGCCGACGCCCTCTGGATCGCCCTCGTCTTCCTCTCCCTCGCCGCCCTCCGCCCCGCCGAATCCTGATCCCGGCGCCG
The DNA here is from genome assembly GCA_021813825.1 of Acidobacteriota bacterium. GTDB lineage: Bacteria > Acidobacteriota > Terriglobia > Bryobacterales > Bryobacteraceae > JAJYKC01. The sequence goes on along the minus strand of JAKAJI010000510.1, from coordinate 739 downwards.
TTTTACACTGACTATATGGCAACGGTCGACCCCTTCGATCGCATCACCGTCGAACCCGGCAAATGCGGCGGCAAGCCCTGTATCCGCGGCATGCGCATCACCGTCCGCCGTGTCCTCGAACTCCTTGCCGCTTTCCCGGACCGCGAATCCCTCCTCGCCGAGTACCCCTACCTCGAGCCCGAAGACCTGCAACAAGCCCTCCGCTACGCCGCCGCGGCTGTCAATGACGAGCGTTTAACCATCGATCGCGTGGCATGATCCGTCTCCTCCTCGACCAGGGCCTCGCCCCTCGCGCCGCCGCGCTACTTCGGCAACAGGGCTTCGACGCGATTCATGTCACCGAGATCGGGCTGGACCGTGCTGAAGACGCGGCCATCCTCGAGGCAGCCCGCGCCGGCCAGCGAGTCTGCGTCACGTGAGATCATGACTTTCATGCCCATCTTGCGATCGCCTCGCAGGGCCGCCCCTCCGTGATCCTGCTTCGCATCGGCGGCATTGACGCCACAGAGCAAGCGGATCTCATCCGCGCGGTCTGCCTTCAGTGTGAGTCCGCCCTGTCTGAAGGTGCGGCTGTCTCGGTGGACCGGAATCGGATCCGCGTGCGAAGACTTCCGCTGCTTTGAAGAGCGCTCCTCCCATTCCTGTCGCAAGACTGAGCCCCGATCGTAAGCAGGCTGTCGCACACACTCTCCGATTCCGGGAAGCCACTCACGCTCTATGGAACAATGGTTGTCATGAA
>JAKAJI010000092.1 GCA_021813825.1 Acidobacteriota bacterium | reverse complement strand
CGGCATCGGGCGTTTTGACGTGTCCGCGAATGCCGACCAGGGATTACGAACTACGTGAAGCACGTGCGCTCCGGAAAGTTGATTCAGGATCTTATCCGCATCGACCGTGATAATCGGACTGTAGCCGACATACACCACCTCTCTTCCCGTCCGGCGAAAATCCTTCCACGCATCGAAGGTCGCGCGAAAGAACGCAGCGACATTGGTGCCGGCGCTGCGGCCCGACTTCTCGACATAGTCGATGTAGATGCGGCAGCGCTCGTCATCATCGAAGTCGAACGGAACATGACGGAATTTGCTCACATGAGGCGTTCGGGCCCGCACCTTGCACTCTTCATCGATGATCGCCTTGTAATCCTGGTACGGTGTGGCATCCAGAGGAAACACGGGCCAGCGGTATTTCAAGGGAAACATGCTACTGAGCATGTCATTGACGTACTTAGTGCCGGTCTGCGATTCAAATGGATAAACAAACATCTGTGGATGGCCATCCAGAAAGCGATGCGTGGTGTTGCCGCCGTTTTCGTACATGGCCCCGATCATCAAAAGACGAAAGCCTCTGTCCATGGTCTCCCCCATCAATTGCCCGGCTCGGAATACTGGGTGTAAAAGAACGCTGTTTCTTTCTTGCGGTTTCGAGTCCCGGCTTCGAAAACGAAGCCTTCGGTGTGTTTGGCATCCATCCAATCCAACGCGAAAACCTGGTTTCCGTGTGGCCACTCCATTTTTGCCAATACCTTGCCGCTCGATAGCGAAACCGCGTGGATCGCGCAGCGGCTCAACGCAACATTGAGTCCCGGCGCGTAGCGGGCGAATCTCGGAATTACCCGCGAGGTGCCAACCATTGCAATATCTCCGATGATGCACAGACCGCGCGTCCAACCCGGAAGGCGAGCGATAACCTCAAGCTTCCCGCCGTCTACGTAGCCCAGTTCTCCATATCCGCTATTGGCTACCCAGAGACGGCGGCCCTTGCCGGTCGTGCCTCTGCTGGACGTTCCCTTCTCCGGCTCCAGACGCGCCGAGTGAGGCCGGGTCAAGCCGGTACAAATCGGCTCACGGGTCCTACCGGAAAAGATCACGCCACGTCCGTTTACGGGATAGTTCAAGTGGCCCGGGCGCAACCGGGAGATTTCCGCCGATGACGCCGAAAAGAACGAATTGCGAATTGTTTTACCGGCTGCGATGGAGTTTAGTTGAATGTGGTTTTGGCCAACGACAGGGTCGCCATCTCGTTCAATGCAACGCGGCCACCAAACGCGCTCGAAGCAGCCCTCGGTCCCCAACCGTACGACGGCGTTGTGTCCCACCGCATTGGCGAACAATTGTCCACCGACGACCGCCAAATCGTGCATATAGAGACTGCCGGGATAGGTTGTCGTGGCAACCGGCGCCAGCGGCGAACCAGGCCACTGCTTGGCTGTGACGTCCAGACGATCCAGTTTGCCGGACGCGGGCCGGAAAACAAATACTTGGTTTGGATTGCGGGTGCTTGCGGCGTAGAGCCGCTGCGCCGTACGGTCGGCGGCCAGGCCCGACGGGTGCGGCATGGGGAAAAAACTCAGCTTGGGTCTTCCTTCCGGCGCGCTCATGGCCATCAAAAGGTGCTCATATTCGCGGCTTACTACCAATGTGATCCCGGCTTCTGCGATCAGATCCCACCACCCGCTCGATGCTTTCGATTCGAGTAGCGGCGGATCTACGCCGGCGGCCTCGCGCCATTGGCTCGCGATCTGAGCTGTATCGCGCCATTCGGCGGAATGACGCGCCCACATATCCCGCAGAGAATGCACCTTCATTGGGAAGCCGATGTTCTCCGGCCGTTCACCATGGCTCCGCGCAGCTTCAACGCGCCCGCATACATGCGATACGCGGAGAGCAGACTTGTCGTGCTCCGTCCCGAATGGCGTGAAGTGCTGAAGATAGGCACTTCCAGAACCTCGTAGCCTTCACGGCGGCAAATCGCGTGAAACTCAAGGTCGATAAGGTCGTCGTTCCGGCTTAGTTCCATCAGCGCGCGAAGCTGACGGGGAAAAACCTTCGGAGTGCCGTTCACGTCCCAGTACGGCAGGTCGAATAGCGCCCGGCACTCCAGGTTGTAAATCAGCGAGCCCAACCGCCGTCTCCAGTTCTCGCGGATCTTGCGGTTGGCTTTCACGACGCAGCCATCATGAACGGATCCATAAAGCAACATCAAAAGCAGGTCTTTGGCCGTCGTCCGCGCCGAGTTCGCATAGCAAACCAAGTCGCCCTTGCACTTGGCAAGGCCATGCCGGACCGCGCGCCCCCAACCGCCTTCCTCGATGCATTCGGTGCGGATCTGCGGATAGCGCTGCTGCAGGCCTCGGCAAATATCGAGCGATTTGTCGCGCCGCGGGCCGTTGATCACCGGCAGCAGCTCATAGGCAAAATCCAGCCTTTCGAGCGCCGTGACGTACTCCTCCAAGACAGTTTGAATGTGGTCCGCCTGGTTATAAACCGGCAGAACGACCGATGCCAATGTAACACTCATTGACAAGCTCCCCGAGCCGTCGCAAGAACGCTGGAGACAATCCCGGCGCGATCCAGTCCGTGCTTTCGCCATCGATCTTGTTGGCTGCCACTGGTTCCGTCAGGCGGCGTCCGCACGGCCAGCGGCTTGAGGCGGCATGCGAGTCCGTGAGATGCAATGACTGTTCCGACACAAGCGGCGAGCCCTCCGGACAAGGCCTGAGCTTCCACAGTGATCGCTTGACTGTGGTTAGCGAGCAGGTCGGCGAGGTCATCGACGGGATCGGGATTAAAATTGGACACAACCGCAACACAAGCTTCAACACCGTGAGCGGCCAGTTCATCGGCTGCGGCTAGAGCCTCACGCACCAGGGTTCCCATCGTGACGATGGCCAGGTCACGCCCCTCGCGGACTATCTGGATACGCCCCAGTTCAAACTGCCCAGCAAGTTCCGGCAGCACGGCGCCATCGTCCTTGCCGAGGCTGTAATACACGGGGCCAGGCAATTTGCTCGTCGCGAGCATGGCGGTGGTGGTTTGCGCGGGGTCGGCGGGGATGACAACCGTTAGACCAGCCAGCGTCCGCAGCACGGCGACATCCTCTGTTCCGTAGTGGGTTGGACCGGCATGTCCATACTCGAAACCGGCGCCCATGCCCACCATCCGAACCGGCAAGTTGTGCATCACGGGCCCGTTGCGGATAAACTCGAAAGGCCGCAGCGCCGCAAACGTCGCAATCGAGTAAGTGTAGGGCAGGAATCCCGCTTCGGCCAGCCCGGTCGCCAGCCCGATCATGTTTTGCTCGGCCACGCCGGCATTGAAGAATCGATCCGGGAATTGGCGTTGGAACGGCTCCATTACCAGGTAGCCGAGATCCCCCGTGAGCAGGACGATACGAGGGTCCTGGGCCGCCAGGCGACATAGGCTTTGAACGAAAGCCCGCCTCAATGTGCTCTCTCCAACTCCGCAAGAGCAATTTTGTATTCTTGATCGCTCATCGGTAAGTAGTGCCAATTGATCGGTTGAACCGGCAGATGCGCCTGCGATAGAGGCCGGCCTTGTTCCATAAAAGAGACACCGCGGCCAAAAGTGGTTGTGGCGATGACCACGTGAGGCGCCGAGTCGTTTGATTCGGAAGAAAGCACGTTGACCAGAGCCGAAACGGAATGGCCGTCTACTTCCGACACCCGCCATCCAAAACTTTTCCAGCGCTCGTTCAGGTTTGAAGCATTCAACACATCGCGGGTCAACCCGAAGGCTTGCTGTCCGTTCGCGTCAATAATTACATGGAGGTTGTGGAGCTTGTGATGGGCTGCGAACATCACGGCCTCCCAAACAGATCCCTCATTGCATTCGGCGTCGCTGATCAAGCAAAATAAGCGCCGCTGCGACTTTTGCATACGTGCCGCCAGCGCAGCCCCCACCGCGATACTTAAACCGTGGCCGAGAGACCCGGTGGAAAAATCGATGCCGGGCACTGCTCTCTCCGGATGAACACCAAAGAAACTGCCGTCGCAACAAAACGTGTTCAGCTCTTCGTCGGTAATTTCGCCCAGTAGTCTCAGAACGGCATAAAGTGCGAGCGCAGCGTGACCCTTCGAAAGAATGAAACGATCCCGATCCGCGTCGCCGGGCTTACCCTTCATCACCTCCCCGTACAGCGCCGCAAGAATTTCGGCAACGCACAAGCAGGATCCGATGTGCCCCACGTTGGCCCGCTTCGACTGATCCAAAATGAGCCGTCTGATGGCGTTGGGATGCAGCTTCTTTTCCAGAGTCAACGACACGCCTAAGAATAACGTTGAGCGTATCATGAATTCCTAACAAACAAGTCCGGGCAACGAACAGTCGCTTGACGAGCAGTCTCCACGAGGTTCGTTCCCACTCCCCCTTTACTTCCCCGCCCCTCGCCCGGCACAATGAACCAGGAGGCCCGGCATCGTCAAGCTCTGCGTACTTGCAAGCAGCAGTTCCGGCAACGCGACCTTTCTCGCCGCCGGCCGCACCCGCCTGCTCATCGACGCCGGCCTGAGCCGCCGCGAAATCCTCAACCGCCTCACCGCCATCGGCGAAGACCCCGCCTCCCTCGACGCCATCCTCATCACCCACGAACACTCCGACCACGTCAGCGGCCTCGTCGCCCTCGCCCGCCTCCTTGGCATCCCCGTCTACCTGACCAGCCTCACCGCGCCCGGCATCGCCTGGGGCGACTTCACCCCGAACCTCGAAACCTTCCAGGCCGGCCAGTCCTTCTCCATCGGCGACATCGCCGTCACCTCTTTCACCGTCCCCCACGACGCCGCCGACCCCGTCGGCTTCTGCTTCCGCGCCGAAGGCCTCCGCATCGGCATCGCCACCGACCTCGGCTACCTCCCCGAGTCCGTCCGCTATCACCTCCGCGGCGCCGATTTCCTCCTGCTCGAGTCCAACCACGACATCGAAATGCTCAAGGTCGGCCCCTACCCCTGGGCCGTCAAGCAGCGCGTCATGGGACGCAACGGCCACCTGTCGAACGACGTCGCCTGCGACTACATCCGCGATTCGCTCGACTCCGCCACCACTACCCTCGTCCTCGGCCACTTGAGCGCCCACAACAACCATCCCGCCCTCGTCGAACAGGCCGCCTCCCAGGCGCTCGCCGCCGGCGGCCGCGCGGCCCGCCTCGTCGTCGCCGAACCCGGCGTCCAGTCTGAGGTCTTTCAGTTCTAAACCTATGGCCATCGCAGTCGAACTCGACGGCGGCATCGAACTCCGCCTCCCCGGCGGCGCTCACGACGACACCGCGCGCCGCTTCTCCACTCCGGAGGAAGCGCAGCGCTGGCTGCGGCCTTTTCAATTCAACCCCCATATCGTCGACGGCGTTGCCGCGCTCCTCCAGGAGAACACCAGCCTCATCGGCCTCCCCAGCCGCGAGGAAATCCTCGACCTCGCCGGCGCCCAACTCTTCGCCGGCCTCCTCGTCGCCGCCCCCTCCCGGCCTCAGATCGCCTTCGGCGCCAAAGTCACCCCGGCCTTCAAGAGCAAGGTCATCACTATCGCCAAGAACCTCAACATCGACCCGGACTATCTCATGGCCTGCATGGCCTTTGAAACCGGCGAGACGTTCAGCCCCTCCGTCAAGAACCAGGCCGGAAGCGGCGCCGTCGGGCTCATTCAGTTCATGCCCGACACCGCGCAGAAGCTCGGCACCACTACCAACGCGCTCGCCAAAATGAGCGCCGTCGAGCAGCTTGACTACGTCGAAAGGTATTTCCGCGGTTTCCACCGCCGCATTACCAGCGTCGAGGACGTCTATATGGCCATCCTCTGGCCCGCCGCCATCGGCCGCCCGAACGCCGTCGTGCTCTTCCGCCAGCCCAGCATCGCCTACGCCCAGAATCAAGGCCTCGACTCGAACGGCGACGGCATGGTCACCAAAGCCGAAGCCGCCGCCCCTGTCATCCGCGAACTCGCCAAAGGCCGCCGCGCCGGCTTCGTCGGCTAAGCGCACAGGGCCGCGAGCGGCGTAAGCCGCGCGGCTCCGTTGTGCGCGATGTTCACTGAGAACCCCGCCCTTACTTCAGCCGAACGTAGTCGATCTCGTCTTCCTCAAGCGTGACCTGCTTGATCGCCCGCGTCTTCGCCCACCGCTTCGCCCCCACACACGGCTTCTGAAACGCCTCCAGGAAAAACAACGGCCGGCTGCCCGGCTTCGCAAACAGCCGGTATGCCTGCCTCGGACCCGCCGGAGAAGCCTCACAGGCATCCTCCACCGTCCGCGTCCGGCCGAACTTCTTCACGTCGTCCCCTTCCAGTTCCACAATGGACACCGTCTCCCACACCTGACCCATGTTCACGCCGCCGGTTACCATCAGCATCGCCGTCAGCCCGCTCCCATCGAGGTCCTTCACCGGAAACAAGTCGTGGTCCCATGCGCCGGCATACACGATGTGCGCCGCCAATTCGCCATTTTCAACAATCGCAAGGCCATTGCGAGCGAAATTGTGTCCCGTCACGCAATAGGTATAGAGAACCGCGTCCTGCACCGCTTTCGGCCGCGTGAACGAACCCTGCGCCGCCCCAACAATTCGGAATGCTTCGTCGCACTCCGGGTCTTTTCCGCGCCAGGCCTGCCGCGCCGCTGGCAGTGCCTGCCGGTTCAGCACCTCTTCGTCCGCCTTCGACGCATGAATCCGGCCCGGCCAGCGCCTCTCCCGCCCAGGCTCGGAAACGGCGCTGTAAATCAGCCGTACGCCTTGCGCGGACGCGGCAACGCACAGCACAAAAACACCCGCCGTTCTGAGCCATCTCGCCATCATGCCGTTGCGCGCGAACCCCACAGCCAGTTTATCTCGCTCCCGCGCAGAAAACCGTTCACAAATTTTTTTCTGGCCGTCAGTCAAGCACTTAGAACCGAAAATCGTTTGCCCAGCGAAGTGCTGTATGATATCCTCATAGCAGCCTTGATGGACCCCATCCAGCAAGTCCGTCCCGCAAATCCTCTACGGAGCTAACATCACCAGAGAATGAGTTTCACCGTATTCCTCGGAAACCTCCCCGTCTGGGTGACCGCCGACGATATCAAGTCGTGGTTGTCCGCGGAAAACCTCGTCGCCGATTCAATCAAAGTCATCCGCAATCCTGAAACACAAGAGTCCAAGGGCTTCGCCTTCATCGACGCGCCGAACTCGGAAGAGATGAATTCCATCATCCGCCGCTTCGACCGCGCGCCGCTTGAAGACCGTCTCCTCCGCGCCAATCCCGCTCAGCCCCCGAAGTCAAAAGCCGGCGCTGGCCCCACCGGTCCCCGTCCCGCGGGTGCCCCGGGCGCCTCCTCGCCCACGGGCCAGGTCCGCCGCGAACGGGGCGGCCGCAAGCACAAGCGTTCCGGCAGCACCAACCAAGGCCCACAGAGCGCCTTCGCCGAAGAACTCGCCAAAGCCCTCTGACAGTCACGGAGCCGGGTTGTTTCCGGCGCCGTGGCTGCCAAGCCACCTCTCCATCAAACTGAAAGCAAAGGTCGTTTACACCTTACGCTGCTTCCCACCCTCCCCTGTACTCACCGCTCACGGTAGTTGAGCAACACCAGCCCGATCAGCGCAAAACACACCGGCCAGACCCTTCCGGCCAGCTTCCCTTCTTCCTTCGGCAGCCTGATTTCAAGCCACCGCGACCATCCGGCCGCCACCGCCAGAACCGCCAGCGGAAGATGACTTAACTCCGCCAGGAACTCCGCCGTCACGTCGTTGAACGAGTGCGAATGCGTCAGCAGAAGCGCCCCGCCAACCGCGCAGACCAGCGGAAACACCATCGCCGCCCACCGTGCGCGTAGCCGCTCGACCCGAACCGCCCACTCGAAAAATCCAAACGCTGCCACCAGCACAACCGCCAGTCTGTGCTGCGCAATCTCGGCGGTTTCCATGCTCTCCCAAAATCCGCGGGGCCCCAGCGGCCAGGTGTCGGCGTCGGCCCGAACCAGGATGAACGCCGCCAATCCAAGAAACAACAGCGGCCAGTTCCGCGCCCACCGTCCCCGGCGCGTGCGGGCGATCATCGCCAGCAGTCCCGCCGCGAGCACAATCAGTCCGGCCCAATGATGGTTATATTCACTCCAGAGAATATCCTCCATCGACCGCGGCACAAAGGCCAGCGGATCCGCGGGCGGTATCGTCGTCGGAATCGGCGGCGTCGCCAGCAGCGGCCACTTCGGCGTCATGCGCGCGGCGATCACTTGCGCCGGCACCCACTGCTCCGGCACATCCGCGGCCGGAGGTTGCGAAGTGAGCGAAGCCGCCGCCAGAATCGCCGTAATCCCGATTCCAATCTCGGCTTCGGCAAACCACCGGAGACGCCGCTGCGCGCGGCCGGCGCCCGAGTCCTCCCCGCGCGCCAGCCGGAAATTCCGCGCGCCCAGCACCAGCAGCAACCCGAGCAGCGCCACCTTCGCCGCAATCATCGCGCCGTAGCTGGTTCCGTAAAATCCCGCCCACGACCCGCTGTAGACAATCGTCAGCGCCAGCCCCGCCCCAAACAGCGCCGCCACGCAAACCATCGCCAGCCGCGAAAATCGCCGCGTGATCGCCTGCGCCGCCGAAGCGTCCGCCTCGCCCCGCGAGGCCATCCACAAATACGGCAGCCCGCCGATCCACAGCGCCACCGCAAGTTGATGGACCGCGGTAAGTGCCATCAGCGGCACGCGGTCCTCCAGTCGCGCCGCCGCGTGGCTCGACGCCACTGAGGCCGCCAGCAGCACCGCCGAAAGCGCCTCGGCCCAACCCCGCCGCGCGCGCCCGCGCAGTATGAACGCCAGCACCAGCGCCGCAACGCACGCCCCGCCGTCGAACAACACGAACGGCGCTCCGGCGATCTCGCTCATCGTCAGGTCCGCGCTGACAACAAGCATCGCCGCGTTGCAGGCCACCGTCGCCGCCTCGGCCGCCACCAGCACCGCCGCGCTCCACCACGCCAGCCGGCGGCACGCATCGCGCACACTTCCGGCCGCGCCGCTGCCGCGCAACAAGAGTTGGAACGACACGCCGCCGATGGCGAGCGTCTCCAGCGTCAGCACCAGCCCCCGCAGCAGAACCGCGAGAAACGAGTAAAGGTCGAGAAAGCGCACGCCGCGCTACTTCACGCGAAACGGAATCTCGCCGCTCGTAATGTGGCCGTCGCTGGCCAGCACCTGCCAGCGAATCTTGTACGCGCCCGGCTGCAAGCCCTTCGCCAAGCTGGAAAGCTCAGCCGGGGAGTCCTGCTCCGGCGCCGGCAGAGCGTGCTCGGCGTTGGCGCCGTCAATCAAAAACAAGCGCGACCGCTTGCCATCGACGCGCGAGTTGAACCGCAGATGCACCGGCACGTCGGGACCGCTGACCACCGCGTTCGCCGCCGGCGCCGATTGCTTCAACACCGCGTGCGCGGAAAGCAGCACCGCGCAGCCAACCAGCAAAACAAACAGCCGCGCCAGGCGGCCTGCGAGTAGAGTCGTGTTTGGGTTCGATTTCGTCATCGCGTCGTTCACGTTCATTTTCCAGCATGACACGCAACAAGACACCGCTCAGCTTACGATGAGGATGATAAGAATATGCGCCGTTACGCCGCAGTCGACATCGGGAGCAACTCCGTACGCATGCTGGCGGCCGAGGTGGACTCCGAGGGCCGCATCCAGCCGCTGGCTACCGACCGGCAGGTGATCCGCCTGGGAGCGGGCGTCTATCGCGGTGGCCGCATCGACCGTCTTTCCATGGACGCGGCCGTCGAAACGCTGCGCCGCATGGCGCGCATCTACACGGGCGCCGACGTGCTGGCCGTGCGCGCCGTGGCCACCAGCGCCGTGCGCGACGCGAGCAACCAGCGGGAGTTTCTCGACCGCGCCTCGGAAGCCCTCGGCACCCAGGTCGAAATCATCTCCGGCCAGGAGGAGGCCCGCCTCATTCACCTCGGCGTCGAAAGCCGCTGGCCCCACCGGAACAAACGCGTACTGATCGTCGATGTCGGCGGCGGCAGCGCGGAGATCGTCGCGGCTGCCAACGGCGTGATGAGCGAGGCTTTCTCAAAGCCGCTCGGCGCGGTGCGGCTGAGCGAAGTGTTTCTCAAGTCCGATCCGCCGGATCCGCTCGCACTGCACCAGATGACCGAGTTCATCGACGAGAAACTCGCCGCGCCGCTCGATCGGATCGGGCGGGGCCGCTTCGACCGGTTTATCGCCACTTCCGCCACAGCCGCCGCGATTGTCTGCGCGGTGAACCGCGTGCCGCGCGCGCGCCGCGAGGAAGCCGACCGCCTGCGCGCCGCCACCCCGCGCGTCCGGCGCCTGTACCGGGAACTTGCCGCCCGGGACCTTGCCGCGCGCCGGCATATGCTCGGCATCGGCCCACGCCGCGCGGAGATCGTCGTCGCCGGCGCCGCGGTGTTTCTTCGCGCGCTCGAAAGCTTCGGCCAGCCGTCCCTGTGGTACTGCGCCGCTGGAGTGCGGGAAGGCATTGTCGCGGATCTCGCCGCGCGCGGCGTCGGCAGCGAACTTGCCCAGCTCAGCCGCGACCAGCGAAAAACCGTCGAGGCGATGGCGCGGCGCTACGGAGTCGCCGTCGAGCACGTCCGGCAAGTGGCCCGCCTGGCCCGCCAACTCTTCGACGATCTCCGCCCGCTCCACCAACTGCCGCCGGGATACGGCAAGTTACTCGAAGCCTCGGCCTACTTACACGATGTCGGGCACTTCGTCAGCGACACCGGCCATCACAAGCACTCCCATTACTTAGTCGCCAACTCCGACCTGCCCGGCTTCACGTCGCTCGAGCGGAACATCGTCGCGGCGCTGTGCCGCTTCCACCGCAAGTCGATGCCGGCGCTCCGTCATCCGGCGTTTGAGATGTTCAACCCGGAAATCCGCCGGGCCATTTTACTGCTGACGCCGATGCTCCGGCTGGCCGACAGCCTGGACCGCAGCCACGAGCAACGCCTGCGCGGGATGCGCGTCGAGTTGAAGAACGGAAGCGTGCGGCTCGAACTCGACTCAGCCTCCGCCTCAGACCTCGAGATTTGGGCCGCGGGCCGGCTTTCCGACGTGTTCCGCGAAGTCTATCAACTCCCCTTGGACGTGGTCCGCGCGCGCTAAGGCAACGGCGGCGGCGGTGGGGGAGGAGGAGGCGGCGGACCCACGGTTCCGCCTTTCGTGTTGCCGCTGCCCGCGCCGGGAACCGGGGTGCCCAGGCCCGCGTGCCCGGTGGTGGGATTCATCATCACCATCGTCATGGCGTCGTTCAGCCCGCGCACCAAGCGCTCGAAGACCGCGCCCTTGTCGATGCGCGAGCGCGCGATCGGCAGATTGCGGTAGATGCGAAGCGACTCACCGGAGTGCAGCGTCTTCTCGTTGCCCGGCACGAGCAGGTGCCGCACAACCACGGTGCCCTCTTCCACCGCTACATCGGTGGTCGCGTCGTCATCATCCACCACGACGTCGAACACCGTGCCGCGCACCGAGATCACCGCGGTCGGCGTGCGGACGCGCTGCGGGTTCGGCAACCCGCCCCAGTGTTCGATATGGACCTTAATTTTGCCGGCGATGATGTCGATCAGCTCGCGCCACGACGGCGGGTTGTTCCGGAACACAACCGTCGAGTACGGGAACACCTCGAACGTGCTGCCGTCGGAAACCTGAAACATGGCGTGGCCGTCGGCGCCGCTGACGATCACTTGTTGCATCTGGATCGTGTCGCCCGGGTTCAGCGCCCAGCGTTGCGAGTCGCGCAGGACGCTCACATCGCCACTTAAGGAGATCACCTTTGCGGAGTAATCCCCGTTGGCGGGTGAGTCAGAAGGCGTCAGGTTCTGGCACACCACGGCGGCAGGCCATGCCCCTAGGGCAAGACCGAGCGCCGCTAGCCGGAAAAACATGCGCCCTCTCATCCAGAATCCCCAGTCTACCTCAGAATTGCACAGCAACAATGCAACCGATCCGGTCACTAAGGAGTAGATTGAGACTTTTCAATGCGTTCGCTCCCGAACAACTAGTGGTTACAAGGGTACAATAAACTCTGGCGATGTGTCGAAACGCCACATTTTTTCTTTGCCTCGCCCTCGGCACCGCTCTGGCGGCCGCGGCGCCTCCCGAATGGAGACATATCGGCAATTCGGCGATCGACCTTGGCCTGCCATCGCTTGCCACGGGCGCGGTAGACCGCGTCTGGTACTCGCCGGACGGCAGCACGCTCTTCGCCCGAACCTCGTCGGGAACCATGTTTGAAACCAACGATTTCGAGCAATGGAAGCCGGCGCCGCCCGTCCAGCCTCCTCCCGCCGTCCAGGCGCCTGTTCCATCGAGGCCCGAATCGGGAGCGCAGGTGCGAATGCAGCCCGCATCCGATGGCCGGTACTATGCCTTCGCGGCGCAGGTGTACCGCTCCGACGACGGAGGGCTAACCTGGTCGAACCTGACGGCGAGCCGCAGCGCGTCTATATTAGGTGGCGCGGTGAACGACCTCGCCGTCTCGCCGGTAAACCCCGATGAGGTCGTGGCGGCGAACGCCCATGGAATCTGGCGTTCGATGGATGCCGGCGCATCCTGGGCGGGGCTGAACGATTTCCTGCCGAATTTGACCGTACGAAAGCTGCTCCAGACGCCCTCGGGCACAAGCGGGCTGATCGCCTGGGGCGGACCGGGCGAGCCGGCGATCGAGTGGGCGCCGGGCGAGAAGACCGCCTGGCAGCCCGTGGCGTCGAATGCGCTGCTCGCCACCGACGTGGCGCTTCGCGCGAACCTTTCGCGGACGCTCGGCGCGGCGATCACCGCGGTCTCGACGCAAGGCGACTACATTTACGCCGGAAGCTCCGACGGGCGGCTGTGGGCGAGTTCGGACCAGGGCCGGACGTGGCGCAGTTTCGGCTCAGCGAACGCCGAGGGCCCGGTGGCGGCGATCTTCACCGACGCCTCGAACCCGCGCGTGGCTCTGGCGGCCATTGGCGCTACGCCCGCCGGCGACCGCGCGGTTCACATCCGCCGGACGACGAACGCGGGCCTGTTCTGGGATGACCTGACATCCAACCTGCCCGATGCGCCGGCCAACGGTGTGGCTGCGGACCTGCCTACCGGCGTCGTCTATGCCGCGACGGCGGCGGGGGTCTACTACACAACGGCCGATCTGAATGGCGCGGGCCCGGCGACCCCCTGGACGCGGCTTGACGGCCTGCCCAACGCCGCGGCCGAGGATGTGCACCTGGGAGACAATCACAATCGCCTGTGGGTTGCCGTGGCCGGATACGGCGTTTACGCGACGCTCGCGCCCCATCGTTTCCTCGATCCGAAGCTGGTGAACGCGGCGGATGAAACCGGACGCCCCGCCGCTCCCGGCTCCCTGCTGAGCCTGCTCGGCGCGCGCGCCCAGAGCGCGCAAACTGCGAACGGGCCCGCACCGGTGCTGAACAACTCCGGCGCCGACACGCAGATTCAGGTGCCGTTCAACGCCTCCGGCGACAGCTTCGCGCTGAACATGAGCGCACCGAATGGCGCGATCGCGCGGAATATCGCGCTGAAAACCGTATCGCCGGCGATTTTTGTGGATCCCGATGGCACGCCGATGCTGCTCGATGCCGACAGCGGGGTGTTCCTCGACGCGATGCGCCCGGCGCACTCCGGCTCGCATGTCCAGATTCTGGCCACGGGCCTGGGACGCGTGAAACCGGACTGGCCGACCGGACTGGCCGCGCCGGTGCAGGATCCGCCGAAGGTCGCAGCCGAAGTCCACGCTTATCTTGACGGGCAGCCGGTGACGGTGACGAACGCGGAACTGGCGCCGGGCTATGTCGGCTTCTACTTAGTCGAGATCGAGCTACCCCGCATCGTCAACTACGGGCCGGCACAACTGTATCTGGAAGCGGGCGGGCAGCAGAGCAACGCGGTCCGGATCTACATCGAGCCTTGAAACCCGGCCTCGTTTTGCTGGCCGCCGCGTTACTTTGCGGCTGCGGCCGATATGCCAGCTT
>JAKAJI010000509.1 GCA_021813825.1 Acidobacteriota bacterium | reverse complement strand
AGATTCCGTGTGCTCGGTCGAGGTGTCGCTATTAGTCTGCTGGCCTCCGCCTGCCTGCTTCAGGCCCAAACCTCTTCCACCGGCGATTCCACCAACCCGCAAACCTCGCAGGCTGCGCCCGCTCCCAGCGCTGCGGCCACTCCCGCTCCCGCTCCGGCCCCCGCCGCCCCTTCTCCCCTCCCCACGCCTGCCATCACCGGCCCCTTGGCGCAGCTTCCGCCCGCCACCTTCGATGCCGGCCCGCTCGGCAAGATCCAGGTCAACGGCATCGTCACCGGCTTCGGCATGCTCCAGGGCAATCACGTCGCCGGCGACGCCCTCGACCAGGCCGCCTTGAGCAACGGCCAGATCTTCATCCAGAAGACCGACGGCTGGTTCCAGTTCTACATCCAGGCCGGCGCCTACACCATCCCCGATCTCGCCACGCCGTTCCTCGACACCGGCAAAAGCATAAACGACTTCTGGGGCGCGCTCCCGGTCGCCTACGTAAAACTCCAGGCCGGCAAAAACACTTCGTTTGAAATCGGCGCCCTCCCCACCTTGATCGGCGCCGAGTACACCTTCAGCTTCGAGAACATGAACGTCGAACGCGGCCTGCTCTGGAACCAGGAAAACGCCGTCAACCGCGGCATCCAGGTCAACCAAACCATGGGCAAATTCACCGCTTCCTTAAGCTGGAACGACGGCTTCTACTCCGGCCGCTATACCTGGCTCTCCGGTTCGCTCACTTATGCCAACGGTCCGCATAGCCTCTCCTTCGTCGGCGCCGGTAACTTCGGCCAGACCGCGTTCCAGACCCTCGCCGTCCCCGTCCAGAACAACTCCAGCATCTACAACGTCATTTACACCTATACCAAAGGCGCCTGGATCGTTCAGCCCTACTTCCAGTACACGAACGTTCCCACCAACCTCGCCATCGGCGTCACCAAAGGCGCCTCCACCACCGGCGGCGCCATCCTCCTCAGCCGCGCTTTCAAGCACGGCTTCTCGCTCCCCGTCCGCTGGGAATACATCGCCAGCTCCGGCTCCCCCGCCGATCAGGCCGTCAACCTGATGTTCGGCCCCGGCAGCGCCGGCACTTCCTTCACTGTCACCCCAACCTTCCAGTCCGGAGGCTTCTTCGCCCGCGGCGACTTCGGCTTCGTCCACGCCAGCAACTTCATGCCCGGCGGTGGCTTCGGCCCCAACGGAAACGCAGCCAACCAGCCCAGGATCGTCGGCGAAATCGGCTTCATCTTCGGCAACAATCTCCAGGGCGAAAAGTAACTCAGACCCATCCGGCAACGTCGTCGGTGAGCCATCGAAAATCGTCATTTACAAGAGCGACAACTCTACGCCCAGACCTTGGGCATCCACGAACCGTGGCGCGTCGAACGCGTCGAATTGAGGCCGGCGGAAGGTAAAGCGCCTGTTCCCCTCGCCCGTCTCCCGGAGAGCGAGTGGCCCTGTCCGGAGCGCGGCGCCGCCGCGCACCCGTCTGCGCCCCAGGGACCGACAAAGCCGCTCAGCCCTTCTACCCACTAAGCTCCCCCCGGAATGTCCCGGCCCCCTCACCGGCCGCCACGTCGCCATCAAGGTCCCTCATCCCAAGACGAAAGCCGATCCCGTGCTGATCGGCCGCTTCAAACCCGAGACCGGGATCGGACAAATGCTCCACCACCCCGGGGTCATGAAAGTGTCGAGTGCGTCACGGGATCGCCATCTGCGACGCTCTCGACTCCATCCACCGCAACGGCGTCGTCCCTCCCGACCTTCAGCCCGATAAAATCATGATCGGCCCCGAGGACCAGATCAAACTCATGGCCTTCGGCATCGCCTCGCAGAAAGGCGCCAGCCGCGACAGTCGCAGCGGCATCTATGCCCTCGGAGTCCCACTCTACGAATTGGTCACCGGCAAAACTCCGTTCGCCGCGCCGAACGGCTTCGCCATCATGAATGGCCGCCTGCTCAATAACCTGGTCCCGCCTCCCCAAGCCAACCCGGAAATCCCGCCCGAGTTACAAGACGTGATCTATCGTGCCGTCGAACGCGAGCCCCGGAACCGCGACTCCACAGCCAATGAGTTCGCCTGCGGCTTGGAGCGCCTCCACTAGATCGGCGTCGAAGACGGCGCCTGGCTCGAATCAGTTGAGTCCCTGTTTGTCCCCACCGGCAGTTACTCGCAGTCTATAAAACTGGCTAAGATGCCACTTGAAACCATAACTTACCCTCCCAGCCCGTTACCCGATCCGCTGACCCTCCGCCGCTCCCAGCGTCGTGTTTACGGCGATTCGTACCGCCCGTCCCGCCTCCTCGTCCAACCACAGAATCGCGTGCGCCGCTTTCCTCAAGTCGGGCCCTGGCGTGCTGGTCTCCGGCTTCACTCCCGGTCTCCCCCGCCCGGCGCCTCAACCAGCACGCCACCAACAGCATCATTCCCGCGAGTTTCACCGCCATTGGCCACGATAAAGACGCACCATGCCTCGCTTCACACGCTCCGTGATATCGTTAACAAATCAAAATCATAGAAGGAGATCTGCCTCATGCCAATCACACGCCGTCAGGCCATCGGCGCGCTCGCCGCCGCCCCGGCCCTCCTCACCCGTCACGCCTCGGCCGATACGCCCGCCCTCGAAATCGAAAAGGGACCATTCCAGGGCACGCGCGAATCGCTGAAGTCGTACCGCGTGCCCGATTGGTTCCGCGACGCCAAACTCGGCCTCTGGGCCCATTGGGGACCCCAGTCGGCCCCCGAGCAGGGCGATTGGTTCGCCCGCAGCATGTACCTCGAAGGAAACCATGACTACGAGTGGTTCCGCCAGAACTTCGGCCCCCAATCCAAATTCGGCTACAAAGACGTCATCCCCACCTTCAAGGCCGAAAAATGGGACCCCGAACATCTCATGGACCTCTATGTCAAGGCCGGCGCCAAATACTTCGTCAGCATGGGCGTCCATCACGACAACTTCGATATGTGGAACTCGAAGTATCAGCCCCGCTGGAACGCCGCCGCCGCCGGCCCGAAAAAGGACATCGTCGGCCTGTGGAAGGAC
>JAKAJI010000091.1 GCA_021813825.1 Acidobacteriota bacterium | reverse complement strand
AGTATTTGTTGTAGATCAGCTTGTAGAGGCCGCTGAGGGAAGCGCCGAGCGATTCGGGGATTTTCGGGTTCACGACGTAGAACCAGTAGGCGAGCGCGATGCCGGCGAAACCGAAGGCGAACGGGGTGTAGCGGATGAGGGCGTCGACTTCAGCTTCTTTCACGGGGAACATGGGATCGAGCCAGTGGGGCACGCTGAGGGCGCCGCCGACGAGGGAGAGTACGGCGAGGGCGGCGAGCGGAGCCCACATCACGAAGGGGGCTTCGTGGGGGTGATGATGGCCGCGGTATTCGCCGAAGAAGGCGAGGAACAAGGCGCGGAAGACGTAGAAGGCGGTCATGCCGGCGGTGATGGTGCCGATCCAGTAGAGCCAGGGCGAGCGGCCGTAGGCGGCTTCGAGGATGAGATCCTTGCTGGCGGCGCCGGAGGTGAACGGCAGGCCGGCGATGGCGACGCCGGCGCAGAAGAGGGTGGCTGCGGTGATGGGGATTTTCTTGAGCAGGCCGCCCATGTGGCGGAGGTCCTGTTCGCCGCTGAGTGCGTGGATGACGCTGCCGGCGCCGAGGAAGAGGAGGGCCTTGAAGAAGGCGTGGGTCATGAGGTGGAAGATGCCGGCGGAGAAGGCGCCGACGCCGGCGCCGAGGAACATATAGCCGAGTTGGGAGACGGTGGAGTAGGCGAAGACCTTCTTGATGTCGTTCTGGAGCAGGCCGATGGTGGCGGCGAAGAAGGCGGTGGCGGCGCCGATGGCGGCCACAGTGTCCATGGCGATGGGGGCGTGGGTGAAGAGCGCGGCGGAGCGGGCGGTCATGTAGACGCCGGAGGTGACCATGGTTGCGGCGTGGATCAAGGCGGAGACGGGCGTGGGGCCGGCCATGGCGTCGGGCAGCCAGACGTAGAGAGGGATTTGCGCGGACTTGCCGGTTGCGCCGAGCAGCAGGAGGAGGCAGATGGTGGTGACGATGCCTACGGAGGATTCGACCGGCATGTTATGGGCGGCCGAGAAGACATGGGCAAAATCGAGCGTGCCGAACTGGCGGAAGACCAGGAAGATGGCCAGGGAGAAGCCGAAGTCGCCGATGCGGTTTACGATGAAGGCCTTGTTGCCGGCGTTGGTGGCGTAGCCTTCGGTGAAGTAGAACCCGATGAGGAGGTAGCTGCAGAGGCCGACGCCTTCCCAGCCGACGAACAGGAGCAGGAAGTTTTCGGCGAGCACCAGGATCAGCATGAAGAACATGAACAGGTTCATGTAGGAGAAGAAGCGGTAGTAGCCTCCTTCGTGCTCCATGTAGCCGATGGCGTAGGTGTGGATGAGGAGGCCGACGCCGGTGACGACGAGCAGCATGACGGCGGTGAGGCGGTCGAGAGCGAAGTCGACGCCGATGTTGAGAGCGCCGCTCTGGATCCAGGTGTAGTAGTGTTCGACGACGGCGGTTTCGGAGTGGCCGAAAGCCGCGAGCGATTTCAGTACCCAGAGGAAGGAGAGGGCGACCGAGCCGACGGCGACAAGATTAACGATGGCCTTGGAAAAGCGGCGGCCAAGCAGGCCGTTGATGAGGAATCCGGCCAGCGGGAAGATGGGGATGAGCCAAAGGTTCATGATTTGTGGATCAGTTCTTCAGCGAATTGATGTCGTCGACCTGGAGCGTTTTGCGGTTCTTGAACACGGTGAGGATGATGGCGAGGCCGACGGCGGCTTCGGCCGCGGCGACGACCATCACGAAGAAGGTGAAGATGTGGCCGTCCACCTGTTGGAACTTGTACGAGAAGGTGACGAAGCTCAGGTTCACCGCGTTGAGCATCAGCTCGATGGACATAAACACGGTAATGACATTGCGGCGGTAGAGGAAGCCGGCGATGCCGATGCAGAACAGAATGGCGCTCAGCAGCAGGTACCAGTTGAGCGGAACGCCGCTCGAGGAAAGCATTAGTCGATCTCCTTCCGGGCGAGAACGATCGCGCCGACGATGGCGATCAGGATGAGAACCGAAACGACTTCGAAGGGGAGCAGGTACTGGGTGAAGAGACTGCGGCCGATGTCGGCGGGGCCGCCGTGGGTGAAGCCGCCGAAGTGGACCATTTCCGACCGCGGGAGTGCGGCCTGAATGACGAAGGCGACGAGGCCGAGGAAGAGGGCCATGAGCGGGACGCCGAAGATCTTGACGTAGGCGCCGCGCCGGGTGAGCCGCTCGCCTTGGGCGTTGAGCAACATGATGACGAAGATGAACAGCACCATGATGGCTCCGGCGTAGACGATCATCTGGGCGGCGGCGATGAACTCGGCGCCGAGCAGGAGGTAGAGGATCGCGAGGGAGCCCATGACGCCGACCAGCGACAGGGCGCTGGAGATGGGGTGCGTCTGCACGACGAGGTTCAGCGCGCAGATTACGGCGATTGCGGCGAGGAGGAGGAAGAGAAAGGGGTCCATGATTATTTGCCCGTCATCATTTACCAAAGAGGGCGACCATCAGTCCGGTCACGAGCAGGTTGAGCATGGCCACCGGGAACAGGAACGTCCAGGCGAAATGCATGAGCTGGTCATAGCGGAAGCGGGGGAGCGTGCCGCGGATCCAGATGAAGACGAAGAGCAGGATGCCGGCCTTGGCGATGAACCAGAACAGCGGCAGGAGGATGGGCTGGAGGATCGGGACGAGGAAGATGGCAGCGAGGCCGAGCGAGATGATGCCGGCGGCAGGGAAGGTGAAGCGGTCCCATTTCCGGTAGGGCTGCGCGCCGTGATAGAAGCAGATGGCGGCGACGAGGACGAGGATGACGGTGGGGATGAAGCCGGAGACCGGCAGCGGCAGGGGCGCGTTCCAGCCTCCGAGGAACATGAGCGTGGCGACCAGCGATACGGTGAGCATGTTGGCGTATTCGGCCATAAAGAAAGAAGCGAACATCATGCTGGCGTATTCGGTGTGGTAGCCGGCAACGAGTTCGTTTTCGGCTTCGGGAAGGTCGAACGGGATGCGGTTGGTTTCGGCGAAGCCGGCGATGAGGAAGATGAGAAAGCTGATGATCTGGGGGAACGGTCCCTGGAAGATGGTCCAGCGGGGGAGGAAGCCGAAGTAGTAGCCGCTTTGGGCGTTGACGATTTCGCGGAAGCTGAGCGTGTTGAGCAGCAGCAGGGGGGCGGCGATGGCGACGGCGTAGGGCAACTCGTAGCTGATCATCTGCGCGGAGCTGCGAAGGCCGCCGATGAGGGAGTACTTGTTGTTCGATGCCCAGCCGGCGAGGGCGACTCCGTAGACGCCGACGGCGGAAACGGCGAGGACGAAGAGCACGCCGATCTTGAGATCGGTGAGCTGCATCCAGGTTTCGATGCCGAACACTTCGATGCGGGGGCCGAAGGGGAGCACGGAGATGGAAACGAGGGCGAGCGAGACGGCGAGCACGGGGGCGAGCGTGTAGAAGAAGCGGTTCACGTGGGAGGGGATGAAACCCTCTTTGGTGATGAGCTTGATGACATCGGCGAGCGGTTGGAGGAGGCCATGGGGGCCGACGCGGTAAGGGCCGGGGCGTAGCTGGATATGGGCCAGGACCTTGCGTTCGATCCACTGCAGATAGGCGAGCGCGGTGAGGAAGACGCCGGCCACGACCGCGACCTTGATCAACGTCAGAAGGTAAAAGTTCATGCTATTCGGGAGAAACTCCTGTCCGCCGAACTGCGCTCCGCCGGGCGCGCCCCGCTGTGCGCCCCGAGCCGGGAAAGCTTCGCATATCGCCGGGCCATGATCAACGGCCCTGATAAAGAGCGCCGGGCGCTTCGAGAACGACTTGAAGCGTACGCGAGAACTGGCCCAATGAGCCGGAGGTGAACAGCGTATTGTGCGCGGCCTGGATGCGCTCCGCGCGCGGCGGCGCGGGAACGTGTCCGTTGAGCGCGGCGGTCTGAGCCGCCCCTCCGGTGGTGAGAATCGGCAAAGGGATATTATAGCCGCGGACGGATCCGCGGATCTCTTCAAAGATTTTCGAAGCCTGCCAGATGCCGAGATTGGCGCCCATTTCGCGGGCGAGCAGGCCGAAGATTTCGAGGTCGGGTTTTGTGCCGGCGACTTTTATGGCGGCTTCGAGGCGCTGGACCTCGCCGCAGAGGTTGGTGACGGTACCGGACTTTTCGTAGGCCGAAGCGGCCGGGAAGACGACGGCGGCATGTTCGGCGGTATCAGTAAGGAACAGGTCCTGCACGACGACGAAGGGTTTGGAAGCGGCGAGCACGTGGCGGCCGAGTGGGTTGGCTCCGACGACCCAGAGAGCGTCGAGGGATTCGTCGGCGAGCATGGCGGCGAGGCTCATGCCGGGCGTGTCCACGGCGTGGTAACCGGGTCCGAGGTGGGGCAGAAGGCCCATGTCGAGGGCGCCGCGGGAGTTGGAGTAGTCGAGCAGGGCGACGTACTTCACCGGGACGCCGAGGGAGTCGCCGAAGTTGACCAACTGGCGGACGGCGTCGCCCTGGATGGCGTCGCCGAAAGCGACGACGAGTTCGGGTTCGGCGCGAAGTTTTTCGCGGAGGTTTTCGAGCGAGGCCAGTTCCCCGCCCTCCTGGTAGCGCACGCTGGCAGCGGCGACGCGGTCCTCGCGGACGGGGCCGGGCGTGGCGACGTAGATGTGCGCGTTGTGGTGGCGGACGTTGGCGCGGACCTGCCAGGCGAGGAAGGGCTGTTCCTGCGAAAGGTCCGCGCCGACGATGAGGACGGCCTTGCGCTCGTAGAAGTCGGCGGTGGTGGCCAGGGCATCGGTGCGGCCACTCAGTGCATCGAGGAGGGTGGGTACGTCGCCGGAGCGATGGTGGTCGATGTTATTGGTGCCGAGCACCTGGCGGGCGAACTTTTGCAGGAAGAAGTTCTCTTCGTTTGTGGTACGCGTGGAGCCGATGACGCCGAAGCGGCCGCCGCGCTGCTTGATGGCGGTCCAGTTTTTTGCGACCTCGGCGAGGGCTTCGGACCAGGAGGCCGCTTCGAGTTTGCCGTTGCGGCGGACCAGCGGCGATTGGAGGCGCTCGGCGTGATGGGTGAAATCGAAGGCGTAGCGCCCCTTGATGCAGAGGAACTCGCCGTTGAGGCCGGAGCGGTCCCGGTTGTTGCCGCGGATGATTTCGTCGTTGCGGACGCCGAGGGTCGTTTTGCAGCCGTTGGAGCAGTGGGTGCAGATGGTGCCGACGTGCTTCATCTCCCAGGGACGCGTCTTATAGCGGTACATGCCGCTGGTGAGCGCGCCGACCGGGCAGATGTCGATGCACATGCCGCACTCGTCGCAGTTGAGATGGTCGTGCTCGTTGGGGATGATTTCGGCGAGGACGCCGCGATTGGTAATGCCGAGGGCGGTGAGGCCCATGCCTTCGTCACAGACCCGAATGCAGCGATAGCAGTTGATGCACCTGGGGCGGTCGAAGTAGACGACGGCGGACCACTGTTTTTCGTCGATGTGCTGCTTTTGTTCCAGGAACCGGCTCTCGCCGAAACCGTAGCGGAAGGTCATGTCCTGGAGTTCGCATTCGCCGCCCTTGTCGCAGACCGGGCAGTCCAGGGGGTGATTGGTGAGCAGGAACTCGACCATGCCCTTGCGGGCTTCGTGCACGGTGGGCGTATCGGTATGGACGACCATGCCTTCGGCGACCGGCAGCGTGCAGGCCACCTGGAGTTTCGGCGTCTTTTCCACTTCAACCAGGCACATGCGGCAGGCGGCCTGCAGTTTCAGGCCGTCGTAGTAGCAGAAGGCGGGAATCTCGATGCCGGCGCGTTTGACCGCGTTGATGAGCAGCGTGCCGGGCGGCGCTTCGATCGCCTTTCCGTCGACTGTGAGGTGGACTATGTCGCTCATAGATTTTTGTCTTCCTTATGCCAGCGCCATTGCGGGCTTGTGCTCATAGGGGCAGGGGCGGCCGTCGAGATGGGCTTCGAACTCTTCGCGGAACTTTTCGACGATGGAGATGGTGGGCATCGCCGCGGCGTCGCCGAGGGCGCAGAAAGTGCGGCCGAGCATATTCTTGGAGACCTGGCCGATGATGGGGATGTCGCTTGCCTGGCCCATACCGTCGTGGAAACGCTGTAGCATTTTGCGGAGCCAGGTTGTGCCCTCACGGCAGGGGACGCACCAGCCGCAGCTTTCGTGGGCGTAGAAGCGCATGATGCGGAGGGCGGCTTTCACCATGCAGGTGTCTTCGTCGATGACCACCATGCCGCCGGAGCCGAGCATACTGCCGGCCTTGGCGAGGGTGTCGTAGTCCATGATGATGTCGCACTCGCTGGCGGTGAGTACCGGGCAGGAGGAGCCGCCGGGGATGACCGCTTTTAGTTTCTTTCCGCCACGGACGCCGCCGCCGAACTTCTCGATGAATTCGAGCATGGGGTAGCCGAGCGGGATCTCGTAAACGCCGGGCTTGTTGACGTGGCCGGAGAGGCAGACGAGGCGGGTTCCGCCGTTTTTCGGCGTGCCAAGAGCGGCGAAGGCGGCGCCGCCGTCGCGAATGATGTTGGGGACGGCGGAGTAGGTTTCGACGTTGTTGAGCAAAGTCGGGCAGCCCCAGGCGCCGGCGACGGCGGGGAAGGGCGGTTTCATGCGGGGGACGCCGCGCTTGCCTTCAATCGAATCGAGCAGCGCGGTTTCTTCGCCGCATTCGTAAGCCCCGGCGCCGGTGTGGACGTAGAGGTCGAAGTCGAAGCCGGTCCCTTGAATGTTTTTTCCCAGCCATCCGTGCGCGTAAGCGTCGTCGATGGCGTGCTCCATCATGGTGATGAGATAGCGATACTCGCCGCGGATATAGATGTAACCTTTGTGGCTGTCGACGGCGAGCCCGCCGATCAGCATGCCTTCGATGAGCTGATGGGGGTCGTACTCCATCAGCAGGCGGTCCTTGCAGGTTCCGGGTTCGCTTTCGTCGGCGTTGCAGATGAGGTACTTGGGCTTGGGCGAGGTGCGCGGCACGAAGCTCCACTTCAGGCCGGTGGGGAAGCCCGCGCCGCCGCGGCCGCGAAGATTGGAGACCTTCACTTCCTCGATGATCTTTTCGGGCGGCATGCCGGTGGCCTTGAGAAACGCCTGGTAGCCGCCGTTGGCGACATAGACTTCGGCCTTTTCGGAATTCGGAATGCCGAAGCGTTTCGTCAGGACTCTTGTTTCAAGCGGGTTGGGTTCGTTATAGAGCATCGTTCCTCGGCCGGGCGCTCGGCCCGGCGTCGCCTTATTTCAGCTTGCGAAGATCCTCGATCAGGCGGTCGAGTTTCTCACACGTGACATGGTGATGGAAGTCGTAGTTGACTTCCACGGCGGGAGCCCAGGAACAGGCGCCCATACATTCGACTTCTTCGAGCGAAAACAGCCCGTCGGGCGTGACTTCCTTGTTGCCGATGCCGAGGGTTTTCTTTGCGTGTTCGTAGAGTTCTTCCCCGCCGGTCAACAAGCAACTGATGTTCGTGCACACCTGGATGTGATACTTGCCCAGCGGCTTGGTGTGCAGCATCGAGTAGTAGCCGATGACTTCGTCGACCTGCATGGGCTGGACGCCGCAGCGGCGGGCCACTTCTTCGACGAGTTCCCTGGTGACGCAGCCGACCTCGTCCTGCGCGTACATGAGCATCGGGACCACGGCCGAGCGCTGGCGCCCCTCGGGATAGATGGTGAGCAGCTTAGCGAAGCGGGCTTCGAGAGCGGGTGAGAAAGTCATTTAGCGATCCACATCTCCGAGAACGAAATCCATACTGCCCATCGAGGCGATCGAGTCGGCGATGAGCTTACCTTTGAGGAGCGTGCCGATGGACTGGACGTTGCCGAAGCTCGGCGTCCGCATGAACACGCGGTAGGGCTTGGAGGTTCCGTCGCTGACCACGTAGTAGGCGATCTCGCCGCGCGGGCTTTCAACGGCCTGGTAGACTTCTCCGGGCGGCACGCGGAAGCCCTCGGTGACGATCTTGAAGTGATAGATGAGGGCTTCCATCTGGGTTTTCATTTTCTCGCGGTCGGGCAGGGTGACGTGCTGGTAGTCGGCTTTCCACGGGCCTTCCGGCATGCCTTCGAGCGCTTGCTGGATGATGCGCGTGCTCTGCCGCATTTCCTCCATGCGCACCTGATACCGGGCGTAGACGTCGTTGGCGGTTCGCGTGGCGACTTTGAAATCGAACTTGTCGTAACTGGAATAGGGCTCGTTCTTGCGGATGTCCCAGGGCAGCCCCGCGGCGCGGATCATGGGGCCGGTGACGCCTTCGGCGAGCATGTCGTCGACGGAGATATAGCCGACGCCCTGGGTGCGCTCCAGCCAGATCGGGTTATGTTCGAGCAGCGCTTCATACTCGTCGATCCGGCTCGGGAAGATGTCGACGAAGTTCTTGACGCGTTGATGCCAGCCCCGCGGGGGTTCGAGCGCCAGTCCTCCGACGCGGATGTAGCTGGTCATCATGCGCTGGCCGGAGAACATTTCAAACAGCTTGAGCACCTGCTCGCGTTCGCGGAAGCAGTAGAACAACATGCTCATGGCGCCTAAGTCGAGGGCGTGGGTGCCGAGCCACACCAGGTGGCTGCTGATGCGCTGCAGTTCGGCCAGGAGCACGCGCATCCACTGCGCTTTCGGCGGGATTTCGATGTCGCCGATGAGTTTTTCGACCGCGAGCGCGTAGACGAGGTTATTGGAGAGGTTCGCGAGGTAGTCGACGCGGTCGGTCAGGGTGGTGACCTGGCTCCAGTTGATGGCTTCGCACTGCTTTTCGATGCCGGTGTGGAGGTAGCCGATGTCGGGCTGGGCGCTGGTGATGACCTCACCGTCGAGGTCGATGACGACGCGCAGAACGCCGTGGGTAGAGGGGTGCTGCGGCCCCATATTGACGGTGAGGCGGCGCTTTCTGGTTTCGGCGGTTTCGGTCCCGGCCGTACTTACTTCTTCGCTGATTTCAGGGCTGACTTCGGGCATGGCGGCTAATCCTTATAGCTGTACTTGTGCCCGTGCGTGGGGTAATCCTTGCGCAAGGGGTGGCCTTCCCAATCGTCCGGCATCAGGATGCGGCGCAGGTCGGGATGATCGCGAAACTCGACGCCGAACATGTCGAACACTTCGCGTTCGTACCAGTTGGCGCCGGACCAGACGGAGGTGACGGAGGGGACGGCCGGGGCTGGGCCGCCGACCTGGCACTTGAGGCGCAGACGCGCGTTGTTTTCGAGCGAGTGAAGATGATAGACCACTTCGAAGCGGGGCTCTTCGGGGTAGCGGTCCACCGCCGTCACGGAGCTAATCCGGATAAAGGCGAACCGTTCCTTGAGCTTTTGGCAGGCTTCGAGAAGATGATCGGGGTTGAGATACAGCGTCGGTTCGCCGCGGTCGGCGTGGCCGCCTACGATCATGGCCGGATTCAGCTCTTCCAGGGCCACGGCAGGGGCATAGTCTCGTAATGGTTCCGGCAGCATTGTCCTTGTGAGAAGTCTAATCCGATTGGGACCAGTTCAGCGCGCCTTTCTTCCAGATGTAGAAAAAGCCCGCCAGCACCAGAGCGATGAAGAGCAGCATCTCGACGAAGGCGAACATCTTCAACTCGCGGTACACCACCGCCCAGGGGTAGAGAAACACGGCTTCGATGTCGAACAGGATGAAGACGATGGCAACGAGATAAAACTTGACGCTGAAGCGCTCGCGGGCCGAGCCCACGGGAACCATGCCGCACTCATACGGCGAGTCCTTGACTTTGTCGCGCGTGCGCTTACCGAGCAAGTATGACAGCGAGCTTAAGGCGACGGCGATGACAAAGGCAAGCACCGCCTGCACCACAACCGGAAAGTAAACTTCCGGATAGGAATTAGGCATGATTTTCGGCTCCGGCTGCGAATCTTATACTCTGACTATAATGAGGGGCGGAACAGGGTGTCAAACAGAATGAGTGCCGAAGCGGACAACGTGGTGCAAACAGAACAGATCGAGATTGTTTTGAACGGGAGGCCGGTCCAGGTGACCTGCGGGATGAGCGTGGCGGGCCTGCTTGCAGCGCTGAAGATCGAAGGCAGCCGGGTGGCGGTGGAGTTGAACCGCGAGATTGTGCGGCGGGAGGCGTGGGCTGCCACGCCCGTGAACGGGGGCGCTACGGTAGAAATCGTTCAGTTTGTAGGAGGTGGGTGATTCGCTGCGGGCGGGGCGCGGATTCCCTATTGACTCCGGCGGCAAGTAAAGTAGAATCAGATTGAACCACTAAATCCGAAAACAAGGGCGGTGCAGGATGTTCAAAACAAAGAAAAGTCGTCCTGATGTGGCCGGCGAGGCCAAAACGTTCAGCAGCATGGATGTTGCGCGCATCGCCCAGGTGAGCCTGAGGCAGCTCCAGTGGTGGGATGAGCGGAAAGTTGCTTCCCCCCGCCATGAGGGCCACAAGCGGGTGTATTCCCCCGAAGAGGTGATCGAGATCACGGTGATCGCGGAGCTGCGGCGGAAGGGCTTCTCGTTGCAGAAGATCCGGCGGGTGCTGCGGTTCCTCCAGCGGGAGATGGGCAAGCGGCTGAGCGACGTTCTGGCGGGTGAGAGCGAACTGCACCTGCTGACGGCGAACGATGGACGCGCCATATACCTGGAAGACCAGCACGAGCGGATTGTGGACTTGATGAAGAATGCGCAGCAGCCGATGTTCCTGGTTTGCGTGAGCGACCAGGCGCGCCGGCTCATGGAAGCGCCCGCGCGCAAGCCCGCCCGGGCCGAAACGGCGGTGGCCTCGAAGAAGGCCAAGCTCGGTTAGAAGTGCATGCCGCCGCTGCAGGTGAGCACTTCACCGGTGACGTAATCAGAGAGCGGCGAACAGAAGAACAGAACCGCACCGGCTGCCTCTTCCGGCGTACCTAAGCGCCCGAGGGGGCAACCTTTTGCCGCCGCATCCAATACCGCCGGTTGCACGCCGACCGGAATCTTTTTGCCCTTCATCTCGATTGAGGCCGCGCCAGAAGTGAGCGGCTGGATGAGACGGGTTTCGATGAGCCCGAAGGCGACCGAATTGACGGTGACGTTGTAGCGTCCCCACTCTTTGGCGAGGGTTTTCGTGATGCCGTTGATGCCGGACTTGCCCGCCGCGTAGGCGACCTGACCGGCGTTGCCCTGGGTGCCGGAGATGGAGCTGATGTTCACGACTTTGCGCATGACGCGCCTGCCTTCGGCGGCTTCCCGCTTGGCGGTTTCGCGAATCCAGCCCGAGGCGGCGCGGAGGAGGCGGAACGGCGCGACGAGGTGGATGTCGAGCATGGCCTGGAACTGCTCGTCGGTCATTTTTTGGATGACGTTGTCCCAGGTGTAGCCGGCGTTGTTGACGATGATGTCGAGCGCGCCGTAGCGGGCGATGGTTTCGTCGACGAGTTTTTGCGGGAACTCCGGCGAGGTGAGGTCGCCGGGGAACGCCGTGGCCCGGGCGCCGAGAATCGATGCGGTTTCCGCCGCCGCTTCCGCATCGATATCCGTGACGAGCACTTTCGCGCCGGCCGAAGCCAGACGCTGGGCGATGGCTCGCCCGATTCCCCGCCCCGATCCGGTGACGAGGGCCGATTTGCCTTCCAAGGAGAACGCCATACGACTCGCTTGTAACACAAGCCGCGGCGTGAGCGTGGGAAGAACAAATTACAGCGGAATGTTCCCGTGCTTTTTGCGGGGGTTGGAGTCCACCTTCGTTTCGAGCATCCGGAAGGCCTGGATGACGCGGGCGCGGGTGTGGCGGGGCTCGATGACGTCGTCGAGGAAACCACGTTCGGCGGCCACAAACGGGTTGGCGAAGCGTTCCTGGTATTCGGCGATTTTTTCGCGGCGAAGAGCTTCGGGGTCGGGAGCGTTCGAAATTTCGCGGCGGTAGACGATATTGACCGCGCCCTCGGGGCCCATGACGGCGATTTCGGCCGAAGGCCAGGCGAAGTTCACGTCGGTGCGCAGGTGCTTGGAGCCCATGACGCAATAGGCGCCGCCATAGGCCTTGCGGGTAATCACGGTGACTTTCGGCACGGTGGCTTCGGCGTAAGCGTAGAGGAGTTTGGCGCCGTGGCGGATGATGCCGCCGAACTCCTGGCTGGTGCCGGGGAGGAAGCCGGGAACGTCTTCGAAGGTGAGGATGGGAATCTGGAAGGCGTCGCAGAAGCGGACGAAGCGGGCGCCCTTCACGGAAGAATCGATGTCGAGGCAACCGGCGAGATAGGCGGGTTGATTGGCGACGATGCCGGTGGGCCGGCCGTCGAGACGCGCGAAGCCGGTGAGGATGTTCTTTGCGTAGTGCTCGTGGACTTCGAGGAATTCGCCGTCGTCGACGACGCCGCGGATGGCCTGGAGCATGTCGTAAGGCAAGGTGGGATCGTCGGGAATGAGCGTGTCGAGCGAAGGATCGGCGCGTTGGGGGGAGTCGGTTGGCCGGCGGCGGGGCGGTTCTTCGCGGTTGTTGGAAGGAAGGTAGGAGAGCAGATCGCGAATCATTCGCAGGCAGGTTTCGTCGTCGGGGGCCTGGAAATGGGCGACGCCGCTGACGGCGTTGTGGGTTGCGGCGCCACCGAGTTTTTCCTTGGTGACGTCTTCGTGGGTGACGGTTTTGATGACGTCCGGGCCGGTGATGAACATGTGGCTGGTGCCATCGACCATGAAGACGAAGTCGGTGATGGCGGGGGAGTAGACGGCGCCGCCGGCGCAGGGGCCCATGATGGCCGAGATCTGGGGGATGACGCCGCTGGCGAGCGTGTTGCGCAGAAAGATGTCGGCGTAGCCGGCGAGCGAGAGCACGCCTTCCTGAATGCGGGCTCCGCCGGAATCGTTCAGGCCGATGACGGGCGCGCCCATCTTCAGCGCGAGGTCCATCAGTTTGCAGATTTTCTGGGCGTTGGATTCCGAGAGCGATCCGCCGAAGACGGTGAAGTCCTGCGCGAAGACGAAGACGAGGCGGCCGTGGATGCGGCCATAGCCGGTGACGAAGCCGTCGCCGTCGATCACCTGGTCCTGCATGCCGAAATCGATGCAGCGATGGCGGACGAGCTTGCCGGTTTCTTCGAACGTGCCTTCGTCGAGGAGGAGGTCCACGCGCTCCCGGGCCGAGCGTTTCCCCTCGCGGTGCTGCCGTTCCCGGCGCTCCGCGCCACCACCCGCCTCGGCCGCCTCGTGGCGGCGGCGCAACTCGCGCAATCGCTCCTCGGACATATCAAGTCAACAGTAACAGGAGCGGCGAGGGGCGGACTGAAAGGCTACGACCCCGGCGTGTAGTATCCGGCGCGGTAGTGCAGGACGGCGTTGGGGTAGCGCTGGCGCGCCAGGGGTGTGAGTTCCACCTCGATGCTGCGCCAGGCGCCAGGAGCGGCCGGAGGCAGGCGGTAAGAGAGGCTGTAGCGGGCGCGGATGGCTTCAATCATGTCGCGAAGGGCGGCGCCGGCCTGGTTGGAGTGAATCGCATCTCCGCCGGTCTCCTCCGCCAGGTGAAAGACGTCGGCGGGGGTGAAATCGGGGTTCCGGTATTCGCCGAGGCGCGGCGGCGCGGGGCGGATGCCGCGGCCGGTGACGATGGCGTCGAGAACGATATTGTCGTCATCGAGCGCGCGAACGACTTCGGCATCGGGATGTTTGTAGTTGATGCAGAGGTTATCGGTGACGATGAGGATGGCGTTGCGGCCGGACAGGCGCCCCGGGTGGGCGTGCAGAAGGCTTGCGGCGTCGAGCACGGCCGCGTTGATGGCGGTGCCGGAGCCGACGTCGTGCCCGTGGATGGCGGCTTGTAGCTGTCTGGCGGTTTCGGCGAGATTATCGCTGAAGTCCTGATGAAGCGCGGTAGTCCGTCCGAAGACCATGATGGCGACGCGGTCGCCGGGGGAAAGCAGGCTGAGCGCCTCGTTGGCGCGCCGGGCGATCTCTTCGAGCGACTTCTGCATGCTGCCGCTCACATCGAGCAGGAGAACGAGGGAAACCGGTTCGGCTTCGTGGCCGAAATAGGTGAGAGGCTGCACCATACCGCTGTCGAAGACGGCAAAGTCATTGCGTTTGAGATCCTCAATGGGAGTGGAGCCCGCGACGGCCTGTACGTCGACGCGGACGTCGGAAACGC
>JAKAJI010000508.1 GCA_021813825.1 Acidobacteriota bacterium | reverse complement strand
ATAAAATGAATGGGGCTGCGTATTCCGCCCCATGTCGCCCACCTGTTCCGATTTATGTCGCCCACCTGTTCCGAAAGCTGTCGCCCACCGATTCCGCCGGCATGCCGCCCACTTTTTTGCCTGACGTCGGAACCAATGAAAGTGGACTGACGTAGCGTAACCGAGCGCTGGATATCCTGACCAGAGTCGGCTATTGTTGCTCCTTTACAATCATCCGAAGGAGGAACAATGACTCAAGAAAGGCTGTCCATGCGAAAGATCCGAGAAGTATTGCGGTTGTTCTACGACCTGAAGCTTTCCAAGCGCAAGGTCGCGCGGTCCTGCTCCATCGCCCCCAGCACCGTCCGCGAGTATCTTCACAAAGCGGAGCAGGCAGGCATCGCCTGGCCGCTCCCCGAGGGGATGGACGACGAAGCGCTCGAAGCCAAGCTCTTTCCGGAAGAGCCCACGCCGGTTTTGGCAAACCAGCCGCAACCGGACCTCGAGTGGATTCACCGGGAGCTTCCGAAAAAAGGCGTGACCCGTCAACTGCTGTGGCTCGAATACAAGGACAAGCATCCCGACGGATACGCGTACTCGCAGTTTTGCGAGCTCTACCGCGGGTGGGCCAAGCGGCTCGACGTGACGCTTCGCCAGGAGCACAAGGCCGGAGAGAAACTGTTCGTCGACTTCGCCGGCAAAGGCATCGATATCATCAACCCCGCGACCGGCGAAGTGGCGAAAGCAGAAATCTTCGTCGCCGTGCTCGGGGCCAGCAATTACACCTTCGCTTTCGCCGTGCCCGACCAGACCCTGCGATCGTGGATCGAATGCCACGAGCGGGCGTTCGCGTTCTACGGCGGCGTGCCCGAAATCGTCGTCCCCGACAATCTGGCGTCAGGCGTCTCGAAGGCCTGCCGATACGAGCCGGACCTCAACCCTTCCTACCTGCGGATGGGCACGCACTACCAGGTCGCGATCATGCCGGCCCGCGCGGGAAAACCGAGGGACAAAGCAAAGGTCGAAGCGGGCGTGCTGGTGGTCACCCGCTGGATCACCGCCGCGCTCAGAAATCACGAGTTCTTCAGCATTGCCGAACTGAACGGGAAGCTCGCCGAGCTGCTCGTCAAGCTGAACACCCGCGCCTTCAAGAAGCTCCCCACCTGCCGGAAAGACCTGTTCGAGACCTTGGAAAAGGGCCTGCTCCGGCCCTTGCCGTCCGTGCCGTACGAACACACGGACTGGAAGGCGGCAGCGGTCAACGTGGACTACCACATCGAGATCGACGGGCATTATTACAGCGTGCCTCACACCCTGATCGGCCGCCGCGTCGAGTCCTGGGCCTCGGCGCGAACCATCGAGCTCACCCTGAATCACCGGCGCATCTGGCTCCATCCCCGCAGCTTCGTGAAGGGCGGCTATACCACGGCCCCCGAGCACCGTCCGAAATCCCACCAGGAATATCTCTCCTGGACCCCGGAGCGGATCATCGCTTGGGCGAAGAAGATCGGCTCCTCTACAGCCGCGCTTGTGGACGCCGTCATCAAGGCCCGTCCCCATCCCGAACAGGGCTATCGCGCTTCTCTCGGGATCATCCGGCTTGAGAAGCGCTACGGCAGGGAGCGTCTTGAGGCGGCGTGCAACCGGGCGCTGCACATCAAGGCCCGTTCCTACAAGAGCGTCGTTTCCATCCTGAAAACCGGCCTCGATCAGATCCCGCTTCCGCTGCCCGAGGACGACGGAAAGGAGGTGACGCTCCCCCGGCATAACAACATACGCGGAAGCAGATACTTCAACTAACCCACATACCAAAGGAGATGCTCAATGCGCAATCAAACGAGTGAACAACTGCACCAGATGAGGCTGCACACCATGGCCGCCGCGTTCAAGGAAGAATGCGAACGGCCCAATCAAAGCGAACTCGCCTTCGAGGACCGGTTTGCCCTGCTGGTCGAGCGAGAATGGCTGTTCCGGGAGAACCGAAAAACCGGCGCCCGCCTGAAAGCGGCCCGGCTCAAGCACCATGCGACGATCGAAGACCTCGACTTCCGCGCGCCGCGCGGCCTGGATAAATCCGTAATCCTGTCTCTGGCGAACTGCCAGTGGATCAGGAATCGCCACAACGTGATCGTCACCGGCCCGACCGGAATCGGCAAATCCTATCTGGCCGAGGCGCTGACCAACAAAGCCTGCAGGGAAGGCTACACGGCCGGTTATTATCGGTCGCCCCGCTTCTTCCAGGAACTCGCGATCGCACGGGGGGACGGCAGCTATGCCGTCCTCCTCAAGAAACTGGCCAAAACGGACCTGCTCGTCATCGACGACTGGGGGCTTGCGCCGCTCGACGCCGCCGAGCGGAGGGACCTGCTGGAAGTGATGGAAGACCGCTACGGCGTCCGCTCGACACTCTTCACGAGCCAGTATCCCATAACAACGTGGCACGAACTGATCGGCGAGCCGACGCTCGCCGACGCCATCCTCGACCGCATCGTGCATAACGCTCACAAAATAGCGCTGGTTGGAGACGAGTCGCTGCGTAAAACAAGATCGAACTTGACGGATGTCGCCCACTAACGGTACAATCATCCCGTCCAGCGCTCACGCGCTTCCGCGCGTGGGCGACACGCCCGGAACAAGTGGGCGACATGGGCGGAATAGGCATTTCTCGACGGATGCAGTCGTTATATCGTCCACTGGGAGATCCGGGAGAAAATGGAGGAGACGGATATCGAGATCATCCTTCAGAAAGCAAAGGAGAGGTTTCCGGAAGCGCGCCCCCGGATCATATCTGATAACGGACCACAGTTCATCGCCAAAGACTTTAAGGAGTTCATCCGGCTGTCCGGCATGACGCACGTCCGGACCTCGCCGTTTTATCCGCAGTCAAACGGCAAGCTGGAGCGGTTTCATAAAACGCTCAAAGGAGAATGCATTCGCCCAAAGACGCCGCTTTCGCTTGACGAAGCCAGGAGGCTTGTGGCAGAGTACATTGAGTACTACAACACCATCCGTCTCCACAGCGCCATCGGCTACATCGCTCCGGCGGACAAACTGAACGGCAAGGCCGAAGAGATTTTCAAAGAACGGGA
>JAKAJI010000090.1 GCA_021813825.1 Acidobacteriota bacterium | reverse complement strand
TCGCCGGTAATCTCCTGCGCGCGGCCCAATCCTCGGCCATCGGGTCCACGGCCGTCCTCGAGTGGGCCGACATCGATCCTCGTCTCGGCCTCCGGAGCGCTGGCGGCTGGACGGCCTCGGCGAAAGCCGACGCCCTTGCTGCCTCGAAGGCCCAGTTCGCGCGTGTCCTCGACGCCACCGCTCAACTCGCTGCCCGCATGCCAGTCGCCTTCTGTCCTCCGGCCCTGCCCCTGCCGCCTTTTGGCCATACCGCCGGGGACCAGGCCAGTGCCTTTGAACTCGACCTCGCCGAGCAACTCGCCTCCTTCCTGGCGCGTCTGGGCCGCGTGCCCGGTGTCCGATTGCTCCACGCAGCTCGCCTGGAATCCCTCGCCGCCGGCGCTCCGCGTCTCGACCCCAAAATGGAACTGGCCGCCGGCTTTCCCTACACCTTGCCCTTTGCTTCCGCCCTCGCCGAGGCTCTCGCCGCTCTGCTTCACCCCGCGCCGCCGAAGAAGGGCCTCATCACCGATCTCGACGACACGCTCTGGTCCGGCATCGTCGGCGAAATCGGTCCCGGCGCCGTCTCCTGGCGCCAGGAAACCCACACGCAAGCCTACGGCCTCTACCAGCAGATGCTCGGGCATCTCGCCGACTGCGGCGTCCTGCTCGGCGCCTGCTCGAAAAACGAACCCGAGCCCGTCCGCGGAGTCCTCGCCCGGCCGGACCTTTTCTTCGACCCCAAACTGCTCTACCCGGTCGAGCTGAGCTGGGGCCCCAAATCCCACGGGGTCGCGCGGATCCTCGAGGCCTGGAACATCGCCGCCGACGCGGTCGTCTTCGTCGACGACAACCCGATGGAACTGGCCGAAGTCGAGCGTGTCTTCCCCGGCATTACCTGTCTGCTCTTTCCTGGAAACGACCCGGCCAGGGTCTGGGAACTGCTGCACCGGTTGCGCGACCACTTCGGCAAGCCGTCCCTTACCGAGGAGGACCGTCTTCGGGCCGCAAGCCTTCGCGCCGCCGGCGAAATGCGGCAGCAGGCGGAATCGGCGGATCCCGCCGAATTCCTGCGCGCCCTCCGCGGCAAGGTCTCGCTCTCCTTCCGCCGCGACCCCTCCGACTTGCGCCCGCTCGAGCTCATCAACAAAACCAACCAGTTCAATCTGAACGGCGCGCGCATCGGCGAAGGCGAATGGAATCGCATCCTCGAAGCCGAGGGCGCCATCCTCGGCGTGGCGTCTTATGAGGACCGCTTCGGCCCGCTCGGCAAAATCGCCGTGCTCGTCGCATCGCCTCAGTGCCCACGCACCCTGCGCGTCACGCACTGGGTGATGAGCTGCCGCGCCTTCTCCCGCCGCATTGAGCACCACACGCTCGACCGGCTGTTTCAAAAAACAAATGCGGACGAAATTGTTTTCGACTTCCGGCCCACGCCCCGCAACGGCCCGCTGCAGGAGTTTCTCACCGCCATCGGCGCGCTCCCGGCCGGCGAATCCCCGTGCCGCATCACCCGTGCCGCCTTCGCTTCCGCGCTCGCCGCCGGCGGCCTGCCGCACCAGGTGGAAGAGGCCGGATAACCCGCTTACCGCTTAACTCCAGAAACTCGCGCGCCCATCGTGAAGATAGGTCCCGTCGCCGTCGGCAAGCTGATGCCGCACCGCGCCGACTTCGTCCCTCTCCGCCATCAGGAAACGCAACGCGATCTCGCCGCGGTCATGGAACCCGGCGCCGAGAAGGGCCTGGGACTCAATTCCCGGCCCCGCCGCCGCGATCACCTCAATCGCGCCGCGTTCCTCAAGCGCCGTTGCCGCGGCCAGACGATACAGCGCCAGCCAGTCTTCCTCCGTCCCCGGGTCCACCCACGCCTCGGCAATCCGGCACTGCCCCGGCGTGCGCATCAGAACGAAGTACCCCCACGCCTCGCCGTTGCGCTCCACGCGGTAGTAGGCGCCGGAAGCCGCCGGGCAGCCGAGCAGATGCCTCACGTCGGCCGTGGTTCGCTCAAAGTAAGCTGACGGAAACGCGCCCCGAATCCCAGGTAGCGGATCCGGAATCTCGTCCTCCCGCAGCCTCACCGCCTTCCAGCCTCCCGGCGCTGCCACTCTGGCCCGAAGCCGCCACCAGACGTCCCGCCCCAGGCGCGCCGCCGGCTTCCACGAGTTGAGACCGTCATGCCGCAGCCGTGCCACCGGACGCAGCGGCAGCGCAAACCGCCGCGCCGAAGGACTCGCCTTGAACCCAAATGCGGGCGTCACGCGCAGCGCCTCCTCGCTTCCTCCCGCCGTGAACACCCCATCGGCCAACCGCGAAATCCGCTGCAGCAGCGTCACGCCCGCTCCCGGCCGGTCCCGCCGCGCCGCCCAGTCGATCAGGTTCACCACCCGCAGCCTCCGCCCGCCCCACACCAGCCGAAGCGGCATGACGGCCCCGTGCGCGGTCACTTCACCGTCCCGTTCCAGCACGTAGCTCCGGCTGCCCTCCCAGCCCGCGTGCGGCCGCCAGTACTTCCACTCCATCTGCTCTGTTTGCAGGCCCGGATGGTCCGCCGCCATCCCGAACACATTCCGCATCAAATCCACGATCGCGCCGGCATCGCCGGGCGCCGTCGGCCGGAACGTCGAGCTCATCCCTGGTACCGTAACCCGTCGATCACTTCCATCCCTCCGCCCGCGTTCAGCGTGTGTGTGCCCAGCAGACCGCGGCTCCAGTCCGGCAAAATCCGGTCCACCGCGCGCTCCTCGAACTCCGTTGCCGTAAGTCTCCTCACCTCGTTCATCGTGATCGCGTACCCGTAGCGGACAGTGCAATCCTGCGTCGGCCGCAACAGCCTCCCGCCTTGCCGGAACAGCCGCCCCGCCGAGCGGCTACTTCGGACCGAAGCCGATACCGGACTCGCCCGATGAAGCCGCCACGCCCCGTCCAGCCGGTCGGAAACGAACAGAAACGTCTCCAGAAACGGCTGCCGCGTCGTCGTGAAAAAATACCAACGCTCCCCGTCGAAAAACGGTGTCGTATCCGTCACCTCCGCGCCCTCAAGCAGTGTGGCCTCCAGCCGCCATTCTTCCGGAAACCGCGTCGCCCGGTACAACTGTACCGTCCGCCCGCCGGCCGACTCCGGAATCATGAAGTGTTCCCTGGCATGCTCGAAAACACACGGGTACGACAAGTGATAGTCCCGCTCCATCACAACGAACGGCTGCGAGAATCTCCCCGGCTCCGTGCCGGTCTCGAGACAACTCAGCCGCCCCTTCCTCGTTCCGGCCGGCACCTCTTCATGGAACAGCCACGTCTTCCCGGCCGCCTCCACAACAAACGGGTCGGCCATCTCCGAGCCCGGCGGAATCGGAACCTCCTCGAATCCTTCGCGGTCGAAGCGCCCGAGCGCGGCGTAGCTCGCTCCCGGCCGCCGCCGGACTGCGGTGAACCATCTCATCGGCCGGCCCCGGCTCTCCAGGCGATGGAGCGCGCTGCGGCCGGCCTGGCGCAAGAGAAACGAGACTGCGGCGCCGTTTGAGGGCCACGCGCGCCGCGCCGGGGCGGGAGCATCCTCTTCGCGGATCCCGCGGCTGCGCGCCAGCCACCGTCCCGCATCCGACGCCAGGTCCGCCGCCTCGCCCGCAATCATCCGGCACACCGCTGTCACACACTCCCGGGCGTTCACGGTGAACCGCAGGCTCATCTCGGTTTTCACTTCGGCCACTCGCAATCGGCGGCCTCGCGCAAACGATCTCTCGTGCCACCACAACGTCGCGGTCGACACCGTATCGCCGCGCATCGCCTCGGCCCAGTAGGGAGGCTCAACCAGACCTTCTCCGAGTTGCACACACAGAACCCCATACCGCGCCATCTCCGCGCACCGCGCACCCGGCCGCACCGCTTCGCTCAACCACACCAGCAGATCGCAGCCGCCTTCCGGCAATCCGGACACCGCATCGTCAACCACGCTGGTGCCGGGCTCCTCGGCAGGTCCGGCCTCCTCGAATGGGTCGAACTCCTCGCGGCTCCTGGCGTAGAGCCTTGCCGCCAGCCACGGCGGGGAAACCGTCTCCCGCTCGGCCAGCACGAAGGGCCGCACGTCGAGCCAGGGCACGCTTCGCATCCATTCGAGCAGCGTCGCGGTCCACCGGGGCGGCCGCCGGCCTCCCAGCACGACTCCCACCGTGAATTTCTTCGTCTCCGGCTCCGTGGGGCTGCGATAGGCAAGAAACATCGGGCCGGAATCGATCATGGGTGCGATTGCTGCCATGGTATCAGGCGTTTGCCGGACATTACGTCCACTATCGGAAACCGAAGTGCGCCGGAAGTGGTCTGTTAGTATGACATCGTGCGCGTAAACATATTGTTTTTCGGCCTACTGCGCGATCTCACCGGACGTTCGTCCGAGGACCTCGACGTCGAGGCCGGCGCCACGCTGGAAACGGTCTTCGATGCCTGTGCGGCCCGCTTTCCCCGGCTCCGGGAGGCGCGTTCCAGTCTGCTGATCGCCCGGAATCAGGAGTTCGCCAGCGCCGGCGACGTAGCCTTCGAGGGCGACGAGATCGCCTTCCTTCCCCCGGTCAGCGGCGGCATGGGCCCGCGCTATTCCCAGCGCATCGACGGCGAGCCGGAGGGCTCGTTTTTTGCCCTCACCCACGAGCCGATCGATCCGGAACTGGTTGCGCGCGCGGTTCTGCGCCCGAGCGATGGCGCTCTGGTCCGCTTCGACGGCGTCGTCCGCAACAACTCGAGCGGCCGCGCCACGCGGTTTCTCGAATATCAGTGCTATGAGCCGATGGCCGTGAAAACCATGGCCGCTCTCGGGCGCGAAATCGCGGCGAAGTACCCGATCGGCCGCATCGCCATGGTGCACCGTCTCGGAAGACTCGAAATCGGCGAAGTGAGCGTCGTGGTTGCCGTCGGATCGCCGCATCGCAAGCCCGCGTTCGAAGCAGCGCTCGAGGGCATTAACCGGCTGAAGAAAACCGTGCCGGTTTGGAAGAAAGAACACTTTGCGGACGGGGAAGTGTGGGTGGAAGGCGAGTGGGACGAATCATTGCCACGGCTATAGCGCGGGCGGCTCTCGCCGCGGCCGTATTCTGCCTGGTCCCCGCCGCCCGCGCCCAGGATCCGGCCGTGTTCCGTTCCGACGTACACCTCGTACGCCTCGAAGTCACCGTCAAGGATTCCAACGGCGGCATCACCACCGGCCTGAACAAAGACGACTTCGAAGTCAGCGAAAGCGGCGTGCCCCAGCAGATCGCCGTCTTCGAGCGAAACACGTCGCTCCCGCTCTCCATCGCTGTCCTCGTCGACACCAGCGGCTCCACGTACAAAGACCTCGCCTACGAAATCGAATCCACGAACCGGTTCTTCCGCGCCGTGACCCGCGAAGGAAATCCCGATGACGCCGTGGCGCTCTACTCGTTCAACTGGCAGGTCACCCAGCACTCCGGCTTCAGCCGGAATACCGCGCGCCTGGAACGCGCCCTCCATAGCCTGCGCGGCGACGGTGGCACCTCGCTCTACGACGCCATTTATCTCGCCTCCCGCGATCTCGAAGATCGCGAAGGCCGCCACGCCATGATCGTCGTCACCGACGGCGGCGACACCACCAGCAGCAAAGACTTCGACGCCGCCCTCGAAGCCGCCCAACGCGCCGAAGCCGTCCTTTATCCCATCGTCGTCGTCCCGATTGAGAACCCCGCCGGACGCAACATCGGCGGCGAGCATGCCCTGGAAACCATCGCCGCCCGCACCGGCGGACGTACCTTTTTCCCCTCCGACTCCGCCTCGCTCGACCAGGCCTTCGCCGACATCCTCCAGGAACTCCGGACACAGTATCTGCTGGCCTACTATCCGCACGGCGTACCTGGAGAGCGCAACCGCTTCCACCCCGTTACCGTCAAGCTCCGCCGCGCCGATTTGCGGGCCATCACGCGGAGCGGATACTATGGGGAATCCTCTCCGTAGATCCCATGGCCTCCAAAGGTGCGAAATCGCGGCATCGTGCGCCGCAAGAAACTTTCGAAGAACTCCATTATTTGCGTCGTTTAGCCGACGAAGCGATCCCCGTTCGCGTTCGCCTGGCCGACAACCAGGAATTCTCCGGTGTCGTCGAATTCTTCGATTCCGGCTTCATTCGCCTGACCCGCGAAGACGGCCCAAACCTTTTCCTGTACAAGCACGACATTAAGTACTTGTACGAAGAGCCCGACGGGGAGGTTTGAGCGTTCCGCCATGAGCCAATACCTCGACACCGCACTTGACATCGCACGCGAAGCCGGCGCGCTGCTGAGCGACTACCTCGCCCGCCGCATCGGCTTCGAACTCAAGGGCGACTTCGACCTCGTCACCGAAGCCGACCGCAATTCCGAAAAACTCGTTGTCCGCCGCCTGCGCGAGAAATTCCCTACCCACAGCATCGTCGCCGAGGAAGGCGGCGGTGGCGCGGGCTCTACGCCTGACTACGTCTGGTACGTCGACCCCCTCGACGGCACCACGAACTTTGCCCATGGCTTCCCCGTCTTCAACGTCACGCTCGCTCTCGAGCGCAAGGGTGAACTCATCGCCGGCGTCGTCTACGACCCCAACCGCGACGAAATGTTTTCCGCCGAACGTGGCGCCGGCGCTTTCTTGAACGGCGAGCGCATCCGCGTCTCCACCGCCTCCCGCCTTGAGGACACGCTCGTAGCCACTGGCTTCCCCAGCCGCAAACGCCACCTCAACGTCAACATCCACTTCTACTACCAACTCGCCATGCTCACCCACGGTGTGCGCCGCGCGGGAGCCGCCGCCATTGACCTCGCCTATACCGCCTGCGGCCGCCTCGACGCCTTCTGGGAATTCGGCCTGAACCCCTGGGACATGGCGGCGGGCCTGCTGCTGGTCGAAGAAGCCGGCGGACGCAACTCCGATATGTACGGCGGTCCCGTTTCTCTCCGCTCTAAACACATCCTTTCGGCGAACGCGGCCATCCACCCCGTGATCGCCGAGCTGTTTGCTCGAATTTTCCGCGGGGAAATCGCGTTCCCCCTGCCGGAGATGGCCAATACCTAGGGCCGGAAAGCGCAGGCGGATTCCCTTGACGCTCTCTAGACAAGGTCATAGAATTAAACTAGTTTCCCGTTGTAGGATCAGGAGTATCGAATCACTATGAAGCTCCGCGTTCTCGTCGCTTCGGGCGC
The DNA here is from genome assembly GCA_021813825.1 of Acidobacteriota bacterium. Taxonomy (GTDB): domain Bacteria; phylum Acidobacteriota; class Terriglobia; order Bryobacterales; family Bryobacteraceae; genus JAJYKC01. The sequence goes on along the minus strand of JAKAJI010000090.1, from coordinate 7,000 downwards.
GGTGGCGCTCTTGGGACTAAGCGCCTTCGCAGATAAGAAGAAATCGCAGGACGCCACCGATTCTTCGTCGGGCTCCAACGAAACCGTCGCCAAGCCGATGTCCGCCAAGGAGCGGAAGAAAAAAGAGGCGAAGCTTCGCAAGGAACTCGAGAGCCCCTACAAGAAGTGGCTGAACGAGGACGTCGTCTACATCATCACCGACGAAGAGCGCAAGGCCTTCAAACAGCTCAACACCGACGAAGAGCGCGAAGCCTTTATCGAAAACTTCTGGCTCCGCCGCGACCCCACACCCGACACCGAGGAAAACGAGTTTAAGGAAGAGCACTACCGGCGCATCGCGTACGCCAACGAACACTTCGCTTCCGGCATCCCCGGCTGGAAGACCGACCGCGGCCGCATCTACATCATGTACGGCCCGCCGGATGAAATCGAATCGCATCCCTCCGGCGGCACCTACGAACGCCCGATCGAAGAAGGCGGCGGCGAAACGTCGACCTACCCCTTCGAGGACTGGCGTTATCGCTATATCGACGGCATCGGCACCAACATCGTCATCGAGTTCGTCGACACCACCATGACCGGCGAATATCACATGACCATGGACCCGACCGAGAAGGACGCCCTGATGTACGTCCCCGGCGCCGGCCTGACCCTCTATGAGCAGATGGGCATGGCTGACAAGACCCAGCGCTTCCAGCGCACCGACGGCACCCACCTCGGCACCGGCGGCATGCCTCTGCCGGAAAGCATGGACGAGTTCACCCGCCTCGAACAGTTCGCCAAACTGCAAAAGCCGCCGCAGGTGAAGTTCAAGGATCTCGAAGCCGCGGTCAGCGAGACCATCCGTTACAACACGCTTCCCATGAAGGTCCGCGCCGACTATATCAAGGTCACCGACTCCACTGTGCTTACCAACATCACCTTGCAGTTCGACCGCAAGGATCTCCAGTACCAGCAAAAGGACAAGATCTCCAAGGCGACCGTCAATATCTACGCGCGCATCACGTCCATCACCCGCCGCCCCGTCAACGTCTTTGAAAATGTCGTCAGCGTCGAGGTTCCTACCGAGATGCTCCAGAAGGCCATGGACGGCGAATCGATCTATCAGAAATCCGTGCCGCTCGCCCCCGGCATGTACCGCCTGAACGTCGTCGCCAAGGACGTCGTCGGCGGCAACATGACCAACTACGAGACCGCCTTGAACGTCCCGCACTACGATGACGACACGCTCGCCTCGAGCAGCCTCATCCTAGCCGACACGATCGAAAAACTTCCGACCCGCAGTATCGGACAAGGGCAGTTCGTCATCGGCGACTCTAAGGTCCGGCCGCGCATCTCAGAAACCTTCTCCCGCTCGGAGAAGATGGGCATCTACGCCCAGTTCTACAACTTCACACCCGACGCGAAAACTAAGAAGCCCGACGCACAGATCCAGTACGAGATCTACAAGAACGGCTCCAACCAAAAGGTGCTCGATTTCACCGAGGACGTAAGCAAGATCCCCGGCGCGTCCGCGCAGCAGGTCACCATCGAGAAACTCCTGCCGTTGCAAACACTTCAACCCGGCCAGTACACCTTGAAAATGAAGGTGACGGACAAAATCAAGAACCAGGTCTTGACGCCGGAGGCGACGTTTACTGTAACATAGAAGATCATTTCTGCCACCACGGGGCCTCCCCGTGCATCATTGGTTTAACGCACGCTGCGGCCGGACTTTGAATGGCCGCGGTAAGCCGGTTTGGCTGGTCATGAACGGACGGAAAGCACAACTCGGAGCGTTGTTCGTGGCTGCTCTGCTGCTCCCGTCCCTGCCCGCTTCGGCTGCACAGCCCTCCGCGCTTCGCGTTTCCGGCAGCATCGCCGGCTACGTGCGTGATTCCAAGGGCGTCCCGCAGATGGGCGCCACCGTCGTCCTGGTCAATCGTTACGGCCGCGTCCTCGGCCAGGCGCTCACCAACGAGCGCGGCATCTTCGGCTTCGCCTCGCTCGCTCCGGATTTCTATTCCGTCCGCGTCTCCTTCCAGGCCTTCATCCCCGCCATCAAAAATCGCATCGCCGTCAAAGCCGGCCTGCAAAGTCTCCTTTACATTAACCTCGCCAGCGTCTTCAGCAGCGTCGAACTGGTCTACGCCACCCCCGGCGAAGGCGCACTCATGAGCGACGACTGGAAGTGGACGCTCAAGACAGATAGCGCCACGCGGCCCATTCTCCGGCTTCACGACTCCGGCGAGGATGTCGCCGAAAACTCCCCGGGCTCGCCCGCTCCCCACCCGGTCTTCTCCGACACGCTGGCCATGCTCCGCGTCTCGGCGGGCGATGCCGAAGGCCCCTGGGCCGGAGGGCTTGACGGCGACCTCGGCACCGCCTTCGCGCTTGCCACCTCTCTCTACGGCCGCAACCGCCTCCAGGTGAGCGGCAACCTCGGTTACGCCGGCCGCCCCGGTGCTCCCAACGCCGGCTTCCGCACCACCTTCAGCCGGGACGGCTCGCCTGTGGAGATGAGTATCACTTTCCGCCAGCTTTATCTGCCCGAGCGCTTCGGCACCCCGCAGGCAAGCGCTTCCCCCGACGGAATGCCGGCGCTGCGCACCGTCTCGCTCCAGTTCCGCGACCACGTCGATATTGGTGGCCTCATCCGCCTCGATTACGGCTCCTCGCTCGATTCCATTTCCTTCCTGAACAGCCTCAGCTACGCCAGTCCCTACGCGCGGCTCACCTTTGACATGGGTTCGCTCGGTTCCTTCCAACTCGGCTTCAGCTCCGGCGCTCCGCCTCTCCAACCCCTGAGCGATCCTTCCCCGGAAGCGGAGGCGCAGTTGCACGACAGCCTCGACGCCCTCGCCTCGATGCCCGGCATCTCACTGCGCAACGGCTCGCCCGAAGTGCAGCGGACCGAAAACTTCGAAGCCGGCTACGAAAAGAAGTTCCGCACCCGCACCATCCGCGTCAGCGGCTATAGCGAATCGGTGTCTAACGCGTCTGTACTCGCCATGGCGCCCGCCGGCCTTCTGCCGGCCGGCGACGTCCTCCCAAGCTTTCAGTCCAACAGCGGCATCTTCGACGCCGGCAACTACCGCGCCACCGGCTACTCGGCCACCATCGAACAGTCCATCGGCGACAAAACGAAACTGCAGGCCGGCTACGGCGGCGGCGGCGCGCTCGCCTTCTCCGACGGCGCTCCGCTCGACAGTTCCCAATCCGCCCTCGATCTCCGCTCCCGCTTCCACACCCGCCAGACCCACTGGGCCTCGGCCGGATTCACCACCACCCTGCCCCACGCCGGCACGCAACTCTCGGCCAGCTATGAGTGGACCCCACAGGGCGTCATCGAACCGCTTCGCTACTCCGTCCTCGACGGCTCCATCCCTCTGCCTGGTTGCAACATCGAGATCCGGCAGCCCCTGCCCACCGGCTTAAGCCTCGGCCGCCGCCTCGAAGCCACCGCCGACTTGCAGAACCTGCTCGCCCAGGGCTACGTCTCCGTCCCCACCGCGAATAACCAACGCGTCGTTCTGACGCAGACACCCCGCGTCGTCCGCGGCGGCCTGGCCTTCATTTTTTAACCCTTTCCCCGGCTAACGTCCACTCCCCGCACTCGTCTATCCCACAGGCCCGTTCCGTCGCGGCTCGCGTTCTTCTACACTACAGTGAGAGGTTTCTATTTAAGCTCCATGACACGCCGCCTTTGTCTTTCTCTCATTGCCCTCATCGCCGCAGCCGCGCCCGTGTTCGCGATCCCGCCGGTCCCTCGCCCCGAGGGCGAATTCGTCATCAACCTGCCCGACGGCACGCAGAAGCTCCTCACCAGCTACCGCGGCAAGGTGGTCTGCCTCGCCTTCATCTCCACCACCTGCCCCCATTGCCAGCACGCTTCCCAGGTCCTCACCCAGCTTTATAAAGAATACGGTTCGCAAGGCTTCCAGCCCCTCGCCGTCGCCTTCAACCCCATGGCCAAAATGTTGGTGCCCGATTTCGTGAGGAACTTCGGCATCCCCTTCCCGGTAGGCGCCGCGGAATCCGACGTCGTCTTCAACTACCTCGGCATCAGCCCGCTCGAGCGCTCCGTCGTTCCCCAGCTTCTCTGGATCGACCGCAACGGCCAGATCCGCTCGCAGACCCCCGCCATGGGCGACGACAAAATGCTCGGCGAACCTTACTGGCGCGAAATGATCACGACGCTACTCAAGGAGCGCGCGTCGTCAAAGTCCACACACCATCCGGCATCGACCCACAAGACCACCAAGGCGGCCAGCCATGCTTCGTAGCACCCGCCGCGAGTTGCTTACCACCCTCCTCGCCGCATCGCCTGCTTTGGCCATCCCCGCCGTCCCGCGCCCCGCCGGCGACTTCACCTTCCACCTCCCGGACGGCACCACCAAGTCGCTCTCTCACTACCGCGGCCAAGTGGTCTGCCTCATGTTCGTCTACACCACCTGCCCGCACTGCCAGCACGCTTCCCAGGTGATGACCCAGCTTTTCAACCAATACGGCCCCCGCGGCTTCCAACCCCTCGCCGTCGCCTTCAACCCCGACGCAGCCACCTTGGTCCCGGACTTCGTCCGAACCTACGGCATCGGTTTCCCCGTCGGCGCCGAGCCACAGGGCGTCGCCCTCCAGTATCTCGGGATTTCCCTCATGGAACGCTATGTCGTCCCGCAGATCCTCTGGATCGACCGCAAGGGCGAGATCCGCTCCCAGACCCCATCCATGGGCGATGAGAGACTGCTCGAAGAATCCTACTGGCGGTCGGAGCTCGAAACGCTGCTGAAAGAACCAGCAACGAAAAACGCGCGCCCATCCCATCGGACGAGCGCGCGTAAGTAGAAGGAAGAAATCGGGGCCGCTACTTCTTCGCGAAGCGGAAACGAAGCCCGAACAACACAATCCCGCCTATAGCCAGCAAAGCGGCGGTCGCAGGCTCCGGCACCCCGGCAAGCCTTCCGTCAGCGCCAACGAGTCCCGTTGTCCCCTTGGCCCCTGCGTAGGGGTCGAAAATGTCCACGGTGAAGTAGACTAGGGGGCTGCCGCTGACGAAGGGGTTCACCAATTGATTCACGTCGGTAAGCAGAGTCCCGTCGCTCACCACGAACGAAAGCGTATTCGTGGTGCTCTTGCCTGCGCTCGGCCCAGTTAACCCAACGGCATTATTCGCGTACCCAAAACCATTGAAGTGTAGGTCGTTCGTTGCATCACTCTTGTAGCCGCTGAACTGCGACGAACTGATGTCGCTGATCGTCAGACCAGAGAGATTGTTTGTGCCACCGCCGAGACTGTCAAACCCCACAGTACCCGCGCCCGCACCGGTATTGACCAGCAACCAGCCAGGATCCATCGCGATCGTGACAGTAATCGTGTTCGTCACCGAATTCAGCGCCAGATTCACCGTGCCGAAATCGCCCGACCCGATGCCCGAACTGGTATTTGATACGTCCAGAACCAACGTGCAATTCGTTGGGTCAGGACACAGCGTACCCGCCCGCAGGCTAGCCATTCCTGCGGCGAGAAAAGCCAACGACAATACTGCCGCGAAGGTTTTCACTCCGTCCTCCTTCAAGGATTATAAAGGAAATACCTGTACCGTCGAGGTTCAATTTTAGTACTGACGGTACTAAACCTTAGCTCACCTTAAGCCATGGTCCTGTCGCGGTATGTAACATGGCCAACGCTGGCTAGAGCACATCCGCGAACCCCCGCTTGAGGTGCCGGAACACCAGTCCCCCCACCACGAAAACCCCCACCGAATACGCCGCAATCACCGCCAGATCCCCTAGCGCCGGCGCCCGAAAGCTCAACAACCGGTCCCGGTAAGCCTGCACCAGGTAGGCGAACGGGTTCGCCCGCAGCAGAAACCGCAGCCGCGCCGGGTACCGGCTCTCGTCGATGAAAATCGGCGTCGTCCAGAACCAGAACGTCAGCGCCACCCCCAGCACCTGCGCCGTGTCCCGCAAATAGACCTGCAGACCCGACACAATCCATCCCAAGCCCACGGCGATGCCACCAATCGCCACCATGTAGAGCGGTAATGTAAGCATCCATACGCTGAGGTGCCCCACCCATAACCCCACCACCAGCAGTACCAGCCCCAGCGCGAGCAGGTGATTCAGCAGCGACGACAGGAACACCGCTAGCGGCACGATCTCGGCCGGAAACACCGTCTTGGTGATAAGGCTCGCGTGCTCGACCAGCGACGTCGCCGACCGCGTCATCGTCTCCTGAAACAGCAACCACGGCAAAAACCCGCAGAAAAGCCACAGTGTGTAGCTGTCGGTCACTCCCCCGCGCGGCGCCGGCGTCTTCAGGCACCACTCGAACACAAACGTCCAACTGAACAGCAACACCAGCGGCTGCACCAGCCCCCACATCCAGCCCGCCGCCGAGCCGACGAAACGCTGCAGAAAATCCCGCCGCACCAACTCGAACAGCAGAGACCGCCGCTCCACGACATTTCGGACAAAATAGGTTCCAGGAATCCGCATCGAAGCCTAACCCCAAGTCTAGCCCGCCGCGCTGGAACCGCGGGGGCCGCTGTGCTAGCATCCGCTCATGCGGCCCGCGGCTCCGCCTTCGAGTGTGGACGACTACCTCGACGGCGTTGCTGAACCCGCTCGCGCAACGCTCGGGAAAATCCGCGCCCGCATTCTCGCCGCCGCACCGCCCGAAGCTACCGAAGCCATCAGCTACGGCATCCCCACCGTCCGCTACAAGGGCGCCCTCGTCGCCTACGCCGCCTTCAAGCATCACTGCAGCCTCTTCCCCATGAGCCTCGCCGTGATGCGCTCGCTCGCACCCGATCTGGCCCGCCACGAAACAGAGAAAGGCACCATTCGCTTCCCCCTCGACAAGCCGCTCTCCGCCGCGCTTATCAGAAAAATCGTAAAAGCGCGCCTCGTCGAGAAAGAACGCCGGGGCAAGTAAATGTTTCAGCCACCTCGCCGCTCCCGGCGGAACAGACTCCCCGCCGCGAATCGCCGATCATAGGGGTAGAGGAAAAGGCGGACCG
>JAKAJI010000507.1 GCA_021813825.1 Acidobacteriota bacterium | reverse complement strand
CGTGGCGACATTTCATCCGCAAGGCGCGCCGGCGGAGAGCACTTACAAAGGCACGTGGCTGCGCGATCGGGTGAAGGACGGCGAGGACAAGGAGACGCTGGCGCAGGCGATGCGTCTGCCTGCGGACGGCGAGGAGGCCCGGCGCATTGTGGAGCGCGCGCGGACAGGCGAGGCGCAGATCGAGACGCTCGAAGCGCAGACGCAGCGAATGGCTCCGCCGCCGCTCTATGACCTTACCGAGCTACAGCGCCATGCGAACCGGCTCTATGGTTTCAGCGCGCAGAGGACGCTCGAGGCGGCGCAGGCGCTGTATGAGAAGCACAAGCTGCTGAGCTATCCGCGCACCGACAGCCGGCACCTGTCGCAGGATGTGGCGCGGACACTGCCGGCGGTGGTGAAGGCGATCGAAGCGCCGTACCGGGAGCAGATGGCGCCGGGAACGGGCGAGCGTCCGCTGGGGCGGCGCTTCGTGGATGACGCGAAGGTCACCGACCACCATGCGATCATTCCGACCGCAGCGCGGGGCGAGAAGGCGCAGCTTTCTTCCGACGAAAAGAAAATCTACGACCTTGTCTGCCGGCGCTTGCTGAGCGCCTGGCACGAGGACCATGTGTGGTCGGTGACGACAATCATTACTGCGATCCGCAACGGCGAGATCGTCGACCGCTATCACACGTCGGGGAGCAGCGTCGACAGGGTTGGTTGGAAGGTGCTGGACATCGCTGTGCCCAATGAGAATGCCGAGCGGGCGCTGCCGCCGGGTCTCGAGCAAGGGCAGGCGCAGGATGTGATTGATGCGGAGGTGCTGAAGAAGAAGACGCGCGCGCCGAAGCGATTCACCGAGGCGACGCTGCTGACGGCGATGGAGACGGCGGGGAAGACGCTCGAGGAGAAGGAGCTTTCCGAGGCGATGAAGGAGACGGGACTCGGAACTCCGGCGACGCGCGCGGCGATCATCGAGGTGCTGCTGAAGCGCGAGTATGTTGTGCGCAAGGGAAAATCGCTCGAGGCGACGGACAAGGGGATCCAGCTCATCTCCCTCGTGCATCCGGAAGTGAAGAGCCCGGCGATGACGGGGCAGTGGGAGGCGTATCTGCGGCGCATCGAGCGGGGCAATGCGCAGTTGGCGCCTTTCCTCAAGGGCATCGAGGAGTATGTGACGGAGGTGGTGGGGAAGGTCGGCAACCCGCCGGCGCCGCCGCGTTCGGCTGCGTCGCCCGTGAACACTCCGTCGAGCGCGTCCGCTGCTCCTGCTCACGCGCCCGAGGCAAAAACGGGGACGCCGCTCGTCGATCTGCTTCACGAAGCATTCGGGTTTCCGGAGTTCCGGGCGAATCAGGAGAAGGTCTGCGAAGCGGTGATCGCAGGGCACGACGTGTTGCTGGTAATGCCGACGGGTTCGGGCAAATCGCTCTGCTACCAGTTGCCGGCGGTGGCGCGGGGCGGGACGGCGCTGGTGATCAGTCCGCTCATCGCGCTGATGGAAGATCAGGCGGCAAAGTTGGCCGCACGAGGGTTCCGCGCGGCGTGCATTCATTCGGGGCGGGACCGTGCGGCATCGCGCCAGGCGTGCATCGAGTATCTGAATGGGACGCTGCAGTTCCTCTTCATCGCGCCGGAACGGCTTCGCGTGACCGGGTTTCCGGAGATGCTGGCCAAGCGCAAGCCCAGCCTCATCGCGATCGACGAAGCACACTGCATTTCGCAATGGGGACATGATTTCCGGCCGGACTACCGGATGCTGGGCCAGTATCTACCCAACCTAAGGCCGGCGCCGGTGATCGCTCTGACTGCGACGGCGACACCGATTGTGCAGGACGACATTGCGGTGCAGTTGGGTCTGGAAAAGCCGGCCCGTTTCATTCACGGCTTCCGGAGGGACAACCTTGCGGTGGAAGTGGTGGAAGTCGCGCCTTCGCAGCGCGCGGGGCTGGTTGAACAACTGCTGCTTGACGAAACGCGGCGTCCGGCGATCGTGTACACGCCGACGCGGCAACAGGCCGAGAACGTCGCCGCCACGCTGAACCGGCATTTTCCGGCTGGGGCGTATCACGCCGGACTCGATGCGAGCCACCGGGCAAGCGTGCAGCAGCAGTTTGTGGCGGGCGAGATCGAGGTGATGGTGGCAACCATCGCTTTCGGCATGGGCATCGATAAACCCGACATCCGGACGGTAATTCACACGGCGCTGCCGGGAAGTCTCGAAGCGTATTACCAGGAGATCGGGCGCGCGGGACGCGATGGCGCACCGAGCCGCACCATTTTGATGCACTCATATGCAGACCGGCGCACACACGACTTTTTCTTCGAGCGCGACTATCCGGACGTGAAGGTGCTCGAGTCGATCTACGATCGCCTGGGCGATGAACCGGTGGCGAAGGACGAACTTCGCCGAAAGCTGCGGATGGATGAAGAGTCGCTCGATAAAGCGCTTGAAAAGCTCTGGATTCACGGCGGCGCACAGGTGGATTTCGCGGAAAACTTGAGCCGTGGGCATGACCGTTGGCGCGAGCCGTACCTGGCGCAGTTCGGGCAGCGGCAGAAGCAGCTTGACCTGATGCTGCGCTATGTGGAGAGCAACCAATGCCGGATGGCGGCGCTGGTGCGGCACTTCGGGGATCTGGCGAATGCGGAGAAAAATTGCGGCATCTGTGATTTTTGCGCGCCGGCCGATTGCATCGGGCAGCGGTTTCGCGCGCCGACCAGCGCCGAGCGCGATGTGGCGCTGCGCGTGATCGAGACGCTGCGCGAGGAGGGCGTGCGTCCGACGGGAAGGCTTTACAGCGAACTGCTGCCGCACGAGGAACTTTCGCGCGACGAGTTTGAAGAGGTCCTGGGTGCGCTGGCGCGTGCGGGCCTGGTGCGGCTGACCGAAGCGACGTTTGAAAAAGACGGCAAGACGATTCCCTTTCGTAAGGCCGCGTTGAGCCGCGACGGCCACGCGGTGGAAGGCCTCGAGGATTTGGATTTTCAGATGAAGTCCCCGCCGCCGGCCGCCCCCGCGCCGCCGAAGAAGCGAAGCAAGAAGGGCAAGGCGGCGAAGAAGCGGGCCGTGGCGCCCGCGCGCCG
>JAKAJI010000089.1 GCA_021813825.1 Acidobacteriota bacterium | reverse complement strand
GCGGCGGCTGCTGATCTTCACCCAGACCTGGATGCTGGTGGCGGCGGGCGTGCTCGGCTGGATGTGCCTCGCCGGGACCATCGGGCCGTGGGGTCTGCTCTGGTGGACGTTCGCGCTGGGGGCTGGGGCGGCTCTGAACGCTCCGGCGTGGCAGGCGATCGTGCCGGAATTGGTTCCACGCGAGGAGTTGGCCGGCGCGATCGCGATGAATTCGGTGGGCTTCAACGTCGCGCGCGCGGCGGGTCCGGCGCTGGGCGGGCTGGTTGTAGGACTGACGAATCCCGGCATAGCGTTCATGCTGAACGCGGTGTCGTTCGTCGGAGTGGTGATCGTTCTTTATTGGTGGAAACGGACGCCGGTTGCGGGCGCCGAGACGAGCGACAGCGTGGTGTCGGCGATTCTGGCGGGGTTCCGGTACGTCCGCTACGCTCCGCCGCTGCAAACGGTGCTCGTCCGATCCGGCGTCTTCGTGTTCGGAGCGAGTTGTTTGTGGTCCATTCTGCCGCTCGTGGCGCGCGACGAGTTGCATAGCGAGAGCACCGGCTACGGCTTGCTTCTTGCCTGTCTGGGAGCAGGGTCGGTGTGCGCGGCATTTCTTCTGGCAAGACTGCGGCACCGCGTAGGACTCAACCTGCTGGTAGCAGTGGGCGTGTGCCTCTTCGGGGTCACGAGTTTCGCCCTCGCGCTGCTCAGCCAGTTCGCCGCAGTGTGCCTGTTCCTGTTCGCGGGCGGGATGGCGTGGATGACCGTAATGTCGAACTTCAACACGGCGGCCCAGTCCGCGTTGCCGGAGTGGGTGCGGGCGCGGGGCATGGCCCTCTACATTTTCGTCTTTCAGGGGGCGATGGCGATCGGAAGCGTGGTCTGGGGCGAGGTGGCCGAAAGGTTCGGGCTGAGGGTATCCCTCGCGGCTTCGGGCCTGGCTCTGGTGGCCGGGTTGGCGATGACTCTGCGGCGGGCGCTGCCCGGATCGGGTTCGATCGACACGCGTCCTTCGCTCCACTGGCCGGAGCCGAACGTGGTAGTTGAGCCGAAGCCGGATGACGGTCCGGTGCTGGTGACCGTGGAGTACGTCGTGGACGACGATGACGCGCATGACTTCCGCTTGGCGATGGCCGGGCTGGAACGGATCCGTCGGCGGGACGGGGCAGTAAGCTGGGGGCTGTTCGAAGACGCTTCGACCCCCGGGCGGTACATCGAATCCTTTCTGGTGGACAGTTGGGCCGAGCACGTCCGGCAACATGCGCGGGCGACAATGGCGGACCTCTCTGTGGAAGAACGGGTGCGCACATTCCATCGTGGAGACGGCCCGCCGCGCGTAAACCACTGGATTTCGGCCCTCCGGCACAAGGGGCGGTAACCTTGCGAGTCCAATTTGCGCCATAATGCGTTCCAGCCCATGACGCGCTACCTCGCCCTAGCTGTATCTACACTTGCCGCCGCCTCGATGCCAGCCATCGCCGGCGACCTTTTGAGCGTGAATCCGACCATCCGCGATATTGTCGCGGCGGTTTCGGCCGATCATATCGCCGCTACCGAACGGAAACTGCAAAGTTTCGGGACGCGCCACATCGAGTCCGACACCCAAGATCCTGTCCAGGGGATCGGAGCGGCCCGCCAGTGGATCTACGACCAGTTCAAGAGCTATAGCCCGCGCCTGGAAGTCCGCTTCGACAAGTATCGGGTGAAGAAGCAGGGCCGCATCACGCGCGACACGGAACTGATGAATGTCATCGCGACTCTGCCGGGAACCGTGCATCCGGACCATCAGATCCTCGTGACCGGGCACTACGATTCGCTCGTCGTACATCCAAAAAAGGGGACGAAGCCGCCGGAGTTGGATTTCGACCGCGCGGCGGCGGAGTTGTTCGCGCCCGGAGTCACCGACGACGGGAGCGGAACGGCGGCCGTGCTCGAGTTGGCCCGCGTGATGAGCGGCCACCAGTTTGACAACACCGTGGTCTTTATCGCCTTCGCCGGCGAAGAGGAGGGGTTGATCGGCGCCTCGTTGTTTGCGGAAAAGGCACGGAAGGAAGGCACGAAGATCGACGCCGACCTGAACAACGACATCATCGGCAGCGTGCTGAGTGGAAACGGCAATACGGACAACACTCGGGTGCGTGTGTTTTCCGAAGAGCCCGCGGATTCCTCGTCGCGCGAATTGGCCCGCTACATTCGCGAGATCGGTTGGCGGTACGAGCCGTCGCTGGCGGTCGAGTGTGTGTTCCGCGCAGATCGGTTCATGCGGGGAGGCGACCACACGCCGCTCAACCAGAACGGCTTCGCGGCCGTGCGCCTGACGACGCCGAGCGAGAACTACTCACATCAACACACCGTGACCGATACGTTCGAAAACACCTCGCCCGAATATGCAACCAAGGTCGCGCGTCTGAACGCAGCGGTAGCGGCCAGCCTGGCGCTGGCGCCGCTTCCCCCCGACGTGGATCGCGTCATCGAGAAAGGCGAGCACAAGGGCGAGACGGCGCCGCGGATTACACGGGGCAAGTCGGGCTACGACGCGCATCTCGAGTGGAAAAAAGAGAACCCCGAGCCAGACCTGCTTGGCTACGCCGTGGTGATGCGCTCGACTACGGCTCCGTTCTGGGAGCACGAGGTCTTTGTGGGCAACGTCCAGGAATACACGCTCGAAAACGTGTCGATCGACGATGTCGTTCTCGGAGTGAAGGCCGTGGACAAAGATGGCAATGAGAGCGTCGTCGCTCCCTATGTCTTCCGTCCGCGTGCATTGCGGAAAATCGAGACGTACTAAACTGGCATACACTTCACCCTATGGGTAAGCTCTGGTTTGTTGCACTGCTGGGGACGGCGGGCGCCCTCGGCGGCGTTGCTTCCGTGGAGGTGAGCGACCACACCGTCGTAGCAGGCGTAGAGCGGTATTCCGGGGATGTCCACTTCACGGCCGATCCTCACGCTGCGGTCAATCGCGGCATCGTGGACCTTGATCTCGCCCCCGTCGACGCGCGCGGCCTGGTCGAATATTCCGCCAATTTCTACGTTCTGGCGCCGGCGGATCCGGCCAAGCGGAACGGCACGGCGCTGGTGGAAATCTCCAATCGCGGCGGCAAGGCGCTGCTGCAGACGTTCGACTTCGCGAAAGGTTCGAGAGCGCCCCTGTCGGGTGACGACCTCGGCGACCGCTTCCTGCTCGACCGCGGGTTCACGCTCGTCTGGATCGGCTGGGAATTTGACGTGCCTGATGAGCCGGGCTTGATGCGGTTGCGAGCGCCGCTGGCATTAGAACACGGCAAGCCGGTGGAGGGCCTCGTGCGGTCCGAGTGGACCGGCGATGACATGGTGCGGACCATTTCGCTCGGAGACCGCTCACAGATCGGCTATCCGGTGGCCGACGAGCACGACGCCTCGAACGTGATGTATGTGCGGGACCGCGTGGATGGGCCCCGGACGAAACTGCCGCGGTCCCAGTGGAAGTTCACCGATTCGCGCCATGTGACGCTCGAAGGCGGGTTCACGCCCGGCCGAATTTACGAAGTCGTCTACCGTGCGAAGGATTCGGTCATTTCGGGGTTGGGCTTCGCCGCCGTACGCGATTTCGTGTCCTACCTGAAATACGCACCTCGGAGCGCGGCCACCCCGCTGGCCGGGTTTTCGCAACGGGCGATTGGGTTCGGAATTTCGCAGGATGGCCGCTACCTCCGGACCTACCTGGCCCAGGGATTCAACCTGGGCGAAAACGGTCACGCGGTTTTCGACGGCGTCTGGGCGCATGTCGGCGGCGGCGGACTGGGCAATTTCAACGCGCGTTTTGCGCAGCCCTCCCGCGATGGCCATCCCTTCTTCAACGTCCTGTACCCGGTGGACGTGCCGCCGTTCACCCCCGACGAGTTGCTCGCGCCGGAGCGGGCGGCGCACGTGGCGCCGAAGTTGTTTCTGTCAAACGGTTCGTACGAATACTGGGGCCGGTGCGCGTCGCTGATTCACACCACGCGCGACGGCAAGCAGGACGTGCCGCCCGGCGACGGGATTCGGATTTACTTTTTCGCGGGAGCACAGCATGGACCAGGCTCGATGCCGCCCCGGACGATCTCCGGTGCGCGATATCCGTCCAGCGGAAACGATTACCGCACAGCCATGCGCGCGCTGCTGGTAGCGATGCAGAACTGGATTACGGTGGACCGCGAACCGCCGGCCTCGAGGTTTCCGTTGATCAGCGCGCACAAGGCGGTGCCGGTCAGCGCGCTGGAGTTTCCCGCCATCCCTCGGGTGCATCCGCCGGCGCACCCGCGGCAGGCATACCGGCTCGACTTTTCCATCGAGCCGCCGCGGTTGGGCGAACCCTATCCGGTGCTGGTGCCCCAGGTAGACGACGACGGAAACGAGACCTCCGGGATCCGCATGCCCGAGATCGCCGTGCCGCTGGCGACGAACACGGGCTGGAATTTCCGTGACTCCTCGATTGGGGCGAGCGACGAGGTTTATAGCATGGTCGGCGCGTGGCTTCGCTTTCCGCGCGACCAGGATGAGCGGCACCGGACCGGAGATCCGCGCCAGTCGATCGCGGAGCGCTATTCGAACAAAGGCGACTATCTCCGGCAAATCGATGACGCATCGCGCCAGTTGGCCCGGCGCGGCTATCTGCTCGACGCCGATCTCGCGGCGCTGCGGGAGCGGGCATCCCTCGAGTGGGACTACGCGACGGCAAAATAGATTTCGCGGGAGGCAGATTCGGCATGAGATACGGACTCGGGGTTGTTGCATTCCTGGCAGCGCTCGCGATGCCGGCGCCGGCGCAGACGCCCGTCGTGCTCCATGCGGCTCGAATGCTCGATGTGGAATCAGGCCGGATTCTGACGCCAGGCGAAGTGCTGGTGCGTGGTGAGCGCATCCTGGAGGCGGGACCGTCGGTCACCCACCCGGCTGGAGCGCAGGTGATCGAGTTGGGCGATCGCACGCTCATGCCCGGACTCATTGACGCCCATGTGCACCTTTTCCTCCACCCCGGCGCCGAGGACATGCAGACCGTGAAGGAGTCCGTGCCGGAGCGGACGATCCGGGCAACGCTGGCCGCGCGTGCGGACCTCATGGCGGGCTTCACGGCCGAGCGCGACATGGGAACCGAGGGCGCAGGCTCGGCCGACACCGCGGTTCGCAACGCGATCGACCAAGGTCTGATCCCGGGGCCTCGCATACGGATCAGCGGAAACGCGGTCGATATTCTCGGCGGCCACGAGGACGCCAACGACTTCAACCCGGCGCAGCACGTACTGTCGAACGCCACCTACGCCAATAACGCAGCCGAACTGGTGGAAGTGATCCGCGAACAGTTTAAGGAGGGATCGGATTTCGTCAAAATCTACGAAACCGGTCCGGACACGCTGCAAAATGGACAATTCCACACGGTTTATCAATACACCGAAACGGAACTGCGAGCGGCGGTGGAAGAAGCCGCGCGAGTGGGCCGGCGCGTCGCTGTGCATGCCACCGGCGAGCCGGGAACGCTGTACGCCGCCCAGGCGGGCGTGGCGAGTATCGACCACGCGAATCAGTTGAGCGAAGAAACGATGCGTCTCATGCGTGAACGGCATATCTTCGCGGTGCCTACGTTCGTCATCGCTGAGTACTTCGCCGAACACGCAGCCACGCCGGCGGACGCCGAGCGCGAACGCCGGATGCTCGAATTACACGCCGCGCAGTTCCGCATTCAACTCGCGCGTGGCGTGCCCATGGCGATGGGCTCTGATGTCGGTCCGTTCCCGCACGGCACGCAGGCGCGGGAATTCGAGCTTATGGTGCGTTATGGGATGTCGCCGATCGATGCGATTCGCGCCGGCACTCTAAACGGAGCGAAACTGCTCTCCTGGGACCGGGATCTGGGCGCAATCAAGCCGGGCATGTACGCCGACATCGTCGCCGTGCCGGGGAATCCCCTGGAAGACATCCGCGCGTTGGAACACGTCGCCTTCGTGATGAAGGGCGGCGTGGTGTACAAGCAGCCCTAGCCCGCCGGCTACAGCCTCACGATGTTTGAGCCGCTCCGGCCGCGGAGCGCATTGCGGGTGTCAACCAGCAACGGGGCGCGGGAAGCGATCGTGTCGTAGTCGAACGCCGCGTGGTCGGTGACGATGACCACGCAGTCGGAAGCAATGGAAGCTTCGATCGGATCCTGGCTCGCCAGCGACAGGCCGTCCAGCTTGAGCGTGGGAATAAATGGGTCGCTGTAGCTGACCTTCGCGCCGCGCTTGTCGAGCAGCAGCAGGATATCGAGCGCGGGCGATTCGCGGAGGTCGTCAATGTTGCGCTTGTACGCCGCGCCAAGCACGTGGACGCGCGAACCGCGCAGCGGCTTCGTCTGGTCGTTGAGCGCGTTCTGGATCTTGTCAACGACGAAGTGCGGCATGTACCCGTTGATGTAGCCTGCCAGTTCGATGAAGCGCGCTTCAATCCCGGCCTGCTTGGTCTTCCACGATAGATAGAACGGGTCAATCGGGATGCAGTGGCCGCCCAGCCCGGGACCGGGGTAGAACGGCATGAAGCCGAAAGGCTTGGTGGCGGCCGCGTCGATCACTTCCCAGACGTTGATGCCCATGCGATCGCACATGAGAGCCATCTCGTTCACCAGCCCGATGTTGATCATGCGGAACGTGTTCTCGAGCAGCTTCACCATTTCGGCCACGCTTGTGGAACTTACCGGAACCACTTTTTGGAGCGCCTGCGAATAAAACAGGGCGCCCATCCGGGTGCACTCAGCCGTGATGCCGCCGACAACCTTCGGGATGTTGACGGTCTGGTACACGGGATTGCCCGGGTCAACGCGTTCGGGCGAAAAGCAGAGGAAGAAATGCTCACCAACTCTCCTTCCGGGGGCTTCGAGCATCGGGAGGACCAGTTCGTCCGTCGTGCCCGGATACGTTGTGGACTCCAGGATGACAAGCGAACCGGGTTTCAGGTACTTCGTGATCTCCTGGCACGCCGAGACAATGAAGCTCATATCCGGGTCCTTCGTCTTGCGCAGGGGCGTCGGAACGGCGATGTTCAGCGTGTCGAGCGAGGCCACCTCGGAGAAATCGGTTGTCGCCTGGAAGTGTCCGCTCTCAACCAACGGACGGAAAACTTCGGTCGGCACGTCCTGCACGTAGCTCTCCCCGCGATTTAACGTATCCACCTTCGACGCTTGCACGTCGATGCCGGTGACGTGGAAGCCGGCCTTGGCGAACTCGACGGCCAGCGGCAGGCCGACATAGCCGAGCCCCACGATTCCGACGCGGGCGGTTCGGTTGCGTATCTTTTCGGCCAGAGCTTCACTGGCGGTGGATGTTGCGGTCTGTTGCATGGCTAAAGCGAGAACTTTCCGGTACTCTCCGATTCTACCCAACAGGAGTGCGGCGGCCGGGGAAGAACGCGCGGAAAAGGCGATAATTTCAAGCCTCATGCCATACTAATTAGCGAGGTCGCGTGAGTTCACAAGCCTTTCAGAAATCGGAAGTTGCCGTATTCGGGCTGGGTTACGTCGGCTGCGTGACCGCCGCATGCCTGGCGAAAATCGGCCATCGTGTGACCGGCGTGGACCGGGATCAGCACAAGGTGCGCAGCGTGCTCGAAGGCAAGGCGCCATTTTACGAACCGGGGCTTGAACCGGTGGTGCGCGAAACCGTGGCGGCGGCTCGGTTGACGGCCACCACCTCGGCCGCCGATGCACTTGCCAACGCGGACGCGGCGCTTGTCTGCGTGGGGACGCCCTCGCAACGCAACGGCAATCTCGGTCTCGATCAGTTGCAGCGGGTGGCTGCAGAGATCGGGGCGTGTCTCGAGGGGCGCTCGAAACCGCTGATTCTGGCCATCCGCAGCACGGTCTTTCCCGGAACGTGCGAGGACGTCGTGGCGCCCGCCGTGGCGGGGCGGAATGTGAAGATCGTCTCGAACCCGGAGTTTCTGCGCGAAGGCATCGCCATCAAAGATTTCGAGGAGCCTTCCCTGGTAGTCGTGGGAGGGGACGACCGGGCTGCCGTGGATGCCGTAGCCGCGCTCTACGATCCGCTGGGCGTGGAAGCGTGCAAAGTATCGCTGCGGACGGCGGAGATGATCAAGTACGCCTGCAATTCGTTCCACGCCGTGAAGATCGCGTTTGCCAACGAGATCGGCGCGCTGGCCGAAAGCCTCGGCGTAGATGGCGCGGAGGTGATGGATACACTCTGCCGGGACGAGAAGCTGAACGTCTCCTCCGCCTACCTGAAGCCGGGCTTCGCCTTCGGCGGATCCTGTCTCCCAAAAGACTTGCGGGCGCTGGTGTACCGCGCCGGACGGCTCGACGTTTCGTTGCCCTTGCTGAGCGCCGCCATGCCGAGCAACGCCGCGCACCTGGAACGGGCGATGCAGGCGGTGTTGGATCTGCCGGCGAAACGGATCGGCGTGATCGGACTGGCGTTTAAGGAGAACACGGACGATTTGCGCGAGAGTCCTGTCGTGAATCTGCTCGAAACGCTGATCGGGAAGGGACGCGACGTGCGGGTCTTCGATCCGCATATCCGGTTGGAGGCGATCTACGGCACAAACCGGCAGTTCATTCTCGAAGTGATTCCACATATCGGGCGGCTGCTCGACAACCGCATGGAGGAGACGCTCGCGTGGGCGGATCACATCGTAGTGACGCAGAAGCAAACGGCTGAGGCGGCTGCGAAAATTGCTGCAAGCGGTCTGCCGGTGCTCGATCTCGCGGGCACGAAGCTCGGGGCTCGAGCCGCCGCGTCTGCTCTCGGCGGTTAGGCGCGCCTCGCCGCGGTTCGATCCTCTATACTTCTAGGATGATTTTTCGGGCAATTGCGGCCGCGGTGTGTCTGGCCACCGCATGCGGCGCGGCTAACCCCGCCCTGTTGACCCAACGATGGAGCGCGCAGTGGATCAGCGTCCCGGGCGCGCCCGCGCGGGAGTTCGGCGTCTATCATTTCCGGCGCACGCTGACGCTTACCGAAAAGCCGGCCACTTACCTGGTGCACGTAAGCGCTGACAACCGGTACGAGCTTTTCGTGAATGGGGAACGCGTGTCGGAAGGCCCGGCTCGCGGCGACTTGAAACACTGGCGGTACGAGACTGTCGACCTCGCGCCGCATCTGCGCACTGGCCGGAACGTGCTGGCGGCGGTAGTGTGGAATTTCGCCGACGACGCTCCGCAGGCGCAGATCACCGATCGCACGGGTTTTCTCCTCCAGGGCGACACGGAAGCGGAGCGCGCTGCCGATACGGGGAAGGCTTGGAAGTGCGCCCGGGATGAGGCGTATCGCCCGCTGCCGGTGAGCATGAGGGAGTTGCGAGGGTACTTCGCTGCCGGCCCCGGGGAGCATGTCGATGGGGCGAAGGTTCCATGGGGATGGGAGACGCCCGATTTCAACGACAGCGGATGGGCGGCGGCGGCCGAGCTAGGACATGGCGACCCGCGCGATGCCGTGGACGGCGGCAACCGGTGGATGCTTGTGGCGGACTTGCTGCCGCCCATGGAGGACAAGCCGGAGCGGATCGCGAAGTTGAGGGAAGCGAGCGGAGTGAAGCCGCCGGCTGCTTTCCCGTCCGAACCCGCGGCGTTCGAGATCCCACCAAACACGCATGCCCGCCTGCTGTTGGACCAGGCGCATCTGACCACGTCGTATCCGGAACTGGTGGTGAGCCGAGGGCGCGGGGCGCGGGTGTCGATCGGATATGCCGAGTCGCTGATGATTCCCGGGAGTTACCAGGGAAGGTGGCGCAAGGGAAACCGCGACGAAGTTGCGGGCAAGCAATTTGTCGGCTACCACGACGAGTTTCTTCCCGACGGCGGTGCGCACCGGTTGTTCCGGCCCCTCTGGTGGCGCACGTGGCGGTATATCGAAGTGAACATCGACACCGCCGCGGAGCCTTTGACCGTCGAGGATCTGCGCAACGTTTTCACCGGGTTCCCATTCCAGCGCAAGGCGACGATGGAGGCCGGAGACGCTGAGATTCCGCGGATGCTCGATACCGGATGGCGGACAGCGCGGCTGTGTGCGCATGAGACCTACATGGACTGCCCCTACTACGAGCAGCTTCAATATGGCGGCGACACCCGGATCCAAATTCTCGTTTCGCTCTACATGACGGCAGATGCGCGTCTGGCCCGCAACGCGATCGCACTGCTGGACGATTCACGCACCGCCGAGGGCGCCACCGAAAGCCGGTGGCCGACCCGTCTTCAGCAATATATCCCGCCGTTTTCGCTGTGGTGGATCGGCATGATGCACGACTACTGGATGTACGCCAACGATCCCCAATTCGTAGGCAGCCGTTTGCCGGGCGTGCGGGCGGTGCTGAGTTTCTTCGCTTCGCATGAGACGAGCGGCGGATGGCTAGCCGGCCTGCCGTGGTGGAACTTCGTCGATTGGGCTTCTGCCTGGCCGCGCGGCGTTCCTCCCTTGGGAGCCGACGGCGGCACGGCGGCGCTTGATTTGCAGCTTGTCATGGCGTACCAGTGGGCGGCGGACCTCGAACGCGGCCTGGGTTCAGCCTCGCGCGCGGATGAGGATTCTGCGCAAGCGAGAACACTCGCGGCGGCCGTGCGCCAACGTTATTGGGATGCCTCCCGCGGACTGTATGCGGATACGCTAGAGAAAACAAGTTTCTCCCAGCAAGCCAACGCGCTCGCCGTGCTCGCCGGCCTGAACTCGCCGGCCGAAGCTCGGGCGATTATGGAGCGCGTGCTCTCGGACACCACGCTGACTCCGGCGTCGCTATACTTCCGCTATTACCTGAATTCGGCGGCACGCGCGGCAGGGCTGGGTGACCGCTACCTGGAACTCCTGGCGCCCTGGAGGAGGGCGTTGACGCTCGGGCTCACCACGTGGCCCGAGACAGAAGGCGATACGCGGTCCGACTGTCACGCCTGGAGCGCGAGCCCGAACATCGAACTGTTCCGGACGGTGCTCGGAATCGATTCGGCGGCGCCTGGTTTTGCCCGCGTCCGGATTGAGCCGCATCCGGGCGGGCTGAAACAGGCGTCGGGGACGATGCCCCATCCGGCGGGAGTGATCCGCGTTCACTGGACGCGCGTCGGCGCGCAGGGATTGAGCGCGGAGGTGTCGCTGCCGCAGGGCGTGACAGGGGAGTTTGTCTGGCGCGGCGCGACACGGGAGCTCGCAGCGGGGAATTCGAAAGTGAGTTTCTAAACATGCCGCCACTGCTGGCCGCCTCAGCGGTCACGAAGTCGTATGGAGGTGTGCGCGCGCTTCGGCACGTGGACTTCGAACTCCATTCGGGCGAGATTCACGCTCTCGTCGGCGAAAACGGCGCCGGAAAATCGACGCTCATCCGGATCTTCGCCGGCGCCGCGCAGGCCGACAGCGGCGAAGTGCGGTTCCAGGGCCAGCCCGTTACCCTGCGCGATCCGCTGACGGCGAAGGCGCTCGGCATCGCGGTCATCTATCAGCAGCCGGCGCTCTTCGGCGAACTCACCGTGGCGGAGAATATCGGCCTCGCGCTCGAAAGCGGCGGTCTGTGGCGGCGGATCGACTGGAAACAGAGAAGGCGGGTAGTGCGGGAATTGCTTTCTCAACTCGAGTCAACCATCGACCCCGAGCGGCGCGCGGCGACGCTCAGCATGCCGGAGCAGCAGACCGTCGAGATCGCGAAGTCGTTGGGAGCGCAGGCGCGCGTACTGATACTCGACGAGCCGACCGCGTCACTCTCGGAGCGCGAAGTGACGGCGTTGTTCGGCGTGCTGCGCCAGTTGCGCCGTCGCGGCGTGGGGATGATCTACGTGTCCCACCGTCTTGAAGAGTTGCCCGAAATCGCGGACCGGGTGACCGTGCTGCGCGATGGTGAGACCGTCGAGACGCGTCCGATGACCGAGGTGGATCGGGCCACGCTGATTCGAATGATGGTCGGCCGGGACATCGAAGCGGTGTTTCCCAAGCGGGAAGTTCCCTTGGGCAAGATCGTACTCGAAACGCGTGGACTAACGTGCCCGGCGGCGGGTGTCAACAATGTCTCGATCACGGTGCGGGCGGGCGAAATTGTCGGCCTTTCAGGGCTCGTGGGCGCTGGCAGAACGGAACTGGCGGAAGTGCTGTTCGGCTTGCACCGGCCATCGGCAGGCTCCATTTTGCTCCGGGGCAACGTGGTGAGCGTGACGTCGCCCGCCGGCGCCGTCCGGCTCGGAATCGCCTATGTTCCCGAAGACAGGCGACGCCACGGACTCGTAATGCCGATGAGCGTCGCTGAGAACGTCGCGCTCGCGCAATTGGCGACGGTGCCGGGCTTGCGTACGCTGGATTTTCGCAGCGAGACCAGCAATGCACAGGATTACACGGCTCGGTTCGCGATTAAGACCTCGAGCGTGGCGACGCCGGTGCAGACGCTTTCAGGCGGCAACCAACAGAAAGTCTGCCTGGCGCGGTGGCTGACCGCGGCTCCTTCCGTGCTGATTCTCGATGAGCCAACGCAAGGCGTAGACATCGGAGCGAAGGCGGAGATTCACCGCCTCATGTCGGACCTGGCGGCCGGCGGGATGGCGATTCTGATGATTTCCTCCGAGTTGCCTGAAATTCTCGGCATGAGCGACCGGATCTACGTGATGCGCAGCGGCGCGGTCGCCGGCCAGTTGCGGCGCAGCGAGGCGACGCAGGAGCGTCTGCTTGCGCTCGCCTTGGGCGAAGAAGGCGCGGCGGCGTGAGACGGGAGGCTTCCGTCGGGATCGCCTGGGCCGCGCTCCTCGTTGTGCTGGCCTTCGCCGCGCCCGGATTTTTTAGCGCGGGGAATTTGCGCGATCTACTGCTCGCCAACGTTTCCACGCTGCTGGCGGCCTCGGGCATGACGTTGGTCATTCTCGCCGGCGAAATCGACATCTCCATCGGCTCCATGTTCGCCGTGCTGGCGGTGGTTGCGGGAATCACAGCCCGCGCGGGGGCGCCCATGCCGTTGGCTGCCCTGACGGCGGCGGGGGCCGGAGCGCTGCTCGGCGCCGCCAACGGCGGCCTTGTCGCCGGCCTGCGCATCCCCTCCATCGTGGTCACGCTGGCCACGATGATCCTCGGGCGCAATGCGTTGAACTGGGCTACCGGCGGGGCATGGATCGAAAACCTGCCGGCGAACTTCCAATGGTTCGGACTGGGGCAGACCGCAGGGGAAATCTTCATCCTCACCCTCGCCGCCGTGCTGGTAGTGGCGCTGGCATGGGTGTTGAAAAATATCGCCGCAGCACGGGCGGTCTATGCAACCGGCGCCGCCGCGGAGTCGGCCCGGCTCGCGGGCATTCCGGTGCGCCGGGTGGTGTTTTGGGTGTTTGTCTCGATGGGGGCAATGACGGGATTGGCCGCGGTGCTGGATGCCGTGCGCTTTCGCGAAGTGCAGAGCAACGCGGGCGTTGGACTGGAATTGAAGGCGATTGCCGCGGTGGTGGTCGGCGGAGCTTCCATCACCGGCGGCCGGGGCACGCTGCTCGGCACCGGGCTTGGTGTGGGGCTGCTGGCCAGCATCGGCCCGGCGCTTACGTTCCTGCACATCAGTCCGTCCTGGGAAAAGGCAATTCAAGGGGCCATCATTCTAGCCTCCATAGTGATTGATTTCGCGCGTGGTGCGGAGGCGAAGAAGAATGGCTGACCGCAACCACAACCTCGCTCTCGCGGCAATGCTAGCGCTCGAAGTGGCAGTGTTCAGCTTCACCGGCGCGCAGTTTCTCACCGTAGGCAACGCCTTTGAGATCGCGCGGCTCAGCGTGGAGCTTGGTTTACTCTCCCTCGCGCTGACGCCGGTGATCATCACGGGCGGAATCGATCTTTCCGTCGGCTCGCTGTTGGCTCTTGTAGCCGTGACTTTCGGGAAGCTATGGCGGGACGGAGGGCTGCCGATCGGGTGGGCGGCAGTAGCCGCGTTGCTTGTGGGGCTTGCCGGCGGCGGGCTGAACGCGCTGCTCGTCGCGCGGTTCCAATTACCACCGCTGATTGTCACCCTCGGCACGTACTCGATGTTCCGGGGAATCGCGGAAGGACTCACCGGCGGGGCCGATAACTTCTCGAATTTTCCGCCAGGATTTCTCTTCCTCGGGCAGGGATCGCTTTTCGGCTTCGTCCCGCCGCAGACGCCCATCTTCGCGGCGGCGGCGGTGGGGTTTGCGTGGTTGCTGCACCGGACAGTGATCGGGCGCGGTTGGTACGCAATCGGCCACGCACCCGCGGCCGCGCGGTATGGCGGCGTGCCGGTGGGGCGGCGC
>JAKAJI010000506.1 GCA_021813825.1 Acidobacteriota bacterium | reverse complement strand
CTTGTTGAACTCTCGCAGTCCGGCAAGAAAATGGCTGTACGTCCACAGGCTCGGTGTCTTGGCCACCTGCAAGGGAGCCGGGGCGAGTAAATCCTTCGTCAGCGTCTCGACAATCGCGTTCGCCAGTTCTTCCTGAATGGCGAAAATATCGACCAGCCGCCGGTCGAACCGCCGCGACCAGATCGGGCTTCCATTGGCCGCGTCAATCAACTGCGCCGTCAGGCGGATGTCGTCCCCCGCCTTGCGAAGGCTGCCCTCGAGAATCGAGCGCACGCCAAGCTTCCTTCCGATTTCCGCCGCGTCCGCCGTCGTTGAACGAACGGCGAAAGCCGACGTCCGCGCAATCACCCGCAAGCCGCGTACCTGGCTCAACAAGTGAATGATCTCGTCGGTGAGCCCGTCGCAGAAGTACGCCTGATCTTTCTCCGCGCTGAGGTCGGCGAACGGAAGGACCGCGATCGCGGGCTCTTCCGGATGCGTAGCCACCGGCGCCGGCACGGATGCGCCGCGTTCGGCGAGTTCAAGGGCCTCCACCACTTCGCGCGCCGTAATGTTCCGCTCCGCCCGGTCGCGCACAAGCAGCCGTTCCACCAATCGGTCCAGAAATTCCGGCGCGTCCTGCTTTACTTCCCTCACATGACGGATCGGCGCTTGCACCACGTCCCAGATCTTCACCGGCGCCCCGCCGGTCTCATACGGAAGCTGGCCCGTCGCCAACTCAAACAGCACCACTCCCAGCGAATACAGGTCCGACCGCGCGTCAATGTCCATCCCCAATGCCTGCTCCGGCGACATGTAGGGCACCGTCCCGATCAGCCGGCCGAATCCGCTGGCGCTGGCATCGCCGCTCGGCGCCGATTCATCGCTTACCTTCGCCAGCCCGAAATCGGTGAGCTTCGGAATCCCTTCGCCGGACAACATCACGTTCGAGGGCTTGACGTCCCGGTGCGTCACCCCGTGCTCGTGCGCGTGCGCCAGGCCGCGGGCGATCTGTACTCCCCAGGCAAGTACCCACGCCCCCGGTGGAAACGTCTTCTCCTTCAGTTCCTCCGCCAGTTTCGCGCGCAGCGTGCCGCCCGGCAGGTACTCCATCGCCAGGAACTGAAGCCCCTCTTCCTCCTCCACCGCGTGAATCGTGGCGATGTTGGGATGGTTCAACGACGAGGCGATAACCGCTTCCCGCAAAAACAAGGCGCGATGCCTCGCCAAAGACGCCAGGCGGTCCGACAGGAATTTCAACGCAACCGTCCGCCGCAGCTTCAGGTCTTCCGCCTGGTAAACCACCCCCATACCACCGCTGCCCAGCACAGGGCCGATCCGGTAGTGCAGAATCGTCCGGCCGGTCAGCGCCTCGCCGCTGGACGGCCGCGAATTCTCGTCGTCTGGTGGCAGCGTGACCGTAGCGGGATTGTTCGGCTGGCTGGGCATGGCTACGAACTCCGCCGCCGGATTCCGCTTCCGCAGCCCGGCCTATCCTTCACGCGAATCGGGGACAATCCCCTGATTATCCCACCGGAAACCTCGCTCAGACCGGTTGCAACAAAAAACGGCCAATCTCATCGATCTCACCGGCCGAAAGACGAAATTCTGCCGCCCCGATAACACCATCCAGTTGCTTCGCCGATCGCAAGCCCGTAATCGCCGCTGTCACTTCCTCCCGCCGCAGCGTCCACGCAATCGCCACTTCGCCCGGCGTCCGCCCATGCCGCGCCCCAATCTCGCGCAGCAGTTCCACCAGCGCAAGATTCCGCGTCAACAAAGGCTCCCGGAAATGCACCGTCCGCTGCCGGAAATCGTCCGCTGGCATCGCCGCGATCCGCTCCCGCGTCATCGCCCCCGTCAGCAACCCCGACTTCATCGGCGAATATACGATCACCCCGATGTTGTTCTTCCCCGTATAGGGCAGAACCGTTGTCTCAATCTCCGGCGACAGCATCGAGTACGGCGGCTGCAGCGAAGTAATCGGTGCGATCCGCGCCGCCCGCTCCATCTGCGCCACGTTGAAATTCGAAACGCCGATCCATCGCACCTTGCCCTCGGCCTTCAATTCCGCCATCGCCGTCCATCCCTCTTCGATGTCAGCCTCCGGCTCCGGCCAGTGCATCTGGTAAAGATCGATCACGTCCACCTTCAGCCGCCGCAGGCTCGCCTCCACTTCCCTCCGGATCGAGTCCCGCTTCAAACAAGGAAGAATGTCCCCGGCCTCGTTCCAGATCCGCTCGCACTTGGTGAAAATATACGGCTTCGGCGACACGCCTTCAATCGCCTTGCCCACCACTTCTTCCGAATGGCCCAGCCCGTAAATCGCCGCCGTGTCGATCCAGTTTATGCCCGCATCGAGCGCCGCCCGAATCGCCGCGACCGAATCGCGGTCCTCCTGCGGACCCCACGCAAACTTCCATCCGCCGCCACCCATCGCCCACGCGCCCACGCCGAGCGGGGTGATCCGCATATCGCTGTTCCCGAGTTGTTTGAGTTGCATTGTGAACTAACTTGGATGCTCGCCCGCCGCTAAACGACGCACTCCTCGTACGCCTGCCGGAGCGAGGTCATCGGGTCGTTCAGCGGAATGAACTCGTGCGCGATGAACCCCTGAAAGTTCAGGTCCGCAATCGCGTTCGCAATCGCGTGCCACTGCAACTCCTGCGTGCCGTCGAGTTCATGCCGCCCCGGCACCCCGCCGGTGTGAAAATGCGCGATGTACTGAATGTTCTCCCGGATCGTGCGAATAATATCGCCTTCCATGATCTGCATGTGGTAGATGTCGTACAGCAGCCGCACCTTCGGCGAGTCCACCCGCTTCACCAACTCCACCCCCCACGCCGTGTGGTCGCACATATAGTCCTTGTGGTTCACCTTGCTGTTCAGCAGTTCCACGCAGATCATCACGTCTTTGTCTTCGGCGTACTTCTTCACGCGATTCAACCCCGTCACGCAGTTCGCCAGCCCCACGTCGTCCGGCATCCCCCGCCGGTTGCCCGAAAACGTAATCACGTTCGGAACCTTCGCCGCCGCCGCGCGGTCGATGTTCTCCTGCATCTCCTTCACCAGTCGGTCGTGATTCTCCGTGCGGTT
>JAKAJI010000505.1 GCA_021813825.1 Acidobacteriota bacterium | reverse complement strand
GATTGACGCCTCCTGGTCCATGGGATTGGGAGCGCCGGGGCGAGGATTCGAGATGATTTCCGGCGCCGCAACGGTGACGGCCGAGAAGCTGTCGGGGCGCTATGAGGACTATCAGCTGAATGGCCTGAGCACGACCATGACTCTGCGCAGCGAGGGAACGGAATCCATCGCGATGGTACAGCCGGCGGCGGTAACGGTGGCGTCGGTCCACACCGGTGTCGAGGTGACCAATTTGGCGATGTCGGTGCTGGCAACATGGAAATGGTCCGATCGCCTGCCTATCATAGAACTGAAAGATGTGCAGTGCGACGTATTCGGCGGGGCGGCCACGAGTCTCGGCGCGCGTCTCGACTGGGCCAAGCCGCCTCATCACATAACGTTTTCTCTGCGCAAACTTGATCTGGCCAAGGTCCTGAACGTCGAGCAACAACGGGGTCTTCAGGGGACGGGCATTTTGAACGGAACGGTGCCGGTCACGATGACGCCCGCCGGCGTGACGGTGGAAGGCGGCACCTTGGAAGCGCAAGCGCCGGGAGGGGTTATTCGCTACGCCTCGATGCCGGAATCATCCAAGCTGATCACGGAATCCGACAGCCATCTCCATCTGGTGGCCCAAGCCCTCGACAATTTTCACTACACCGTGCTGCGCGTTGCTGTAGAGTATGCCGACACGGGAATACTGGACCTGGGGATTCGACTGGAGGGTAAGAATCCGGATCTCAAGAAAAGTCCGCCGATTCATTTTAATCTTGCCGTGCAGGAGCATGTGCCGACGCTGTTGAAAAGTCTTCGTCTGGTTCAGGACCTTGAGGATGCGGTGCAGAAGAAGTATAAACGCCCAGGCGTTTCATAAGGAGGACAGGCAGCTCATGGATCGTCTGACCATCGCAAGCGGCGTCGACGGTGTCATCGCCTGGGCCATTGCAGTGCTGCTGCTTTCCATCGGCGCCTGCACGCCACGCGTCGAGGTGGCCGCCCCCGACAAACCGATCACGATCAACCTCAACGTGAAGATCGATCATGAAATCCGGGTCAAGGTCGATAAGGACTTGGATCAGGTCCTGTCGAGCAACAGCGGGTTATTTTAGGCAGGATGGTGAAAAAGACGTCAGGGTGCGTCGGCGCGAAGCCGGAGGAGAGTCGCGAATGAAAGAGTCGTACAAGGTAAGACCTAGCCAGTCGCCTTGGCCTCGCGTGATGCGTGTTGTCGGGCAACCGGCTGGACGAAGCGTTCACAGAGGGATAACCGGGCTGTGTATGGAGCTCCGAAAACATCCTTGTGTGGTGGCCGACCTTGTCCTGACAAGGGGAAGGCAATAGTCATGTCGAACAGCAACGGCGAGTCCGATGTGACCCCCACGGAGTCTAAGACCACAGGCACGGTTGGACACTTTCCTCACGGAAGCCGAGAGACCCCGGCGACATCCGCTTCTCCCATGGAAGCGGATCGGTCGGAAAAGGCGCGAGGCCACAAGTCCGACAGGCACGTCGCCGGGGAGTCAGACGGTTCCATAGTACCGGAGAAGCCGGCGAACAAGGGCGGCGTGCCGTTGCCTGCGGAGTTGGCGGAGGGAAGGGAGCTGACCAAGGAGAACACCCGGCAATCGCTACTGGACCGGACTCAACGCCGGAACGCGGACGGGACACCGTTCGTCCCCAGATCGCGCGGATTGCTGGGTGTACGCGAAGCGGCACAGAAGGATACGAAGCGGAAGTTCACCAGCTTGCTGCACCACATCACACCGGAACTCCTGCGAGCCAGCTTCTTTGAACTGAAGAAGCAAGCCGCGCCGGGAGTCGATGGTGAAACGTGGCGTGACTACGCGGTGGAGTTTGAACAGCGGATCGACGATCTCCATGGACGAATCCATCGCGGAGCGTACCGGGCCAAACCTTCCAAGCGGACCTACATCCCCAAGCCTGATGGCGGGATGCGACCGCTGGGAATCGCTGCCCTGGAGGACAAGATCGTCCAACAGGCAGCACGCACGGTGCTGGAATGTATCTACGAACAAGACTTTCTGGGGTTTAGTTACGGCTTTCGTCCTGGACGCGGCTGTCACCACGCCTTGGATGCCCTGTTTGTCGGTATCACGAAGCAGAAAGTGAACTGGATCATCGATGCGGACATTCGAGGTTTCTTTGACAACCTCAGTCACGAGTGGCTGAGGAAATTTCTGGAGCATCGAATCGCCGACACACGGATGCTGCGGCTGCTGAAGAAATGGCTCAGGGCTGGAGTGTCCGAGGACGGCGAGTGGTCCCCCACGAATGTCGGAACACCCCAGGGAGCGGTCATTTCGCCGCTGTTCGCGAACGTGTTCCTACACTATGGGCTGGACCGCTGGATCCATGAGTGGCGGCAACGCCATGCCAAAGGCGAAGTCACCATCGTGCGCTACGCCGACGACTTTGTGTTCGGGTTCCGCGAGGAATCCGACGCCCGACGATGCCTAGCGGCTTTGAGGGAGCGGTTGGCCAAGTTCGGCTTGGCACTGCACCCGGAGAAAACGCGGCTGATCGAATTCGGACGCTACGCAGAGGAGCGGCGAGCGAAACGCGGTGAGGGCCCGCCGGAGACATTCGACTTTCTGGGTTTCACGCATATCAGCGGCAAGACCCGGCGAGGCGATTTCACGATCCACCGCAAAACGTCGCGGAAGAAATTCCAAGCGAAACTGGCAGACCTGAAGGAACAACTGTCACGGAGACGCCACGACGAACTGGCGCAAGTCGGCGCGTGGCTGCAACGTGTGTTTCGTGGCTGGTGCCGGTATTACGCAGTGCCCGGCAACTACACACGCTTGCAACAATTCCGTGATGCGATCCAGGACATGTGGCTCCGCACGCTGCGCCGTCGCAGCCAACGCGGACGCCGCTTGACCTGGGAACAGTTCTCGAAGCTCTGCAAACGCTGGCTCCCGACGCCGAAGATTCTACACCCTTATCCCAACGTGCGGTTTGCATGTCACCATCCAAGGTAAGAGCCGTATGCGGTAGTTCCGCACGTACGGATCTGTGCGGGGGGCGGTCAGCAATGACCGTCCCTACCGCGATATAACCGTTCGCGGCCGTG
>JAKAJI010000504.1 GCA_021813825.1 Acidobacteriota bacterium | reverse complement strand
TCTCCCGCCGCGCCCCGCCTTTACCGCGCCGAAGTCGAACTCCTCACCGCCAACTCACCCGCCGACTCCACCACCGTCCCCTTCGGCATCCGCAAAGTCGAAATCGACGCCGAACGAGGCCTCCGCATCAACGGCGAACCCCACAAACTCCGCGGCGGCTGCCTGCATCACGACAACGGCCTCCTCGGCGCCTGCGCCATCGACCGTGCCGACCAGCGCCGCGTCGAACTCATGAAGGCCCACGGCTTCAACGCCATCCGCACCGCCCACAACCCGCCTTCCCCCGCCTTCCTCGACGCCTGCGACCGCCTCGGTATGCTCGTCCTCGAAGAAGCCTTCGACCAGTGGGAACGCCCCAAAAACCCGCAGGACTACCACCTCTACTTCGACGAATGGTCCCAGCGCGACATCGAAGCCATGGTCCGCCGCGACCGCAATCACCCCTCCGTCATCCTCTGGAGCATCGGCAACGAAATCCCCGAACGCGCCCAACCCCGCGGCGTCGAACTCGCCCGCAGCCTCCGCACCCACCTCCGCTCTTTCGATTCCACACGTCCCATCACCGCCGCCATCAACGGCTTCCAACCCGGACCCGCCCTCGACCCCGCCTTCGAATCCCTCGACGTCGCCGGCTATAACTACCTCCCCAACGCCTACGCGCCCGACCACGAACGCCACCCCCAGCGCATCATGCTCGGCACCGAGTCCTTCCCCCGCGCCGCCTTCCAAAGCTGGACCCCGGTCCAGGAACATCCCTACGTCATCGGCGATTTCGTCTGGACCGGCATGGACCACCTCGGCGAATCCTCCATCGGCAACGCCCAACTCGACAACCCCCACCCCGCCACCTTCGGCCCTCCGCCCAAACCTGCCGCGCCTTCGCCCCAAACCGCCCCCAAACAACCCACCGGCAGCATGGCCGATTTCTTCGGCGGCTCCACCATCTTCCTCCCATTCCCCTGGTTCAACTGCTACTGCGGCGACATCGACTTAATCGGCCAGGCCAAGCCCCAATGGCTCTACCGCCGCGTCCTCTGGGGACTCAGCAAACTCGAAGTCGCCGTCCAGCGCCCCGTCCCCGAAGGCCACAAGGAACTCATCAGCCCCTGGGGCTGGTCCGACGAACTCTCCAGTTGGACCTGGCCCGGCGCCGAGGGTAACAAGATCAACGTCCGTGTTTACTCGACCGCTGCCCGCGTCCAACTCCTGCTCAACGGAAAAGAAATCGGAACGCAGCCTGTATCCGCCGGAACCGGGTACAAAGCCGAGTTCGAACTTACTTACTCCCCCGGCGAGCTCAAAGCCATCGCGCTCTCCACGAACAACGATAAGATCACCGAACTTACTCTAACTACCACCGGTGCTCCCGCGCGCCTCCACTTACTCGCGGACCGCCCCACCATCCTCCGCTCCCGCAACGATCTTTCTTTCGTCACCCTCGAAGTCCACGACTCCGCCGGCCATCTCGTCCCCGACGCCGCTGTTCCCGTGACCTTCACCCTCCACGGCGCGGCCGAACTCGCCGCCTCCGGCTCCGCCAACCCGAAAGACGTCGCCAGCTTCCGAAGCCCCAAGCTGACCACCTACCACGGCCGAGCCCTCGCCATCCTCCGCCCAAAACTCCTCCCCGGCCCCGCCACCCTCCAGGCCCAATCCCCCGGCCTCACCCCCGCCACAGTGCTCATCCGCATAACCTAGCCCCCACCCCCATCATCTGCCGGACCCGAAACCGAGCCGCGGCCGCGACGGATTGCAGATGGGCGGCTGGCGCGCCGAAGCGGATGAAAACCGGCCTGCGGCCTTCGACCGGATAGAGATCTTCTCCTCAAACGAACCGGCGCGATTCCGCTTCGGCAACGAACCCGCCCTCACTCTCAAATTCACCGACTCCACATCCCAGAGCACGACTTTCGACAGAGCGCCCCCACTTCAAACGTTCCGGCATCGTAATCGTTCAACCAGTGGCCGCCCAGGCGCCCCGCACGGCTATCCGCATCACCGGCCTACCGCCCGCCTTCACTAACTCCACCCTCCCCGGGACTTTCAGTTTTAAAGTAGAAAGAATGCAAACCAACCGGCGCAATGTTCTCACCTCTCTTTTAGGCGCCGGCCTGCTGGGAGCCGCCACCGGTCGGGGCCGCGCTCAGCAATCCACCGCGCCGCCTTGGGGCATGCCGGCCCCGCGCATCCAAGACATCAGAGTCATCGAGTGCCAACCCGCTGGCGCACGGCTCAGCGTCGTCAAAATCACCGCCAATCAGGACGGCCTCTACGGCTACGGCTGCGCCACCTTCACTCAGCGTGCCGATCTCGTCAAACCCGCCGTCGAAAAGTGCCCCAAACCCCTCCCCGGCAGGGGAATTGAAATCGACGAAAAGGCTGCTGCCAAGTTTCCCTTCGGCTCCGAAACCGGCCCGCGCAAAAACCGGAACGGCGGCTGGGACGATCTCCGCCTTCCCCACGGCACGGTGATCAAACAATGATCGGAGCCGGTCGATGAACCCGCCGCGGCTCGCCGCGCTTCTCTTTCTTCCCTTGCTGGTCCTGGGTCAGGACTCGCCCGGCCGGCGCCAGTACGAAAGCCTCTGCTCCACCTGCCACGGCGGCGACGCCATGGGCGGAGA
The DNA here is from genome assembly GCA_021813825.1 of Acidobacteriota bacterium. GTDB lineage: Bacteria > Acidobacteriota > Terriglobia > Bryobacterales > Bryobacteraceae > JAJYKC01. The sequence continues at coordinate 457 of JAKAJI010000504.1, read as the reverse complement.
GTTCGCCCCTCCCATCGCCTTCCGCCTCCATTCCTTCGACGACGCGCAACTGAAAACGCTCCTCCAGCAGGGACTCCCCGGCCGCGGCATGCCCGCTTTCCCCACGCTCACCCCCCAGGAGCAAACCGGCCTCATCGCGTACCTGCGTTCCCTGCGCCCGCAGCGCCGCCTTCCCCCGGTCCGCGCCACGGTCAAAACCTCTAACGGCCAAACCACCGAAGGCCTGGTCTTGAGCCAAAGTTTCACATCTCTCGATTTGAAAGTGGACGGCGAGCGTGTCGAACTGTTCCGCCGCTCGGGCGATGCCTATCGCCATGTCACCTCCGATCGCGATTGGACCACTTACAACGGCAATGAAACCGGAAACCGCTACACCACCCTCGCCCAGATCAATCGGGACAACATCGCCCGGCTCTCGCCCAACTGGGTTTTCGGCCTGCCCGGAACCTCGCGCCTC
>JAKAJI010000088.1 GCA_021813825.1 Acidobacteriota bacterium | reverse complement strand
AAGATAAGATGACCCGATAGGCGCAAGCCTGAAACCATGGTGCAGTTCAAGCTCAAGCCCATCTCGAAGAAGGCCATCCCCGAGGCCCTGCAGAAGGCCAAGCGCTACCGCCTCATCCAGGAACCCGCGCTCGCCGAAAGCATCTGCCTCGACATCCTGCAAGCCGACCCCGCCAACCAGGACGCCATCCTCACCCTCCTGCTCTCCATCACCGACCAGTTCCGCGAAGGCGTCTCCGCCGAACGCGCCCTCGAACTCCTCCCGCTCATCCCCGACGCCTACACCCGCGAATACTACACCGGCGTCGTCTGGGAACGCTCCGCCCTCGCCACCCTCCGCCAGGCCACCCCCGGCGCCGAAGCCAAAGCCAGAGAAAAACTCCTCAAGGCCATGGACTCCTTCGAACGCGCCGAAAAAATCCGCCCCGTCGGCAACGACGACGCCATCCTCCGCTGGAACACCTGCGCCCGCATGCTCATGCGCGGCCACCACCCCAACCACCACCAAGGAGAGTAAGTCACCCAAATGAAGCTCGCCGCGCTCTTACTTACTCTCGCAGCGCTTCCCCTCCCCGCCCAGGTCGACTTCGCCACCTCGGTGCATCCCATCCTCGCCGCGCACTGCGCCGCCTGCCACTTAGGCGACCATCCGCAAGCCGGACTTAGTTTCGCCACCCGCGAAACCATGCTCAAGGGCGGACATGACGGCCCGGCGATCGTACCCGGCAACTCCGCCGCGAGCCTGCTCTACTTACACGTCACAGGCCAGAAAACGCCGCGCATGCCGATGGGCGGCGACCCGCTCACCCCCGCGCAAATCGCATCCATAAAAGGATGGATCGACGAAGGCGCGCCGTGGCCGGAGTCGATGAGCGACAAAGCCGCCGAACCCTGGGACGCGCCGCTCGCCCCGCGCACCCCCGCCGTCCCCGCCGGCAACGCGCCCAACCCGATCGACCGCTTTCTCTCGGCTTACTTCCACGCCCGCGGCGTCCAGCCCCCGGCACTTACGAACGACGACTTATTCGTCCGCCGCACTTACTACGACTTACTCGGCCTGCCGCCGGATGAGAAGATCCTCGCCACCTTCCGCGCCGACACCCATCCGGACAAGCGCGCCCGCCTCGTCGCCACGCTTCTTGCCGACAACAAAAATTACACCGATAACTGGATCAGCTTCTGGAACGACTTACTCCGCAACGACCAGGGCGTGAACTACGCCGGCATGCGTAAGTCGATCACCACCTGGCTCGCCCACGCGCTCGAAACCAACATGCCCTACGACGAGATGGTGCGCGAGCTGATCAACCCGCAAGGCCCCAGCGCGCCGGACGGCTTCCTACTTGGCGTCAACTGGCGCGGCGACGTGAACGCTAGCCAGACGCCCTACATGCAGGCCGCGCAAAACACCGCGCAGGTCTTTCTCGGCATCAATCTCAAGTGCGCAAGCTGCCACGACAGCTTCATCAACCGCTACAAACTCCGCCAGTCCTACGGCATGGCCGCCATCTTCGCGCCCACCCCGCAGCTCGAGCTCGTCCGCTGCGACGTCAAGCAGGGCGTCATGACCGACCCCGCGTTCCTGTTCCCCGAGCTCGGCGCGATCCCGCAGAACGCAAGCCTCGATGAGCGCCGCGCCGCCGCCGCCCGTATCTTCACCTCGCCCGCCGACGGACGCCTCGCCCGGACGCTGGTCAACCGCTACTGGCAGCGGCTCATCGGCCGCGGCATCGTCGAACCGGTGGACGACATGGACGCGCGGCCCTGGAACCCCGACTTACTCGACTGGCTCGCCTCGGACTTCACCGCGCATAACTACGATCTGAAGCACTTACTCACTCAGATCATGACCTCGGACGCCTACCAGTACGCCTCCGTACCCGGCGCCCCCGACCGCACGTCGTCTTATATCTTCCATGGCCCGCAGGTCCGCCGCCTCACCGCCGAAGAGTTCGCCGACACCGTCTCCGCCGTCACCGGCGAGTGGCGCATCCTGCAGGAAGGGGCAAACGCCGAGTTTAGCCGCGAGTGGCAACTCAAATCCACCGCCCTCACCCGCGCCCTCGGCCGCCCGATCCGCGACCAGGTTTTCACCACCCGCGACGAAGACGCCACCACGCTGCAGGCGCTCGAACTGATGAACGGGGAAACGCTGGCAAAAGCCCTGCACCGGGGGGCGCGCCGGCTGCTCAACGAACTGCCTCCGGCGCCCGAAAACCGCTTCGACAGCGGGGACATGCGCAAGGGCGAAAAGCCCGTCGATATTGATGTTCGTGGGGCCAGCGAGCTGTGGCTTTTGATCCACGATTCGGGCTCGTACGACCCTGCGCGGAGCATCGCCGGGTGGCTGGATTTGACCCTCGAAGGGCCCAACGGAGGGGTAAAATTGGCCACTTTGCAGCCCCAAACGCCTCTGCGCGTTGTTAACGTTACCGGTAACGTTAACAGTCCCAGCCTTGCGCAGTGCCCTCCCCTCGATTCCCCGGTCGTTTTCAACATCGCCGGCAAAGGCTTCACCCGCCTCCACGGCTTCGCCGCCGTCGACGATTCCGGCTCGCGCGACGACATTGAAACAAAAGTGCGCTTTTTTGTTTTTTTCGAAAAACCCGATCCCGACGAACTTGTGCGCGTCTCCGGCGCGCCGCCGCTCCCGGCGCCCACCCCGGCAGCCAACGCCGGCACGCTCATCGACCGCCTCTTCTGGCGGTTGATGGCCCGCCAGCCCAACGGCAAGGAACGCGCGATCGCGCGCGAATATCTGATTCCGCCCGGCACGACAGGCATCTCGCCGAGCGGCCTCGAAGACCTGCTCTGGAGCCTGCTGATGCATCCGGAGATGCAGTACCTGTGGTAGGAGAAACGCGATGAAAGACAACCTGGAACGCGATTTATTCGGCGGCCTCTCGCGGCGCCATTTCCTTCGCTCCTCGACCGCGGCGACGCTGGCGGCGCTGGCTTCCGGCGCGCCGAAGTTGTTCGCCGAACCCCGCAAAATCGCGCCTCGCGCCGACAGTATCATCCTGCTGTGGATGGCCGGCGGCATGGCGCAGACCGAGACGTTCGACCCGAAGCGCTACACGCCGTTCAAGCCCGGATTGCCTTCAAACGAAGTGCTGAGCACCTTCCCGAGCATCCCCACTTCGGTCGACGGGCTGCAGATTTCGCAGGGTCTGGAGCGCGTGGCGAAGATCATGGATCGCGGCACACTGATCCGCTCGCATCGCGTCGGCGACCTCGGCTTCATCCTGCATTCCCGGCATCAGTATCAGTGGCACACGGGATACGCGCCGCCGCAGTCAGTGGCGGCCCCGCACATGGGTGCGATTATCGCCAAGACGTTGGGGCCGCGGAATCCGGACATTCCGGCGTTCATCGACATCGGGCAGAACCTCGAGATCGGCGGGGAAAGCGACGGACTGAAGGCGTTCCACACAGCCGGGTTTCTCGGCACCGAGTTCGGTCCGTTCTTCATCAGCGACCCGAAGGATGCCGCGGCGAGCACGCGTCCCAACGAGTATGTCGGCCGCTCGCGGTTCGACTCGCGGTGGCAGCGGTACAACGACCTGGTGGCCGCGTCGCCGGCGGGCAAGTACGGCAGCGATTACCAGCGCGAGAGCCTGCGGCGGTCGCTCGACAACGCGCACCGGTTGCTGAGTTCGCCGGCGGCGAAGGCGTTCGACCTTTCGCTCGAGCCCGAGGAGAGCTTCAAGAAGTACGATACGGGCCGCTTCGGGCAGGGCTGTTTACTCGCCCGGCGGCTGGTTGAGAACGGCGCGCGCTTTGTCGAAGTCACCACCGAGTACATTCCGTTCCGCTACTGGGACACGCACGAGAACGGGCACGTGCGCGCGGCGCGGATGAAGGCGGACGTGGACGGGCCGGTGTCGCAGTTGATTCTCGACCTGGAAGAACGCGGATTGCTGGACCGCACGCTGGTGGTGATGGCGAGCGAGTTCGGCCGCGACATGATGGTGGAGGGCAAGCCGGGGCAGACGGTGAAGGAGCAGGTGAAGCAGCCTGCGGTGATGACCGAACTGAAGCACTACGGGATGCACCGGCACTTCACGGAAGCCTGCTGCGTGGCCTTGTTTGGCGGCGGGTTCCGCAAAGGGTTCGTCTACGGGGCGACGTCGCCGGAGCGGCCGTGCAGCATCGTCGAGAATCCGGTGACGATCGAGGATCTGCACGCGACGATCTACACCGCGCTCGGCATTGCGCCGGATCTGGCGTACGAGGTGGAGCGGCGCCCGTTCTACGTGACCATGAACGGCAAGGGCAAACCGGTGGAAGCGCTGTACGCGCACGCTACGGCGTAAGCGCGCGTTATTCGCACGGGCGGGCGGTAATCGGATCGACGGGGTGTGGCGCCGGAAACCACGGGGCGGGCGCGCTGGTTGCTGTCTGAGACGCCCCTTTGGGCTTCGAGCGTGCCGTTGCGGACGACCCGGAACACAGCGGAGGGTAGAGCGAGCCCTGTTCGATAGCACGGAGGCGTGTCAAAGGAGAAGGCGGCAAGAGAAAACCGGGGTGGGTACGGGCGTGCTATGATCGGACCACTGGAAAGGGGGAGCCTTGGAAAGAGGGCGTCCCATCACGATCAGCGCGGTATTACGGACAAACGGCGCGGTTCGTTCAGCAGACATCATTACGGAGGTTGAGCGATGAGTGGACTATTGTCGCTCCGCGCGATATTCGTTTTTCTTTTGGCCATCACGGGGTTTTGGCTGCACCCATTCGGGTTGGGGCGGTGGTACGGAGCGATGGTGGGCGCAGCGGTGGGCGCGGCGCTGGTTCTGTTTGAACTCCAGGTGCGGCAGGTGTCGCTGAAGCGGCTGATCGGCGCGACGGCGGGTTCGATTGTGGGCATTCTGGCGGCGTATTTAATGTCGCTGGTGCTGGGCCATGCGGGCGCCGGGAGCGCGTCGGTGGTTCCGTTTGTGGAGATCGCGCTGCTGGTGACGACGACGTACCTGGGGCTGGTGGTGGGGGCGAGCAAGGGCGAGTCGCTGAATCTTTCGGCGCTGGGCGGATTGTTCGGGTCCGAGTCGGCGAGCGCGGCGTCGCTGAAGCTGCTTGATACGAGCGTGATCATCGACGGGCGGATCGCGGATATTGTCGAAAGCGGATTTCTGGACGGGACGCTCGCGATACCGCAGTTTGTGCTGCGGGAGCTGCAGATGGTGGCCGATTCTTCCGATTCGATGAAGCGGAACCGCGGGCGGCGGGGCCTCGATGTGCTGCAGCGGATTCAGAAGCTGCCGGGGCTGAAGGTGGAGATTCTGGAGGACGATTTTCCGCAGGTGCGCGAGGTGGACCTGAAGCTGATCGAACTCGCCAAGCTGCGGGAGTGTAAGATCGTCACCAACGATTTCAATTTGAACAAGGTGGCGCAGTTGCGGGGCGTCGAGGTGCTCAACATCAACGAACTCGCGAATGCGCTGAAGCCGGTGGTGCTGCCGGGCGAGACGATGCGGGTGTTCATTTTGAAGGAAGGCAAGGAGTACAGCCAGGGGGTGGCGTACCTGGACGACGGCACGATGGTGGTGGTGGACAACGCGCGGAAGATGATTTCGCGGACGATTGACATCACGGTGACGAGCGTGCTGCAGACGACGGCGGGGAAGATGATTTTCGGGCGGTTCGACGAGCGGTTGCACGCGGTGTACGACAAGCAGCAGCAGGCGGAGCGGGCCGAGCGGGCGGTGCGGGAAGGGCCGGCGGGGGCTCAGGCGGGGTAGCGGGGGGACGTCAGCTCGCGGAACCTGGCGGAGGCGGCGGTGCGGGTTTCGACGCCGAGTTTCTGGTAAATGTGTTCGAGGTGTTTCTGGACCGTGCGGGTGCTTGCGCCTAAGATGGCGGCGATTTCGCCGTTGGTTTTGCCTTCCGCGGTCCAGCAGAGGACTTCGGCCTCTCGGCGGGTGATGCCGAGAGGTTCGAGGGCGGCGAGGCGCGCCGGGTTTCGCTCGACGCGAAGCAATAACAGATCCTGAGCGGGGCTTTTGAGAAGACGCGCGATGAGCCGCGCGCAGGCGGACGTCAAGATGAGTGGGGCCGGCGGGGCGGGTACGCGGCCGGGGGCGAGCTGCGAGTTGGCGTGGCGGACCCAGCGCGCGAGCGCATCGGGGAGATGGCGGTTCGCGGCGGGGTACGTTCCGAAAAATTCCTCGAGAAGCGCTAAAGCCCGAGGTGTCATCCAGCGGACGCGCCCGGTGGGCGTCAAGCCGATCAGCTCACAATCCAGGGCTTCCAGGGCACAGCTTTGAGCCTCCGCCCGCTGTTTGACTTGGGAAAAAGCCTGGGCATTGCGCCACGCTTGCGTCAGGTGAGGTCCGATCAGATCGAATATAAGGCGATCCCGCTCGCTGAAAGACCGCCGGCCGCGGTGGAGAGAAGCGCCGATCACGACGGAGCCGGCGACTGTGATCGCCTTGCAAAGCACGTCCTGGACGCTTAACGGCCTATAAAACTCATGGTACAGAGCCAAGCTGTGAAACCTGGCCTGGGAATAGAAATCAGAGACCCGGTAAGAGCGCTGGTCTCCGGTCTTCTTGGCGTGCATGAGCACGGGGTGTTCGCGCATCACAGGGAGCCAGTGCTCGCGTGTAAATTCGGGAGTAAATATGCCGGCCGGATTCCCGACGTGAATCGACGTGCCTTTGTCCGGATTCATCTCGCTGTAGGCTCCGAGATCCGAGGGGATCAGTTCACGCAGATAAGCGCCGAAGTTTTGGCGGAAGCGCTCGAGGCCGGTGGGTTGATACAGCTTCTCGAGAAACTGCAAGATGGCCCGAAAGTCGCGCTGTGTTAGTGCTTCGATGGGTCGATAATACGCCAATATGCGTATTGCGTCAATGGATGTGATGCGTAACATGATGAAGTAAGATACGCTCGACAACGTTCGAGCACCGGTACTACACCGTCCTACAGGTATGAACTCCATTTGGTGTAGGACTGGACCGAAGGAGGAGCCGCGATGAGGATTGGCGGAGGCAACGAGTACAAGCGGCTCGTATTGAGCCGGGCGGCGTGTCTGATAGCGTTGGGCGCGGTTAGCGCATGCGCACGGGCGGGGACGATAGGGAGCGGTCTGATTGGCTACTGGCCGTTTGACGGGAGCGGCGCGGACAGCTCGGGCGGGGGTTACAATCTCACGCTGACGGGCGGCGCGACTTATGCGCCGGGATTATTCGGGCAGGCTCTCAGTCTTCAGGGGATTCAGGGACAGTCCGCCGTTGGGAGCGGGGACAATCCGGCATTTAATTTCGGGTCGAATAACTTCAGCGTTCAGGTTTGGGCCGACTTTTCCGCGATCCCCGGCGAGCAGACGCTGATTGAGAAATTCAGCGGTTGTTGTGGGCCGGGCTGGACGTTTACGACGCCGGGCGGGACTGACCTTCAGTTTTACTCCTCGGCTGGAATTGTGAATGCGCCGGTTTCGCTGCAGACAGGGGTATGGGAGCAGTTTGTGGCTACGCGAAACGGCAGCACGCTGGACCTTTACTTTGATGGCGCCTTAATCGGGGGCGGGAGTCTTTCCGGGGCCATGACGGCATCTACGAACCCGCTGCTCGTCGGGGCGCGGAACTCGGCGGATGGCCGGAACTTCACTGTCGATGGACTGATTGACGAGGTGGGAATCTGGGACCGGCCGTTGTCGGGGGCGGAGGTGAGTGCGCTGTGGGACGGTGGTGCGGGAGAGCCGATTGCGCCGGAGCCGTCGAGCCTGGTTCTGACGGGGGCGGCGATGCTTGGCGTCATGGTGGTCCGGTGGAGGCGAGGCCGGAGGGGGTGAGGACCATTCGATCGCCGCGGCTGTTTCCGATTCTGTTTGCGCTTATGGCGGCCGGCTTTGGCCCTGTCCGGCAGGCCGCGTTCGGCGCGACGCTGCACTTCGACTCTGTTTCGACGTCCGCGGCGCCTTACTACGTCGACATCACGACCACGAATTATCTGCAACAGTACGGAATCACGCTCGTCAACAACACGCCGGGCACCACGGTGAAGATACTGTGCGCCAATTCCAGTTACAACAACTCCTGCACCGGCGGCAGTGGCGCCATTGTTGCTCCGTCATCGCCCAACGTACTTATTCAGGACGGAAGCAACGGCGAGTCCTATACTCTTCAATTCTCCTCGCCCCTGAGCACGCTGAGCTTCACGCGGGCCGGGTTCAACCCTGGGCCTACCGGTCTCGTGGTCGCCAAGTGGAGCGCGACGGCCTTCGGCGCGCAGGGCAATGCTCTGGGCGGGGCCGGCGAGGATTTGACCGCGTATTTCACAACAACCGCCCCCAAGGTATTCACGTTAAACGGCCCGGGGATCACCTCTGTGACGTTCTATGCAAACGGCCAGGGCGTGGCGGCCGTGTCCTTACCCATTGATAATCTTTCTTCGCCGGACTTAGCGCCTGTTGGGACTTCGGCTGTGACGGTGGTCGATGACGTGACTTCGACTCAGTCGGGCTTCGCGAACGGCACTTGCAGCACGCCGCCGGCGGTAACGGTATTTCCGGCTTCCTCAGCTTTCGTTTACCTCTATTTCGATGTCACCGGCGCGGCGGTGGGGGACGTGGCGAGCGTGAACTTCTACGAACCGGACGGCACACTCTATGCGAGCGATAGCTGGCAGCCGATAACCGGGACCGGGCCGAATGGTTCGGAGTGCTATTACGATGGGCTCTCAGTCAGCGGGGCGGCCGCGGCTTCGTATCCCGGCCTGTGGCGGGCCAGCGTGTTCTGGGATAACTCGTCTACGCCGCTCTTCTCGCTGACGTTCACGATCACTTCCGTGAGCCAGACGGCGCCATCGATCTCGCCGGGCGGCATCACGAACGCGGCGGGAACGGCGAACCCGTCCGCGCCGGTGGCTCCTGGGTCGATCGTTTCGATTTATGGGACTAACTTTGTTCCGGGAGCTACGACGAACGGACAGAGCGGCGGCATTCCCCTGCCGACGACGCTCGACGGCGTTCAGGTGACGATGAACGGCATTGCGGCGCCGCTGTTCTATGTGAATTCGTTTCAGATAAACGCTCTGGTTCCGTGGGAGCTTAGCGGCAGTTCCAGTATGAGAGTCGAGGTGATGGCTGGCGGCGTCGCGTCTAACAGTGCGAACATGGACCTCGCCGTGACGGCGCCCGGAATCTTTGCGATTACGGATGCCAAGGGGAACCTGGTGACGGCGTCGAATCCGGCTGCGCCTGGCGAATATCTGGTGATTTACTGTACCGGCCTTGGTGCGGTGAGCAATCCGCCGGCGAGCGGGGCGGGCGCACCGAGCAGTCCGCTGTCGGAGACGACCGACGCTACGACGGTGACGATCGGCGGGGTGCCAGCCCAGGTTTCGTATTCGGGGCTGACGCCGGGCTTCGCGGGTCTGTATCAGGTGAATGTGCAGGTGCCGCAAGAGCCGGCATCCACCGCCGCGCCGCTAGCTCTGAGTGTAGGAACGGGGACTGCCACCGAAGACATACCGGTGGTATCGAGTGGCACGCCTGCCCCCGGTTCGATAGGTATTGTGTCCCTCAGTACGACACAGGCGGATCCGTTCACCATTCTGACAATTACGGGGAGTGGTTTCGACGCGACACACTCGGCTATCTCCGTGCTGTTTACTCCTGCGGGCGGCGGCCCAGCCATAGCGGTGCCCGTGGTAAGTGCGAGATCGACGTCGCTGGACGTGCCGGTGCCCATTTTGCCTGGTCCCGCGGGGAACCTCACCGGTGGCGCCGCAACGATACAAGTGGTCCAGTTTGACGGCGTGACGTTGTCGACGTCAAATGTAATGACGGGATTTCAAGTCAATCCACCAGCGGCGATTCCGGCTGGCGTGGGCACGGGAGTTGTGACGAGGGCGTTTCTAAATTCTACGCTGGCGATCGTCCAGACGGTCATCGGAGCCGCGTCCGGGGACCCGAATCTGGCAGATCTTGTTGCTTCACTGAACGCGTATGCCAGTGCGGTGAATGCCCTGCTCCCCGCGATCAACACGATTGCTAACGATCCGAGTCAGGTGGTTGTCGTTCCGTCGGGTAGTGGAACTGTCAGTCTGAATGGGAGTATTCTCGCGATTTCCGACCAATTGATTTGGGCGTACGTAAATACTTTCGTGAACCAGGCCGGGGGCGTTCCATTGCAGGCAGGGAAAGACCGTGGTCTGGCCTCGGTTAACGAGCCCGAGGGCGCTCGGGGCAGCGTCTCTGCCAACCCTGATTGCTCGATTCCGCAGATCGGCCCGCTAATTTGCCAGCAGTATCAGTACCAGGTTCAGACGATTGCCACGATAAACCAGATCGGAGATACAGTTCAGAAACTGAGCGAGATCGCATTTGGGTTCGTGGCATCGGGTCTCGGCGGCTGGGCCACCGAGGCTTATGAATTTGGACCCGCCGCGGAATTTGCCTTTGAACAAGCTGTCGACTTTGACAGCTCGCATATAGCGGCGTGGCTGACCGATGGCAAGCAGCCTTCACTTTGTGACTCGCTGCAGGATGCGTTGGTTTCTGTAGTCGACAAGTTTGCGCTACAAGACAAGGGCATCTTGTCCCTCACTGAGGACTCTTATGAACTCTCCGGCCGGGAGGCAACGTTCTTACCTTGTTCCAGCGGATCGGGCCCCGATGGCGGAGTGATTCTTGCCGGCTCGCAGAGCGGGGCACCGCAGGGTTCTACGATCTTAAACGCCTTCACGACATCGGGCGGACAGGCTACGGTAACGGCGCTGGCAGCGCCTGCATCCCAGCAGAGTAATCCCGCAAGCGCGGTGACAGTTGCGGTGCCGCCCGTCGACCCGAGCACGAGAGTGGGAATCTCGGTGGTAATGGCCGGCACTGGAAGTGGGACGGTAGCGGCAGATCCGGCCGGTTATTCGTACTCGCCAAACACGGTAGTGACGCTGACCGCGGCGCCTGATTCGACCTCCTCGTTCGCGGGCTGGGGCGGGGATTGCTCGGGGACCGGAGCGTGCGCATTGGAAATGGACGGCGACAAGTTGGTAGTTGCGAATTTTGAGCAGGCGGCCGTCCAGCAGTTCACGCTCACCTTGGTGTCCTCACCCGGGGCCGGAGGAACGGTGAGCGTCGGGCCAGGGTCGCCGCCCGGTGCATCCTGTGGCCCTGGGTGTTTGAGCTATCCAGCGGGAACAGTGGTGACGCTCGCGGAGGCTCCTAACGCGGGGTGGACTTTCGCCGGGTGGTCGGGAGGGGGGTGCTCGGGAACCGGGAATTGCACGGTCACGATGAACTCGGATGTGACGGTGACGGCGTATTTCAGCCAGCAGGTGGGCGGCACTGGAGGCACACCGAGCCTTTCCCTGCAGATACCCTATGAGGACCCAACGCTGAGCTTCGCGCAGAGCTTCACGGGGTGTATTGGCGGGATGGATGGTCAACAGGGGACGATGGTCGATACGGAAAATGCGGTGGCGTGGGGCGGCGAAGTATTCTCCGGCTACACCTGGACTGTCACGCCTGGCACGACGCTGCCGGCGGGCGTCGCTCTCGATCCGTTTGGCTTTATTAGCGGGAACGGCTCACCGGCAGTACCAGGAGATTACCCGTTCTCGTTGACTGTCTCGGACTCGACTGGAGCGGAGGCCACCGCTCAGTTCGACATACAGTTCTCTCAGGCGCCGTGTGGCAGCGTGGTTTTCCAGCAGGTGACGTCGCCACTTCCCAACGCCGTGCCGCTGGAGGTTTACGCCGCGCAACTACCAATTGCTGTGGGGCCGCGTGCCAAGCTGCCACTGCATTGGAGTTTGGCTGCGGGCGGGGCTCTGCCGCCAGGACTCGTGTTGGACCAAGCCACGGGGGTGATCCGAGGGACGCCGCTGGCCAGCGGCGCCGGCCAGACTTTCAACTTCGCGATTGTGGTAACGGACGGTTCCAGTCCGCCGCAGACTGCTTCGCCCGCTGTTGCTAGTACAGGGATCTACTCGATCCAGGTGGTGAGCAGCCCATAGCGCTTCGAGCGTGACTGTTGACGGTCGGGACGCGGTAATTATCGAGGTTCTTCGCATCGTCCCTGCCGACGATCAACTCCGGGCATCCCGGCACAGGTCATCGCCGTCGCGTACGCGGCGTCGGCTCAGTGGATCAGGGGTTCGAAATCGCCTGCCACCATCGGTTCGTCGCCGGGCCAGCTTCCGGACAATTCGACGAGCAGCCGCTGTTTGGACGGCGCGGGTGACGGATTGAGCCGCACGACCTTGGCCGCATAACCCTGTGGAGCGTGGACCATGGCCTGCATCAAGCCGTCCACCAGGTAACGCGGCGCCCAGCCGATCATGTGGTAGTCGGTGGTTTGCAGTTGCACCGCGACCGTGGTAGCCGGGTTGGTTAGCTCCAGAGTTACGTAGAGTGGTTCCTCCGGTTGCAGACGATCGAGGCGCTCCAGCGCGGTGGGTGCGACGTGCCGAGTACCGTGCAGGAAGAACCGGCAGCGGAACGAGCCATCCGGGCGCCGTTCGATTTTCGGGAAAACCTCGAAGTTATCCGTTGCGCGGTACCCGCCGCCGACCTCCAGGATCTCCGCCGGTTCCGCGGTCTGCGGGAGATCGAGCATTCGGAGATATTCGGCGAAGTCCTGCCGTTCGGAGGAGATGACCCGGTTCTGGAACAAGGGGAACAGCTGGGGCGACTGGTAACTTCGCTTCCACTCCGGGAAATCAAAGAGAGGTTCGAAGCCGGCTCTTTGGCGGGCGCGCTCCGCGCCTTGCGTGTAGCGGAAACGGTAACTGCGTGGCGCTTGCAGGATGTCCAGCCGGCCAACCGGAAACCAGGCGCGCGTCAACCGTTTGTCCTGCCAAGCCAAGAACAGGGTCTTGTCCGTCACGGCGCGATCTTTTTCAGTTGGGTCAGGTTGTAACACGTTAACTCTATCGCGAATTGGCGGGCGACGCCGCTCATCCAGCCTGGAGGGACCCTCTCGACGATGCGCTCCAAGCTCTGTTTCTCCAGCTTATCAAGCAGGACAAATGCGCGGCGAAACAGATCCGGATGCATCCGCGCCGCGCGCCTTACCAGTTCCAGCGGGCTGATTGCCCGTTTGTCGTTCTCGTCCCAGTAGATCGCACCTGGAGCATTTTCCGCATAGTGACCGATCCGGTTTTCTTTGAGAATGCGCACGCGGCACTTGCCCGGTGTGTCGTCGAGCAGCTCACGGCCGAGTGAAGAGGCGTGGTCGAACGACGGCGCGATGATCCGGGTTCGTCCCTTTGGGGTTTGCTTCACCAGGATGCCCCAGTTCTCATGATGCCGGTCCGTATTGCCGATGAGCGCGTCCAGAACCAGGTACTCGGCCATCCTCTGCTTCGCCGCCACGGCCAGCTCCGGACGCCGAAACACGCGGTCGAGCGCCGCGAAGATGTTGGCGAGAGTATGGCTTGACTGCCGGAACCTCTTCACTGGGTCATAGCCGAGCACCTGCCCGGCCAGTATCTGGTTGCCGTGATACAGTTCGCGCCCTTCGCGCGCGAACGACTCGGTGGCCGACCCTTTCACGCCATCGAACAGCGCGAGTTCCACCTTGGCGTGCAGGATTTCCAGTTCCTCGGCGATTTCCGCCGCGATCTTCTCTGTCCAATGTTGCCCTGTGTTCGGCTGCGGGTACTTGAACAGCCAGCCGGCGCCATCGTCCGGTTGCCGGAACCAGAACTTCCGCTTGCTGCCCATGGCTTCCTCTTCCAGGACCCATTCGGGCTGGATGGTGAGGATCGGATAGGAGTCAGCGGCGGGCTGCATCACGGTATCGTTTCTGCGCGGCTACGCAATCGTACACATCTGTTCCGCCCGCTTATGCAGCTTTTCGTGGCGCGCCATGATCTTGCCTATCGTTCATTCTGGCTGATCGCAGATCTCCCTGGTGAGATCAAACGACACGTTCTGATTGTGCTCACCGTAGATCTTGTTCTCGCGGTCGAAGTTCCTGTGCCCACAAAGCAGCGCCAAGTTGCCCAGACGGCGCAGGGACCGCAGCGTGCGGCGCGGGAAGGGCCGGCGGGGGCTCAGGCGGGGTAGCGGGGGGGCGAGCTCGGGGAGCCTGCACTTCGCGTTGATCTACGCAACGTCCCATCCTAAAAAATCAAAACGCATGGATGACGCGCCGATCGTACGCAGGCGGTGGGTGCGGGGGTGGCGCAATCCGGGTATGCTGGGTGTGAGTTGCCGAGATGAGCCAGGTATCAGTTATTCTTCCGGCCGCGGGGCTTGGGACGCGGATGAGCAAGTCGCAGGCCGA
>JAKAJI010000503.1 GCA_021813825.1 Acidobacteriota bacterium | reverse complement strand
CGAAGCCCAACGTGCAACGATCCGCCGGTTCGCGCCATAAAACTATAGAGGGATTTTGTGGCGTCCGGTGGACCATAGTCATTTGTATGTAGCCGGCAAAATCTCAGCGCGATTTCTGGCTGTAATTTTACTTTTCCTCTTACTCGGCACACCTTCTCCTGGCTGGGACGGCACGTCTCCCGAGCCAGCGGGCGGCTCGGAGCCTGCCGAGTTGCCCGCCCCTACCGTGCCGACGCCCCCGCAGGAAGCCGAGGCCGGCGAATCTTCCGCGTCCTCGGAACCCGAGGCGTCCCCCGGAGTGCAGTGGAAACCGCTCCTGCTCGAATCCCTCGGCTTCCTGGCGCTCGAGCATGGCTTCCGTTTCGCCACCGAGCCCGCCACGCGCCACCCACACCGCGCCTTCTTCCCCGGCTACGTCTCTTCCCTGAACGGCCTCCACGGCTGGTCCGACGGCGACCCCTTCTTCGTCAATTACATCGGCCATCCCATCCAGGGCAGCGCCTCCGGCTTTCTCTTCGTTGAAAACGACCCCGCCTACCGCACCGCCATCTTCGGCAAAAACCGCCGCTACTGGAAAAGCCGGCTCCGCGCCGCCGCCTACTCCTGGGCCTACAGCGAATTGTTCGAACTAGGACCCTTCAGCGAAGCCAACATCGGGGCCATTCAATCCGCCTATCCGCAGCAGGGCTTCGTCGACCAGGTCATCACGCCCGCCGTCGGCCTCGCCTGGATGATCGGCGAGGACGCGATTGACAAGTACTTCCTCACTCCTTTCGAGCAGCGGTACACCAACCCTTACGCCCGCCTCCTGCTCCGCTCCGTGCTGAATCCCACGCGTTCGCTCGCCAACGTGCTCACCGGCCGCCTCCCCTGGAACCGCGACACCCGCACCGGCGTCTTCGTGCAATCCCCGCTTGTCTCCGCCGAGCCTCGCCAAGCGCCGGCCAAGTCCTATCCCGACGTCCCCAGCTTCGAGTTCCTCGCCACGGCCCGCATCGAGACTTTCACCAGCACCCGCGGAGGCTGCATCGGCGGCGGCGGAGCGGGGGCGTTCCGCCTCAATCCGAACTGGCAGTTGGTCGGCGATGTCAGCGGCTGCACCCTCACCAGCCTCGGCCCCAATCGCAGCGGCGACTCCCTCACCTATCTCGTGGGCCCCCGTTGGACGGACTACTCGAGCAAACGCTGGCAGCCCCACGCGCAACTCCTGCTCGGCGGACGCACCCTCACCCTCGAAACCATCGACCCCGTAAGAAAAGCTCTCGTCCAACAAGCCGCCGCCCAGCAAGGCGTCACGCCTGCGATTCCCCCTCACTCCCTCTACGCCCGGAACCAGGAAATCACCGGCTTCACCGTATCGGCTGGCGCCGGGATCGACGTCAGGCTCACCTCCGCCCTCGCCCTCCGCCCCGCCGACCTCGCCTACACCCATTCCTGGCACTCACGCCTGGACGGCATGAACTACGCCAACTCGCTGCAGTTCACCTCCGGCCTCGTCCTGCGCTTCGGGACCTGGTAAACCTCACTCGGGAACGGTAACCCCGCGCGCTTCCGCCGCCCTCGTCCGCCGCGGCCATGCCCCTTCGAGCGCGTGCACGCCCAAATAAAGGAAGGCCCCGCCCGCCAGCCCCAGCATCGCCGCAATCGTCCGCGGCCCCTCGAACCCCGCCAGCGCCCCCGCCAACCCGAATCCCACCAGCGTCATCGCCTGAATCGACAGCGCCCCCGCCACCGCCCGCAAAGGCGTCGCCACCGCGGCCCGCAACAGCCCGCCCATGGCCAGCCCCTCCGGCATCTTGTGCAGCGCAATCCCCGCCGCAAACGCCAACTGCAGATCCGCGATCCCCGACTCCCGCGAGGCAAACAAACTCCACCCGTCCACAAAACTGTGCAGGCTCGCAAACGCCATCAGCGGCCAGGCAAACCCGTGCAGCATCGTCCGGCACCCATGATGATCGTGGCTGTGCGAGCACGACGGGCACACCGGGTACAGCCAGTGGTTCACCCCCCACAGCAGCCCGAACCCGCCCACCACCCACGCCAGCCCGTACACCCGCCCCGCATGCGCCGCAATCTCCGGCACCACCCAGAAAAACGACATCCCGATCAGCACCACCCCGCTCGCCAGCACCACCCAACGCGACGCCCGCCGCCGTTCCTCCAGCCACACGCCGGCCACCGCGGCCAGAGAGCCGATCAAAAACACCAGCAAAATCGGGGGGATTGACAACAAATTCGCGAGCTACCTTTCGTCGCTTCAGAGTACCACCCGCCCGCGCCGCCTCTAAAGCCCGGGCCTCCAACTGCCGATCCGAGCTTGTGCGCCTCGGAATCGTCACATTGCTGCTGGCCCTCACTTGCCCCTGGCTCGCCGCTCAAACCAAACCCGCGGCGCCGGCCGCGACCACGCCTGCAGCCCCCGCTCCCATCGCGCCTCCGTCCGCCATCTCCGAACAAATCGCCTCCGTCCGCCAGCAGGCCGGCATCGACATGAAAAGTCCCGGCGCCATCCAGGACCCCTTCTTCACTGTCCCCTGGCCCACGCCGCCGCCTTTGCCCAACCTCGCCTCCGCCGACTGCGACCCCGTCCCCGCCAAGGAACTGACGGCCATGGTCAACAACGAAGCCCAGAAGCAGGGCGTCAAAGCGGACCTCATCCACGCCGTCATCGACCAGGAATCTGGTGGCAAGGCCTGCGCCGTCTCCGCAAAAGGCGCCCTCGGCCTTATGCAACTCATGCCCGATAAGGCCGCCGAACTCGGCGTCAAGGACCCCTTCGATCCCGCCCAAAGCCTCGAAGGCGGCGTCAAATATCTCCGGCAGTTGCTCGATAAGTACCACGGAGATACCTCTCTCGCACTCGGGGCATATAACGCTGGCGAAAACCGCGTTGATCAAACCGGAAGCGTCCCGAAAAATCCGGAAACAAAGAACTATGTAGAGTCCATTCAGAACAAATTAAGTCAGGGGGTCAGTAGTGTTCCGCCCAAGCCCTAGGCAATTTCGCCGATTGAGGCAAGGGAAAACAAGAAAAACGAGCGGCTTTATCGTAAACAGTTGCCGGCCGGCCGCCGATATGACGGTA
>JAKAJI010000502.1 GCA_021813825.1 Acidobacteriota bacterium | reverse complement strand
GAGTAGACCTGGTCTTCGCGGCGGGGTTCGTAGATGGGGAGGTCGAGGTCGCGTTTGATGCGGCCGATTTGTTCGACGATGGCGGTGCGCTCGTTGAGGAGTTCGATGAGGCGGGCGTCGAGCGAGTCGATGCGGCGGCGGCAATCGGCGAGCGCTTCCATTCCCTCCTGCTTGGTCATCGTTTCTTCGATGGTAAACCAGCGGCGAGAGCGCGGGCGCGGGCTTCCAATGCAGCCGCGGGATCGGCGCCGGAGGCGAGCGCCTCTTCGATGGCGCGCTCGAAGGCGCTGCCGACGACGACGGCGTCGGCGAGCGATCCGGTTTGGCGGACCTGCTCGGGCGTGGAGATGCCGAAGCCGACGGCCAAGGGGAGCGAGGTGCGCTCGCGCATGGCCTGGACGAGAGGCTCGACGTTGGACGATAGCGTCTGGCGTTCGCCGGTGACGCCGGTACGGGAGACGAGATAGACGAAGCCGGAAGAGTATTTGGCGGTGAGCGAGAGGCGGCGCGGGGTGGAGGTGGGTGCGGCGAGGAAGACGGTGTCGAGGCCGTGGTTGTGCATGGCGGTCGAGTAGGGTCCGGCTTCTTCGACGCTCAAATCGGTGAGCAGGCAGCCGTCGATGCCGTGGGCGGCGGCGGCGCGGGCGAGGGAGTCGAGGCCGTAGCGGAGGACGGGGTTCAAGTAGGTGAACAGCAGGAGGGGGACTTCGGATTGTTCGCGGATTTTGGCGGCGATATCGAGGACCTTGGCGAGGGTGGTTCCGGCGGCGAGGGCGCGGGCGGCGCCGCGCTGAATGACGGGGCCGTCGGCGATGGGGTCGGAAAAGGGGACGCCGAGTTCGATCAAGTCGACGCCGCCGCGGACCATCGCCGCGACGAGGGAGGGGGTGAGATCGGGCGAGGGGTCGCCGGCGGTGATGTAGCCGATGAAGCCGGTGCGGCCTTCGCGCTTGAGGCGATCGAAGTAACTAGCGATGCGTTTCGGGTTCATCGATTTCGGGGAGGCGTTCACGGTAGATGTCGGTATCCTTGTCGCCGCGGCCGGAGAGGTTGACGACGAAGACCTGATCTTTGGCGGAGGGCGCACGGCGGAGGGCTTCGGCGACGGCGTGGGCGGATTCGAGAGCGGGGATGATGCCTTCGGTGCGGGCGAGGGTGAGAGCGGCCTGGATGGCTTCGCCGTCGGAGATAGAGACGTATTCGGCGCGGTGCTGGTCATGGAGCCAGGCGTGTTCGGGGCCGACGAGGGCGTAGTCGAGGCCGGCGGAGACGGAGTGGGTGAGCAGGACCTGGCCGTCGCGGTTCTGGAGGAGATAGCTGTAAGCGCCGTGGAGGACGCCGGGCGAACCGCCGGAGAAGCGGGCCGCGTGTTCGCCTTCGGAGAGGCCGCGGCCGCCGGCTTCGACGCCGATCAATTTGACTTGTTCGTCGGCGATGAAGGGATGGAAGATGCCGATGGCGTTGGAGCCGCCGCCGACGCAGGCGAAGACGGAATCGGGGAGGAGATTTTCTTTTTCGAGGATCTGGCGGCGGGCTTCTTCGCCGATGACGCGGTGGAAGTCGCGGACCATGAGCGGGTAGGGGTGGGCGCCCAAGGCGGAGCCGAGTAAGTAGTGGGTGGTGGAGATGTTAGTGACCCAATCGCGCATGGCTTCGCTGATGGCGTCTTTCAGTGTGCGGCTACCGGTGGAGACGCCGACGACTTTGGCGCCGAGGAGGCGCATGCGGAAGACATTGAGGCGCTGGCGGCGCATGTCCTCTTCGCCCATGTAGACGACGCAGTCGAAGCCGAACAAGGCGCAGACGGTGGCGGTGGCGACGCCGTGCTGGCCGGCGCCGGTTTCGGCGATGATGCGGCGCTTGCCCATGCGGCGGGCGAGCAGGGCCTGGCCGAGGCAATTGTTGATTTTGTGGGCGCCGGTGTGGAGGAGGTCTTCGCGTTTGAGGTAGATGCGGGCGCCGCCCAGGGATTCGCTCAAGCGGCGGGCGTGGTAGAGGGGGGTGGGGCGGCCGGCGTAGTCGGCGAGCAGCGAGTGGAGTTCGGCTTGGAAGGCGGGGTCGGTGCGGGCTTCGTTGTAGGCTTGCTCGATTTCTTCGAGCGGGGCCATGAGGACTTCGGGGACGAAGCGTCCGCCGTAGGGACCGAAGTGGCCGAGGGAGTCGGGTTGAGAGGTCAGCATGATTCAAACGCGGCGAGGGCGGCGTGGATAAATTCTTTCATTTTGCGATGGTCCTTGCGGCCGGGGGTGGATTCGATGCGGGAGCAGGCGTCGACGCCCCAGGGTTGGGCTTCGCGGATGGCCTGTTGGACGTTGGCGGCGCTGAGGCCGCCGGCGACGATGACGCGGTGGGCGGTGGTGCGGGCGGCGGTCCAGGGGAAGGACTGGCCGGTGCCGCCAGGGAGGGTTTCCGAGGCGGTGTCGAGGAGGAAGGCGGAAGCGCTGGGTTCGGACGGAAATTCGAAGCCGCCCGAGACGGGAACGCGGCAGGCGCGCCAGTAAGGGATGTTGGCAGGGGCTTCGCCGCCGTGGAGTTGGGCGAGGTCGAGCCCGGCGAGGCGGCAGATTTCGGCGACGCGGGCGGGGGCCTCATTCACGAAGACGCCCGCTTTGAGAACGTGGGGGGCGAGGGCAGCGATTTCGGCGGCGGATTCGGGGGTGATCGAGCGGGGACTTTGGGGGTAGAAGTTAAAGCCGAGCGAGTTGGCGCCGGCTTCGATGGCGGCGAGGGCGTCGTCGGGATTGGTGACGCCGCAGATTTTTACGATGTGGGCGGGGAGGCTGCTCATGCGAGCAGATCCTCAAGGGCGCGGGTGGGGTCGGGGGCGCGCATGAGGCGCTCGCCGATTAAGAAGCCGCGGAAACCGGCGTCGCGTAGACGGTCTATGTCAGAGCGGGTGTGGATGCCGCTTTCGGCGACGGCGAGGACGGAGGACGGGATGCGCGGCGCGAGGCGAAGGGAGACGTCGAGGGTGACGGAGAAGGTTCGCAAGTCGCGGTTGTTGACGCCGATGATTCCGGCGCCGGAGGCGAGGGCTTCGTCGAGTTCGGCTTCGTCGTGGACTTCGACGAGGGAGGCGATGTGGTAGCGGGCGGCGGCT
>JAKAJI010000087.1 GCA_021813825.1 Acidobacteriota bacterium | reverse complement strand
CGGCTGAAGTTGAGCCGCATCGCCGCCCGGCACGAGTTGGCAACACCTTTCGGCTATGCCAGGGTTGCCAGCGGCTACTACAAGGACCTCACCATCACGGCCGACGGGAGACTCGCCGGCCTCAAGTTCTGAGAAAGGAGCGATCGAATTATGCGACTGTTTGCCATCGACACCGACAACAACATCGCGGCCCTCCCTGCCGCCGAGCAGATCCCGGAAGGCCAGGAACATTTCGCCAGCGAGAAGGAACTCGCCAAGCTCGCCGCCAACTGGCCCGCCGACCGCCTGGTCCAGATCTGGAACGGCTTCGCCGGCGTCACGCCGTTCGACGACCTGAAGCCGGTCAAGAAGTTTACCGACCGCAAGACGGCCGTGGCCCGCGTCTGGAAGGCCATCCAGCGCCTGGACGCCAACCCCGCGCCACAGGCGGCCAGCGTCGCGCCGAAGGCCAGGAGCCCGAGGAAGGCCGCCAAGGCCGAGGACGCGACGTCCGCGGCGCGCGAGGGCAGCAAGAAGGCCATCGTGCTGGAGCTACTGCGCCGCCCCGAGGGCGCCACGTTGCAGGAGATCATGTCCGCCACCGGCTGGATGGCGCATTCGGTGCGCGGCTTCATCTCGGGCAGCCTCGGCAAGAAGATGGGCCTCACCGTCGAGTCCCTCAAGACGCCCGAGGGCGCCCGTGCCTACCGCATCGCTCAGTAGGACGCCCACCATGATGATCGAGTTCGGCGACCACGGCGAGGAGGAGCAGCGGCTCCTCCTCCGCTACCTCGAGGCCGCGAAGTCCCAACCGCCTGCCATTCACACGCCGAAACCGGGTTGCCTCTGGCTCCTGATCGGACGCCTCTACTCCGCTTACATTCGCTGGCGCTACCGGATCAAGCGGTAGCCTTCATCGCCGTCCGGCATCACGAGCCGGCGGCGTTTCTCTTCCGGATCTCCTCGGCCATCGAATCCAGCCGCATGTGCACGTTGTCTTCCCGCAGCCGGCATTCGGCCGAGCGCACGTACAGACCGTTCAATCTGGAAATGATGCGGTTTTCCTGCTCGGCCAGTTCCTTGCGCACCTCGGCCAGCAGCGCACGGTTCTGGAGACTCACGTAGGCCGCAATCAGCCCGGAGACGAGCCCGATTCCGGGAACAATCATTCCAATCAGCCGCTCTTCCATTACGCCGCAGCCTCCGCCCTTGCCGACTCGGCGAACGTGCGCCCGCTGGCTTCGAGCACCGCCCGCTTGCCCGTGAACTCCTGCCAGCGCCGCACGATCACGTCGCAGTACTTCGGTTCGAGTTCGATTAGCCTCGCCTGCCGCCCGGTCTTCTCGCAGGCAATCAGCGTGGACCCGGAGCCGGCGAAGGGATCGAGCACGGTGTCCCGGCTCTTGCTGGAGTTGCGAATGGCGCGCTCCACCAACTCGACCGGCTTCATCGTCGGATGAAGGTCGTTCGCAATGGGCTTGTTCACGAACCACACGTCCCCCCGGTCGCGGGCGCCGCACCAGTAGTGATCCGTGCCTTCCTTCCAGCCGTAGAGGATCGGCTCGTACTGCCGCTGGTAGTCCGACCGGCCCATCGTGAACGTGTTCTTGGCCCAGATGACGAATGTGGACCAGTGCCCGCCTGCCTCGGTGAACGCCTTGTGCAGCGTGTGCAGCTCAGAGGACGACATGCAGATGTAGACGGCGCCCTTGGTCTCCGCGAGCATGTTGACGCAGGCATCGCGAAGGAACTGCTCGAAGCCTTCGCCCAGATCGTCGTTAGCGATCTTCCGGTGGGACTTGCCGCGAAGCTTGTCCTTCATCGTCGCGCCGTAGTTCACGTTGTACGGAGGATCGGTGAAAACCATGTCGGCAAGGCCGCCGGCCAGCACTTTCTCCACGGCTTCCATCTGCGTGGCATCTCCGCAGAGCAGGCGGTGGTCGCCCATCAGCCAGATATCGCCGGACCTCGTGACCGCGGTTTCCGGGGCCTCCGGAACCGCATCATCATCCGTGTTGCCGATGACCTCGGTCTCCGGCTCCTTGAGCAACGCCTCCAGTTCACCATCGTCGAAGCCCAACACCTCGAGGCTAAAATCGTCCTCGCGCAACGCTTCGAGTTCGACGCGCAGCATCTCCTCATCCCATCCCGCGTTGAGCGCCAGACGGTTGTCGGCGATGACAAGAGCGCGCCGCTGCGTATCGGTCAGATGGTCGAGGACAATGACCGGAACCTCGGTCATGCCCAGTTTGCGGGCGGCGAGCAGGCGGGCATGGCCGGCTATGATCACGTGGTCCGGGCCGATCAGGACAGGATTCACGAACCCAAACTCGGCGATCGATGCCGCGATCTGGGCCACCTGTTCGTCACTATGCGTGCGCGCGTTCCGGGCGTAAGGGATCAGCCGAGCGACCGGCCACGTCACCACCTGCAGGTCCGTCATGGTTTTGCGATCGCTTCAGGAGTGGATTTCTGGAACAGACCGAGCGCGTTGTTGAGCGCCACGATCTGGTTGATCATCGGAACCACGAGCGCGACCAGCTTCTCGAACGAAAATTCCTTCGCGAGATCCGTGCTCGCATCGTAGGCGGACTTGATCACGGCGAGTACGAGATCGAGTTTCTTCTGCCCCTGGCCCGGCAGTGGAATGGCCTCTTCGACGGCCTTCACGACAGACAGGACAAGCGGCAGAAGCTTGAGTGCGGCTAACAGAGTCTTCATCGGTTCATCTCCACGCTGAGGTGGGGCGGCCCGTGGACCGCCCCGTTTTGGAAGAAAGCGCTACGCCGTCTTCGGCTGCGCCTGGTTCACCACGTTGGCGATCGCGGTGGTCGCCGTGGCCAAGGCCTGGACCATTTGCTCGAGCGTGGCGAGCACGGGTGTAACCGTGGCATCCACCTGCTTGGCGACGGCGGCGGCCACAGCCTGGGCATCCAGGCCCACCCCGGCTGCGCTCACGTCCGTGGCGCGGTTCTCAGGAACGCTGCCCGCAGTGAGGTTCGAGCCGGCGCCGCGCGAGACCGGGTTCAACTCGTCGGTCCACAATGCGTCGGCCGCAACGTCGGCGTGCCGGATGGACTGCTTGGCGACCATATTCGCGGTCTCGACGGCGTTCTGTAGCGCCTGCGAGGCGATCTGGTTCAGCCGGGTTTGCTCGGTCAGTGCCTGGCGCGCGGCCTGGATGTCCAGGTCCTGGTAGACGTCGTAGGTGCGCTTGATGTTGGCGTACGTCACGCGCTGGTTCTCGTTGTGCGTGGCACTGCCGGTGGCGTTCGCGTTCTTGAAAGACTCGTCCGTCCCGGTCTCGAACTCGCGTTCGGCCTGGTTCGGCGTGGCTACTTCGGGCATAATCACTTTCTCCTTCGAAGGGTGGATTGGGAATTAGAACGGTTTGCCCGTCACAGCATGGACAGGCGTGAGCTTCAAGGTCTCCCGTAAGCGGCGCAGGATCACATCACAGTAGGCCGGGCTAATCTCGACGCCGTGACCGGCGCGCTCGAGCAGCCCCGCGGCGACCAGCGTCGTGCCGCTACCGGCGAACGGATCGAAGATCACGTCGCCGGGATCCGAAAAGGCCTGGATGAAGAACTCTGGGATCGCCCGAGGAAACGGCGCCGAGTGTGATCCTTGGCTCGATTCGGTTTTCGCCTCGATTACGTTCGACGGCCGCGCCAGGCCCCCGTGCCGGCCTTCGAGGTCGTTGGCGTTGCGCCGCGTCGTTTGCCAGGCCGCATGGTTCTTGCCCTTGTCGGCTGCCGCGCCGCGCGGCCCCGTGCCGAGCAGCCCGCTACCGGAGGTCGACTTCGGATTGTCGGGCGAGTAGTCGAAGCAGTCATCGGACCAGTGCCCCACCTCGCGCGGCCTGAACTTGATCTTGCGCTCGCGCGAAAAGTGATAGATGGGCTCCCAGGCGTTCTTGAAGCGGTTGTTCCATCCACCCGGCACGCCGTCGTCCGTCTTGCGCCAGCAGAACTCGTCGACAAACCGCCAGCCCCACTGCCGCTTGTGGGCTAGCACCAGATCCATGACGTAGAGGCTCCGCTCCCCGTCCTCGGCGTGAGCTTTGATGTTCAGGAAGTACGACCCACCGGGCGCCAACACCGACTCGATCACCGCCGCAACGTCGCGGAACCAGGTGGTGTACTTCTCCGGCGGGACCGGCTCGAAGCCGCTCGAAGGATCATACTGCCGCTGTGTGGCGTATGGCGGCGACGTGATCACCACGTTCGCCTCCCGGTCTTCGAAGAGTCGCGCCACAATGCCGCGATCGCGGCAATCCCCGCACATCAGCCGGTGCCGGCCGATCAGCCAGAGGTCGCCGGGCTTGGTGACCGCCTTGGCCGGCGCTTCCGGAATCGAATCGTCTGGGGCATCGGTCTCGGATTCCGTGGTCCGCTCGAGCGACGCCAGGAGATCGTCAATTTCCTTGGAATCGAATCCGACGAGCGTCGCATCAAACCCGGCATCGGCGAGTTCCCTCAACTCGCCCGCCAGCAGCTCGCTGTCCCATCCCGCAAGCTCCGAGAGGCGGTTGTCCGCCAATAAGAATGCGCGCCGCTGGTTTTCGTCGAGGTGATCGAGGACGATCACGGGAACCTGAGCGAGGCCCAGCTTGCGCGCCGCCAGCAGACGGCCGTGCCCGGCGATCACGCCAGCCCGCGAGTCCACCAAAACCGGGTTGTTGAACCCGAACTCGACAATCGACGCGGCGATCTGAGCCACCTGCTCGTCGGAATGCGTCCTCGGATTCCGGGCGTAGGGCACCAACTTCTCGACCGGCCAGAGTTCAATCCGCTGCGCCAGCCTCGTCACCGCCGCGTCAACCAAACTGTCAACTTGTCAACCTGAAATTCAGTCCGAACGCTGCGCGCAGCGTGCAATCGTCCTACCCGCCGCCGCGCGGCCTTTCCGAGGACCCAACGGAGATCGAATTGCCTGCCGTCTTGATCGGCACGAGGTCGTCCGCCTCGCCCGCCGCACCACAGGCACGGCACCGGAACCGTTCGCCGGCATCGTGGTAGCCGGTCTCCCGGCAAATGCCGAAGTCGTACTCTTGGACGGTCACTTCACCGCTGCCGCATTCGGGACACATCGGAGATCTGCAAGCCGGTGCGGGACTCTCAGTTTGAGGAACGCGCCACGCACCTTTGCGACGTAGCGGGCGCCGATCTGCTTCTTCTTCCGCTGCCTCATCCGGAGTTCCCATCTTCGGAATTTCGGAAGATGCACCGCCGCTCCGCCAAAATGGGTGCCGTTCAGACTCCCTGCGTCGCCAGGAACGTATGCCGGCTTGCTCCCTTGCGCTGGCCCATGCCCAGCAACACGTGCGGTGTGACCATGGGCAAGTTCGCCAGTTCCGCAAGCTGCGCCATCCCGGTGTGGGCCGCGCGCTCGTACCAGTAGCGGGTCGTATCCACCTGCTTGCGGGCGGCAGCGTCGCGGTGGTCGCGCGGGTCGCGCAGGAAGCGGATAGAGACGCCGAATTCAATCCATTGGGCGAGGCCGCGCGCGACAAAGCGCTTGGCGCGGTTCCTCGAAGTGAACCCCGCACCAGCGAGTGGATTCTCGATTCGGATGTTCTTGCGCACGGGTACCGTCAGGCCGGCGATGGGGTTGCGGGTATGCCCGCAAAGGGAACTGCGGATTGGGGGCGCGGGTTTGTTTCGAGAGGGCTCGCCTCCCTCTGGGGGAACGCTTCACGAGCGTTCTACTCTCTGGTATCAGCGCGCGAAGTCAGTTGTCAAGAGTCAGGGGCTGGCTGCGAATGACTCATTTCTCGATCTCCGGGAGCGCCGAGTCCAGCGCACGGAGCATAGACGACCAGCGCGTCGCGGACGACTTCGTCGCGAAAATACCGGCTCAGATCCATCGGGGTACGCAGGTCGACCTTTCGGCCGCCGAGCAGTCGGCTCAACTCCTCCTCAATGTCCGCGAGCCGGAAGAAGCCCACTCGCTCACCTGGCTTGAACTCAACCAGCACATCAACATCGCTCGCATCCGAGAACCGGTCGGTCAGCACGGAGCCAAACAGCGCGAGCCTCCGAATGCCGTTGCGCCGGCAGAGCTCGCCGACCTGGGCTTCGGGGATCTCGATCTGCGCGACCGTCATGCTTTTCCATTATGACTCAGAGGGTTGCCCATGCGAACTCAGCTCGCGCCGAGCTTAATCAGTCGGCCAACCTCCCGGCCGCAGACGAGCATAGCCCTTGACCCGGGCTGGTGCCGGCCGCCGGCACCGCTGCGGGGACGTGGGGCCGATCCGTTGCTCTATATAAAGGGAGGGACGTTTTTCGTCTCCTGATTCGCGAGACGAGGACGAGATGTTCAAATCACGTCCCCATCGGTACCACGGCGAGGAAGTTCTGGCAGAGCATCAGCTTGCGAACGGGGTCATCACAGAGACAACGACACCACGGCCCCGGACCTGTTTTGGACCTGAATTTGGACCTAAACTGGGGTGGGCGAGGAGGTTGGTATCTGTAACTCTTTGAGTTATTTGGTCGGGCCGCCGGGATTTGAACCCGGGACCTCTTGCACCCCAAGCAAGCGCGCTAGCCAGGCTGCGCCACGGCCCGAAGACTCTAGTCTAGCGCAGATGGCGGGAGAAGCCGGTTGGTAAACTGGGAAATTGGCAAGACGCATCGTTGTGGCCATTGATGGCCCGGCCGGAGCGGGTAAGAGTACGATTGCCCGCCGGGTGGCCGGCAAACTCGGCATTCTCTATATCGACTCCGGCGCGATGTACCGCGCGGTGGCCTATTGGGCGCGGAAGATTGGTGTTGCCCTGGATGACATGCACCGTCTGGAACAGCTTGCCGGCGAGGCGGAGATCGAGTTTCGCGACGGCAGCGCGAGGGTGGTGCTGAACGGCGAAGATGTGACGGAGGTGATCCGGACGCCGGAGATTGGCGAAGCCGCCTCCAAAGTTGCGACCGTGCCGGGAGTCCGGCGGGCGCTGGTTGACAAGCAGCGCGCGATGGGCGAGGCGACGAGCGTTGTCATGGAGGGACGGGACATCGGCACCGTTGTGTTTCCGGCGGCGGACGTGAAGATTTTCCTCGACGCCAGCGCCGAGGCGCGCGCAGGACGGCGGTTGCGGGAGTTGAACGAACGCGGCGAAGCGGTGAATGCGAGCCAGGTGGAAGGCGAGATTTCCGAGCGCGACTCGCGGGACCGCAGCCGGGCCGAATCGCCGCTGGTGCAGGCGCCGGATGCCGTATATCTGGACTCGAGCGGGCGGTCGATCGAAGAAGTGGAGGAACTGGTGTTGAAGCTGGTGCGCGAGCGCACATCGAATGGGAAGGGATTCCGACATTGAGCGATTTGTTGGTGATGAAGTTTGGCGGCACGAGCATGGGCTCGGCGGAACGGATGCGCGTAGCGGCTTCGATTTGCACGGAGCAGAAGAAGCAGCGGCCGGTGGTGGCGGTGGTGTCGGCGATGTCGAAGGTGACGGACCTACTGCTCGATTCCCTACGCAAGGCCGAGGCGGGCGACGAGCCGGGGCTGGAGTTCAACCTGCGCGCGCTGCGGCAGCGGCATCAGGATACCTGCCACGCGCTGCTCGAAGGAGGAGCGCGGGAGGAGACGTGGGCCGCGCTCGATGCCCTGCTGAGCGATTTTGAGCGCATCTGCCAGGGCATCCGGATTCTGGGCGAGCGGCCGCCGCGTTCGGTGGACGAAGCGGTGGCGATGGGCGAGCGGCTTTCGTCGCTGCTGATGGCGGCGTATCTGCGCGAGTCTGGAACACCGGCCCAGGCTGTCGATGCGGCGAACGTGATTGTGACGGACGCGGTGTTCGGGAACGCGTCGCCACTGCTTGAAGAAACGCGTACGCGGTGCGGCGAGGTGATTCAACCGCTGATTCATGCGGGAAAGATTCCCATTGTGACCGGGTTCAACGGGGCGACCGTTGACGGGCACACGACGACGCTAGGGCGCGGGGGATCGGATTTTTCGGCATCGATTCTGGCGGCGACGCTCAATGCGGCGGAGCTTTGGATCTGGACCGATGTCGACGGCATCATGAGCGCCGATCCGCGGAGTGTGACCGACGCGCGCGTGCTGGATGAAGTGACGTACGCCGAGGCGGCGGAGTTGGCTTACAACGGAGCGAAGGTGCTGCACCCGCGGACGCTGGCGCCGCTGGTGGAGCGGAAGATTCCGGTGTGGAGCAAGAACAGCTTTAACCTGGCGCATCCTGGGACGAAGATTGTTCCGAGCCGGCCGATCGAATCCGGCGCGCGTGCGGTGACGTCGATGTCGAACGTGGCGATGATTGCGATTGAGCCGGACAGCGCCGCGGTGGCCGGAACGCGCATCATGGCGCGCGCTCTCGATGCCCTTTCGGCGGCCAACGCTGAAGTGCTTGCGTTTTCGAGTTCGAGCTACCGGCAGAGCTTCTGCTTTCTGGTGCGCAACGACGAACTCGATACGGTGATGAAGCACCTGGAAGACGACCTGGCGCTCGAGTTGGCGCACGGCTATCTGAAGCCGATCAGCGTGGATCAGAACGTGGGGCTGCTGGCGATCGTGGGAGAAGGGATGCGCGGCACGCCGGGTCTGGCGGGCCGGATTTTCATGGCCGTCTCGCGCCAGAACGTGAACATCATTGCGATCGCGCAGGGCTCGAGCGAGCTGACGATCAGCATTGTGGTGCGGCGGGACGGGCTGGAGAGGGCGATCCGGGCGATACACGCCGAATGCCAGCTTGGCACGGTGCAGGCGGCACCCGCCGTCCACTGAGCGGGCGCTCAGCGCGCTTCGAGCAGGCGGGCGAGGATATCGGGGATTTCGAACACGGCCTGGTTGTTCGTGGCGGCGGCATTGGCACGGAAGCGGGCGAAAGCGGCGGGTTCGAGCAGCCGGTGCAGGCCGTCGCTGATGTGGCGGAAAGAGCGGATGACGACTCCGACCTGACGCTCCTCGACCCATTGGGCGTTATAGCGTTCCTGCGGCAGGGTCCATGCGTTGCGCTCAATGAGCACGGGGAGTTTCATGGCGAGGGCTTCGCTGATGCTGCCGGGTCCGGGCTTGCCGACGAAGAAATCCGAGAGGGCCATAAAGCGCGGGACTTCCTGCGTGAATCCCTCGGTGTGAAGGCGCAGAGCACCGCGCATGGAATCGATGCGGCGTCGGAGGGCGGCGTTTCGGCCGCAGAGGAAGATCCACTGCGCGCTGATGTCCAGGCGGCTCACGGCTCGCGCAATATGGCGCATCACCGCGGATCCTTCACCGCCGAATAAAACCAGACCCGTGGGCAGATCCGGATCGAGCCCGAGTTGGCGGCGCGCTTCGGCGCGGTCGATCGAGGGTACATCGTAGAACATCGGCCGGAGAATCATGCCGGAGGTTTGGAAGATTCGTTCAGCGGGATGACCCATCGAGCGGGCCTGCTCGACGGCGCGCGAGGTGCCGCAGATGAAATACTGCGGCTGGCGTTCGATCCAGAAGTGGGGCGGGTAGTCGGCGAAGTCGGTGAGGATGGTGACGAACGGCGTACCGGGGGCGGCGCGGCCGAGGCCTTCGAACATCGCGCGGTTGAAATTGGGGACGAGGGAGACGACGAGATCCGGGGTATCTTCGCGCCAAAAGCGGTCGAGCAGGCGGACCTGGCCGCGATGATAGAGGCGGATGACGCCGTGCATCAGCGGCAGAAGCTGCGGTGAGCCGAGGGTCCAGCCGCGCTTCAGGACCTGGTTGTAGACGTCCTGGAGACGCAGGCCGGTGAGCTTGCGGAAAATGTCGAGCGAGTCGAGGACTTCCTGGAGGTTGACGAGACGCACCCGCCAGGGCCGCTGTTGGTGTTCGATGACGGTCTGAAGGGCGTTGGCAGCGCTGCGGTGGCCGCCGCCGGCGTCGAAAAAGACGAAGTCGATTTTCTTGAGGGCGGCGGGCAAGGTCCTATCTTAACTTGGGCGATGGGCGGCCGCTGCGATCTGAGGCGGCGCTACCAGGCTTTGCCTTCGCGCGGCGAGATGCGCTCGGCGTTGAGGTAGGGCCGTAGCGCTTCCGGCACAACGACGCTGCCGTCGGCCTGCTGGTAGTTCTCGACGATGGCGACCCAGGTGCGGCCGACCGCGAGGCCGCTTCCGTTCAAGGTGTGAACGTAATCGGTTTTGCCCTTGGCGGCTCTGGCGCGGATGTTGGCGCGGCGGGCCTGGAACCCCTCAAAGTTGGAACAGGAGGAGATTTCCTTGTAGGCGTTCTGGCCCGGGAGCCAGACCTCGATATCGTAGGTCTTGGCGGAGGAGAAGCCCATGTCGCCGGTGCACAGGGTGACGGTGCGGAAGGGGAGGCCGAGGCGTTTGAGAATGTCTTCGGCGTCGGCGGTGAGGCGCTCGAGTTGTGCGTAGCTTTCCTCGGGCTTGGAAAACTTCACCAATTCCACTTTCTGAAACTGGTGCTGGCGGATGATGCCGCGCACGTCGCGCCCGTAGCTGCCCGCTTCGCTGCGGAAGCACGGCGTGTAGGCGCAGAGCGAGACGGGCAGTTCGTCGAGATTGAGCGTCTCGTCGCGGAAAAGATTCGTTACCGGGACTTCGGCGGTGGGAGCAAGCCAGAAGTCGGTCTTTTCGATCTTGAAGAGGTCCTCGGCGAACTTGGGAAGCTGGCCGGTGCCGAAGAGGCTGGCCGAATTGATCATGAACGGCGGGAGGACTTCGGTGTAGCCGTGCTCGCGGGTGTGGACGTCGAGCATGAAGTTGATGAGGGCGCGTTCGAGGCGCGCGCCGAGGCCCCAGTAGACGGCGAAGCGCGCGCCGGTGATTTTTGCGGCGCGCTCGAGGTCGAGGATTTTCAGTTCCGGTCCGAGGTCCCAATGGGCCTTGGGGGCGAAATCCAGTTCGCGCGGTGTGCCCCAGCGGCGGGATTCGACGTTGTCGTCCGCGGTTCGGCCCTCGGGGACCGATTCGTGCGGGACGTTGGGGATCGAGGCGAGGCGGCTGCGATATTCGTCGTCGAGCGCCTCCGCCTGTTTGGAGAGAGCGTCGATGCGGTCGGCCATTTCGCGGACTTCGCGCTGGGCGTCCGTAGTGTCGACGCCCTGCTGGCGGAGTTTGCCGATTTCGTTGCTGGCCGCTTTGCGCCGGGCCTGAAGTTGCTCACTTTCCGTGACCGCGGCGCGACGGCGTTGATCGAGATCCCGGAACTGCCCGACATCGAGCGTAAAGCCGCGCGAGGCGAGCCGTTCCGAGATCCGGTCCAGATTATTGCGGAAAAACGCGAGATCGTACATGCCTACCGGTTCGCGATCGGCACCCAGGGCTGGCCGACCGTGGCTCCGGTGTAATCGGCGCGCGGGCGGATCAACCGGTTATTCCGGTACTGCTCGAGCACGTGCGCGGTCCAGCCGGACATGCGGCTGACGGCGAAGATCGGTGTGAAGATGTCGATCGGGATGCCGAGGGAGTAGTAGGTGGAAGCCGAGTAGAAATCGACGTTGGCGTTGAGGCCCTTGAGCTGCTTGATGGTCTCTTCGATTTTCTTCGAGGTCAGGTAGAGATCGAGATGGCCGGTGCTCTTGCCGAGTTCTTCCGACATTTTGCGAAGGTGTGTGGCGCGCGGGTCCTCCGTCTTGTAGACGCGGTGGCCGAAGCCGGGGATTTTGATCTTGTTGTTGAGCATGTAGTGGACATGCTCGAGCGCCTTGGCTTCGCTGCCCGCGTCGAGGAGCATCTTGATGACTTCCTCGTTGGCGCCTCCGTGGAGCGGGCCCTTGAGGGCGCCGATGGCGGAGGTGACGGCGGAGTGGATATCGGAGAGTGTGGCGGCGGTGACACGGGCGGCGAACGTGGATGCGTTCAACTCATGGTCGGCGTGCAGCGTGAGCGCGATGTCGAAGACTTTCTCCATTACCGCGTCCGGTTTCTTGCCGGTGAGGGTGTAGAGGAAGTTGGCAGCGAAGCCGAGCGAGGGATCGCCGTCGAGCGGTTGAGCGCCTTTGCGGAGACGATCGAAGGAGGTGACGATGGTCGCGGTCTGGGCCATGAGGCGGAGCGCTTTGCGGGTGCTCGCTTCGATGGAGTTGTCGCGGGCGTCGGGATCGTACAGGCCGAGCATGGAGACCGCGGTTCGCAGCACGTCCATGGGTGGCTTTTTGCCAGCGCCGGCCAGGAAGGCGGTGACTTCGGCGGGAATGGGGCGCGCGGCAACGAGGTTGGACTTCAGCTCATTTAGTTCGGCCTGTTTCGGCAGGCGTCCGTGCCAGAGCAGGTAAATGACTTCCTCAAAGGTGGCGTTCTCAGCCAAGGTGTGGATGTTGAATCCCTGGTAGCTGAGAATGCCAGCGCCTCCGTCGATGTAACAGATCTGCGATTCGGCCGCGACGATTCCTTCGAGGCCCGCTCCCGTGACTGCCATAGATGATATGTCTCCT
The DNA here is from genome assembly GCA_021813825.1 of Acidobacteriota bacterium. Lineage (GTDB taxonomy): Bacteria > Acidobacteriota > Terriglobia > Bryobacterales > Bryobacteraceae > JAJYKC01. The sequence goes on along the minus strand of JAKAJI010000087.1, from coordinate 1,965 downwards.
TAGAATTCCAGCTCAGCCCGCCGGAAAGTCCATCCGCTTTCTAGATGATGGCGTCGGGCCGTTCGGCGGGAAACCTTCATTCTACTGAATCCGGCGGTGTCCGCACCCCAGGCGGCGCGGGGCGGTTCCCATTCTGGCGAAGACGTCCGACGACGACGGTGGAGATGGCGATGATGGGCACGGAGAAAAACATTCCTGCTATGCCGGCTACTTGTTCGCCGGCCAGGACGCCGAACAGGATGAGTAGCGGGTCCATTTCGATGCCGGCGCCGAGCAGGAAGGGGACGAGCGCGTAATCCTGGAAGCCGCGCAAGAGAAGCCAAAAGACGATGAACCAGACGACGTGGGGGTAGCCGGCGATGCCGGTGACGAACGCGGTGAGCAGGCCGGCGGCCAGCGGACCGATGACGGGTAAGAACTCGAGGGGGCCGGCGATGGCGGAGAGCAGCATGGCGTAGGGCGCGCCGGTAAAGGTGAGAAACAGGGAATACCAGAGGAAGGCCGAGAGTGATTGCAACACCAAGGCCCGCATGTACTGGCCGAGCACGCGGTCGATATCGGCCAGGATTTCTTCCGCCGACGTACGCGCCGGGCCGTGGCCCAGTTGGTTCAGCACGCGCGCCAGCAGGCGCTCTCCGTCTTTGAGGAAGAAAAAAGCGAGCACGGGGACGAGTACGAGATAGCCGACGTAGCGGGCGCCGAGCACCACCTGCTCCGCCATGCGCTGCAAGTAGGGAACGACGTCACGTCCGCTCTGAAGGACTTCGGTGCGCAGGAATTCGACGACGCTCGCCCGGTGCGGTTCCAGCCACTGCGGGAGGGGGATGTGATTCTCCCATTGCGGGTCCTGGACAAGTGCGGGAAGTTTGGCGGCGAGATTCGAGGCTTCCTCGCCGATGCGCGAGCCGATGGCGATGCCCGCTGAGATGATCAGCGCGACGAGTAGCAAGTAGACGATGGCGAGGGACACTTCGGGCGAGACGCGGCCGGGGGTGAAACGGTGAACGAGGCGGAGAACTGGGGTGAGCAGGTAGGCGAACAGCAGCGACAGGGCGAAGAGGACGATGGTGGTGCGGGCGAGCCAGACGAGCCACACGCCCAGGAGGATGACGAGCGCGGTCCAGACGGCGTGCGCGGCGCGGCGGTCGATGCCCAGCATTTCGCCTTAGGATAGCGGGAACGACTGCGATCGTTCAGACGGGCTCAACGCGCCAGTAGACGGCGTAGCGCTGGTCGACGATGCGGTTGAGGGGCATCAGGGTGACGTCCGTCCGGTCGCCGCGGGCGTGGAAAGTGAGCGGGGAGCCGGCGGGTTCGACCGATGCAAGGGCGTTTTCGCCGCTCGCTTGCAGCCTGGGAACCACGGCACGGTAAGGAGCGCGGGTGGCGGCGGAAGCGAAGATCGTCTCGCCGCGGCGCATCGTGTCGGGAATGTCGCCGCGCCCCAGGTCGCCGGCGAGCACGAGGGGGCCGTAGAGAACTGCCTGGACCGAGGCATCGTCCGGCATGGCTTCGGTGTGGAGCGACATCGGGAGGTCGAGTTCGATTCGGTCGCCGGGCTTCCACGAGCGTTCCAGCGTGGTGTACCCGCCGGGTGTGGCGGAAATTTCCTGTTCCTCGCCGTTCAGGCGCAGGCGGAACCGTCCGTCGGTCCACGCGGGAACGCGGATTCGCAGGGCGATGGGCTCGGAGGGGGCTTGCTCGATGGTCAGCGTCGAAGAGGGCTCTTCGGGGAAGCGGGTTTGCTGGTGGAGCGCGAAGCCGCGGGCGGTCCAGTTGAGGCGGGTGGGGAGAAAGAGATTCACCCAGACGCCTCGGGAATCGTGGAAATACGTGTTGGAGGGGAGTTTGGCGAACGACTCGGTGCCGGAGCCGGTGCAGCACCAGAAGGAGTCGAGAGGAAGGCCGAAGATTTTCCAATAGCCGCCGGCAAGAGGGACGTAGTACATCGTGAGGCCGTCGCCG
>JAKAJI010000501.1 GCA_021813825.1 Acidobacteriota bacterium | reverse complement strand
TGGGGACCGGGTGCTGGACATTATTGAAGAGTACGCACCGGGGTTCAAGGGGCATGTGGTGGAGCGGCAGGTGCTGTCGCCGTGGGACCTGGAGCAGAGGTTCGGGATCACGGGCGGGAACATTTTCCACGGGGAGATGAGCCTGGACCAGATGTTCTGTCTGCGGCCGGTGGCGGGGAGCGCGCGGTATGCGACGCCGGTGCGGGGGCTGTACTTATGCGGGAGCGGGGCGCACCCGGGCGGAGGGGTGATGGGCGCGCCGGGTTATAACGCGGCGCGCGCCATGCTGAAGCGTTAGTTGGATGAGTTACTGGGTAGTTACGGGGATAACTACTCCGGATTGGGTGGACTGGCCGTTGTAAGTGACGACGACGGGTTGATTGCCGGCGGAAACTTGCGGGACGGTGATGTTCTGCTGGAAGAGGCCGGCGCCGATTAAGTAGACCGAGGTTGCCTGGGCGGGGACGCCGCCGATGGTCGCGGTGGGCGCGCCCGGGAGGGTGGAGTTTCCGTTGACGATCTGGCCGGCGGCGGCGGGTGCGAAGCCGCCTCCGTAGAAGGCGAGGACTTCGCCGGGCGTGGCGGGGCGTGTGCCGGGGGTGTCGGCGGTGATGCCGACGGTGGAGTAATCGGTGGTGTGCTGGGCGGCGGCGAGGGTGAGGCCATTGGCAGCGTAGGTGAAGAGGCCGGGCGCGGTGGCGGCGGCCTGGGCGGCGAAGGCGGTGTTTGACTGGCCGTCGTGGGTGACGACGACTTGCACCGGGCCGGCGGCGAGACCGGCGGGGGCTTGGACGTTCAGTTGGCCGGGCGAGACGTAGTAAACCGCGCAGGGGAGGCCGTTGATGGTGACGGTGGTGTTGTCGACGTACTGCGGGAGCTGGGTGCCGTTGAATTCGCTGGGATACCAGAGGCGGGAGTCGACGCTGAGGTTCTGGCCGTAGATGGTTACCCAGGAGCCGGAGACGATGGAGTTTCCTCCGCCGGCGCTTTGGACGACGGCATTTACTTTGGGAGTAACTAACGTGCTGGGGTAGTCCGGGAACTGGTCGGTGACCTTATAGAGAGAACTGTCGAGGACGGAGGAGATCTGGCTGACGTAGTCGGCTTCGAAGGAGCCGCCTTCCTGGCCGGAGGTTGTGGTGGAGGTCTGGTTGGGGCGGGAGTTGAAGGCGACGGCCCAGGCGAAGCCGTTGTAGCGGCGGTAGATGTAAGTGGAAGTGCCGGAGAGGGAGCCGTCCTTGTTCCAGTCGAGGTTCGTTCCGTTGGGGACCATGGCGAAGCCGAGGCCGAAGAAGGAGGTGCCGTGGAAGGCGGAGGTTTCGGTCTGCATTTGCTGAAGCATGTTGGCGGAGATGAGGTTGGGGATGCCGTTCAAGAAGCGGCAGAGGTCGATTTCATCGACGACCCAGCCACCGGCGGCGGCGGCGACCATGAGGTCGTGCTGGGCGTAGGGAGCGGGGACGCAGGCGTTGACGTAGGGGAAGAGGCTGTTTTCGCAGGACTGGCCGGGATAGGGATAGTAAGTGGCTTCGGCGTTGGCGGGGTCGGAGGCGATGGAAGAGCCGAGGTAGGCGCGGACGATGCCGAGGGGCTGGAGGACGTTTTTGCGGATGAAATCTTCGTAGCGCATGCCGGAGACGTGCTCGATGACGGCGCCGAGGACGACGTAGCCGATGTTGGAGTAGGCGTAGACGGTGCCGGGGTCGTGCTGGAGCGGGCGGGTCCAGATGTAGTTGACGAACCAGTTGGCGCTGCCGGGAGCGGGAGCGCCGTGTTGTTCGGCGATCTGGATGCTTTGGGAGACGGGGTCGCCGACGATGTTGCGGTCCCAGCCGCCGGTGTGGTTGAGGCATTCGCGGATGGTGATGGCGGCGATGCGGGAATCGCCGATGTTGTTGGCGGGGGGTTGGAGGTCAGGCAGGTAGCTGAAGGCGGGGTTGTCGAGTTTGAGCTTGCCCTGGTCGGCGAGTTCGAGGATGGCGATGGCGGTGAGGGTTTTGCTAACGCTGGCTTGGCGGAACGGGGTGTCGGGCTGGACCTGCTGGTTGGAGGTTGAGTTGGCGTAGCCATAGCCGCGGGCGTAGACGAGGTGGCCCTGGAGGGTGACGGCGAGGGCGGCGCCGGGGATGTTGTATTTGGCGAGGAGTCCTTGCATGACGGAATCCACGGCGGGGAGGCCGGACTGGCCGGTTGCGACCTGGGAGGTGGCCAGGCGTGGGAGGAGGAAAATCGAAGCTAGTAAGAAATAAGGACGCAAGCGCATCCGGCCAGTGTAGCAATGGCGGTTGTAATTGGCGGTACATGGCGGTAGTGTGGGCAAAAAGTGAAGCGAAGCAGGTGGCGGCGGCATCGAGGAGGGGAGAGGCGTGGCGGGGAGTGGGTTTCAGTGGGCCTCCAGAACCAGGCCGCAGAGTGGTAGATTATAGAACCAGAAGGAAAGGGAGGCGCCGGTGAGAAGTATTGCGACGGTCCTTTTTATTTCCATTTTGCCGGCGCTTGCCGCAGGGAACGGCGAGACGCAGAAGGCGTGGGAACTCGAGCGAAAAGGGGACGCAGAGGGTGCGCTGGAATTGCTGCAGCAGGCGGCGAATGCGCCTTCGGCGACACCGGAGAGCCTGAGCGCGCTGGCGGAATTTCTGGATCTGCATCACGACGGGGGGGCGCGGAAGGCGTACCGGAACGCACTGCGGTTGGCGAACGAGAGCGAGAAGCGGGCGATTGAGCGGCGCCTGGTGATCCTGGACGCGCTGGCTGGGGACGAGGCGGCGGAGGCGGCGGATCTGCGGGAGTATCGCGCCGCCGGCGGGAAGGACCTGGAAGCGCCGGGGAAGCAACCGAGCGCGTCGCGGGTACCGATGGCGATGATCACGCTGCCGGGGCCGCTGCGTTCGTTTGCGCGGATGGCGGCGCTATCGCCGGACGTGCGGAGCGACACACTTCTGACGGCGCTGGCGCGGAACGTGGTGACCAACGGCTACGAGGCGGTGAACAGCAACGAGGCGCTGGCGCAGACCGAGTATCTGAAGCTGGTGATCCGCTACCTGTCGCAGGCGCGGGAGCTGGACGCACTGGCCGGACCGAAGAAGGAGATTGTGATTGAGACGTGCG
>JAKAJI010000086.1 GCA_021813825.1 Acidobacteriota bacterium | reverse complement strand
GCGCGCGGTGGCCGAGGACGGCGGCTACCGCATCACCGGCCGAAAGATGTGGATCACCAACGCAGCCGAAGCGGGCCTGTTTTTCCTGTTCGCCAACGCCAACCCGGAACAGGGCCACCGCGGCATCACCTGTTTCCTGGTCGAGCGTGACACGCCCGGCTTCCAGGTGGGTAAGAAAGAAGATAAGCTGGGCATCCGCGCCTCCTCGACCTGCGAGCTGATTCTGGACGACTGCCGCGTGCCGGCGGCGAACGTGGTGGGTGAAGTGGGCCGTGGCTACAAGATCGCCATCGAGACGCTGAATGAAGGCCGGATCGCCATTGGCGCGCAGATGACGGGCCTGGCGCAGGGCGCGCTGAACCACGCGGTGAACTACGCCCGCCAGCGGAAGCAGTTCGGCCGGGCGATCGCCGAGTTTCAAGCGGTGCAGTTCGAACTGGCGAAGATGGCGGCTAACATCGAGGCCGCCCGGCTTCTCGTCTATAACGCGGCCCGGCTTCGCGACGCCGGCCACGTTTTTGTCACCGAGGCCGCCATGGCCAAGTATTTTGCCTCGCAAATCGCCGAAGAGGCCGCCTCGCGCGCGGTGGAAGTCCTTGGCGGCGTTGGGTTTACGAAGGACTATCCGGTTGAGAAGCTGTATCGCGACTCGAAAATCGGCCGGATTTACGAAGGAACCACGAACATGCAGTTGCTGACGATCGCGCGGCAGCTTATCGGGAAAACTTGAGGCCGCCGGTGGCGAAACCTCGCCGCCCGGCTATCCATCCAATGAAAAGGACCCGTCTTATGCGTCCCCTTGCCATTCTGCTTCTCATCGCCGCGCCGCTGGCCTCCGGCGCCACCGCCGACCCCAGCCCCAGCCAGATCGACGGGATCATCCAGAAATTCGCCGAGAAAGAAACCGAGTTCGCCAAGGCAAGGGAAAACTACACCTATCGCCAAAGCGTGAAGGTGCAGGAACTCGACCCCTCGGGCAACCCCGGCGGCAAGTGGGAAGAGGTGTCCGACATCATCTTCGGCCCGGACGGCAAGCGCACCGAGCACGTGGTATACGCGCCGGTCAATTCGCTGCAGAACATCGTTCTGACGCCGGAAGACATGCAGGACTTGCGCGATGTGCAGCCTTTTGTCCTGACAACGGACTCGATCAATGACTACAACATCCGCTATCTCGGCCGGCAGCAGTTAGACGAAATTTCGACCTACGAATTCACCGTCCGGCCGAAGAAACTCGAGAAGGGCAAGCGTTATTTCGAGGGCGAGATCTGGGTGGATGACCAGGACCTGCAGATCGTTAAGACCTACGGCAAGGGCGTGGGCCTGTTGAAACGCGGCGAGGACAACCAGTTCCCGAAGTTTGAGACCTACCGCGAGCAGATCGACGGCAAGTACTGGTTCCCGACCTACACTTACGCCAACGATACGCTGCAGTTCCAGACCGGGCCGCAGCGGATCAAGATGATCATCAAGTACCAGGACTACAAGCAATTCAAGAGCAACACCGAGATCAAGTTCGGTGGCGAGGCGCCGAATCCGCCCGCCCCCAACGCGCCGCAGAGTGCGCCACCCAACGCTCCGCCCAACCAGTAATTGCTTCCGCTCAAGGCCGGTAGGTTACCGCAGAGTGAGAAACCGTCGCGCCAGTGGCGGGTCTTGTGCTTCAATATTGTGTTTCAATAGAAGATTCTCCGCTGATGACAAAGGGCTTCCTCATCGAGCGCCGGTGGCGCGCGGCCACGCGCCGTGTTCGGGAATTTCGCATGATCGCCAAGGGCCTGCTGTCACGGGACCACCCCGTAATGGCCCATATCATTCCGATCCGCCGCTGTAACCTGTCCTGCACTTATTGCAACGAGTTCGATGATTTCTCCAAGCCCGTGCCCGTACCGGTGGTGAAGGAGCGGCTCGACCGGTTGGCGGCGCTGGGCACGACGATCATTACGTTCAGCGGCGGCGAGCCCCTGCTCCACCCTGACCTCGACGAACTCATTGCCCATGTCCGGAGCCACGGCATCATCGCCGGGATGATCACCAACGGCTACCTGCTGACGCCGGACCGTGTGAAGCGGCTGAACGACGCCGGACTGGATCATCTGCAGATCAGCATCGACAACGTCATGCCGGACGAAGTGTCGAAGAAGAGCCTGAAGGTGCTCGACAAGAAGTTGCAGGTTCTGGCCGAACACGCGCTGTTCCACGTGAACATCAATTCGGTTCTGGGCGGCGGGATTCACAACCCCGAGGACGCGCTCCGGGTCGGCCGGCGCGCACTTGAACTCGGCTTCACCTCGACCGTCGGCATCATCCACGATCACGACGGCCAGTTGCGGCCGCTCGGCGAGCGCGAACGCGCGGTCTTTCTCGAGATGAAGAGTTTCGAGAAGAGGAATTTCTCGCAGTTGAACCAGTTCCAGGATGCGATCGCGCACGGACGGCCCGCCGACTGGCGCTGCCGTGCCGGGGCGCGCTACCTCTACATCTGCGAGGACGGCCTCGTGCATTACTGTTCGCAGCAGCGCGGCTTCCCCGCCAAGCCGCTGGCCGAGTACACGATCGACGACATCCGCCGCGAGTATCTCACCCAGAAGGGCTGCGCGCCGCTGTGCACCATCTCCTGCGTGCACCAGGTCGGCTACATGGATTTCTGGCGCGACCCGCAGACGATTCCCGCGGCGGAGCGCGCCGAGGCTGCGAAGTTCGTCCAGATCGGACGATAGAATAGAAATCAGAGTTCACTGATCGCTGGCATCCGGATTGCCCTTATATTCCGCGTGGAAGGGACGCGCAGTCTGCTGGTCCCTTCGTTTCAACAAGTTGTCATCTGAAACCCGATGCGAGCCGAATCAAAAGCCTGGAAAGATCGCCTGCGGGCGATGAAAAATATACCGCCCGTGCTGGGCCTGATCTGGCAGTCCGGCCCGGCGCTGGTGCTTTCGGCCCTGCTGCTGCGCGCCGCCCTGGCGCTGGCGCCGCTGGCCTCGCTGTGGATCGGCAAGCTGATCATCGATGTTCTGGTTTCCACCGTTCGGACGCATGGTCCGGCGCCACAGCGGATCTGGCTGTATGTCGCGATCGAGTTTCTCATCGCCGCCGTGGCGGGCCTCACCGGGCGCACCATCGACTACTGCGACGGACGCATTGCGGATCGCTTCTCCCGCACCGTGACGCTGCGTGTGATGCGCCATGCGGCCACGCTGGACCTGACTTCGTTTGAAGATCCGGTTTTTTACGACCGCCTGGACCGCGCGCGCCTGCAGGCCAACGACCGGCTCAGCATGCTTACGGCGTTCGGCCAGCTTACGCAACAGGTCATCACGCTGACCTCGTTGGCCGCCAGCGTAATCGTCTTTTCGCCGCTGCTGTTTGTGCTGCTGGCCCTCACGGTGATTCCAGCCTTCCTCGGCGAAAGCCACTTCGCGTTTCTCGGCTATTCGCTCGCCTACAGCCTGACGCCGCTGCGGCGCGAACTGGATTATCTGCGCGACCTCGGCACGCGGAAGGAGAGCGCCAAGGAACTGAAGATTTTCGGCCTCGGTGATTACTTTTTCCGGCGCTTTCGCGACATCAACGACGAAGTCATCACGCGGAACCGGCGGCTGGCGACGCGCCGTCTGCGCGCCGGGGCGCTGCTGGCGCTCATCGGCTCTCTCGGCTACTACGGAGGCTACGCGTACCTGGTGCTGCGTACGCTCGAAGGCGCGATCACGGTCGGCACGCTCACGTTCCTGGCCGGCGCGCTGGCGGGCACCAGTTCCCAGATCCAGCAGGTGTTCTCCACGTTTTCCGGCATCGCGGACCAGAGCCTTTTCCTGGGCGACCTGCTCGAGTTTTTCGCCATGAAGCCGAAGCTGGCCGCGCGGCCCGATGCGATTCCGGCGCCGCGCGCCATTCGCAGCGGCTTCGAATTTCGCGGCGTGTCGTTCGCTTATCCCGGCTCCTCGCGCCGTGTTCTCGATGATCTGAACCTGCGCATCGAACCCGCTGAGCGCGTCGCTCTGGTGGGGGAGAACGGTCAGGGCAAGACGACGCTGGTCAAACTCATCACGCGGCTCTACGATCCGACCGAAGGCCATATCCTGCTCGACGGCGCGGATCTGCGCGACTACGACCCCGAGAGCCTGCACCGCATCACCGGCGTCATCTTTCAGGACTTCGTCCGCTACGACCTGAGCGCGCGGGAGAACATCGCCATGGGCCGCATTGAGGCGATGAACGACGACGCGGCGCTGCTCGACGCCGCCGTGCGCAGCCGCGCCGATTCGATCCTCGAACGGCTTCCCGGAGGGCTCGATCAGCTTCTGGGCCGGCGCTTTGAGGGCGGCGTGGATCTTTCCGGCGGCGAGTGGCAGAAGATCGCGCTGGCCCGCGCCTATCTGCGCGACGCCCAGGTGCTCATCCTCGACGAGCCCACCGCCGCGCTCGACGCGCTCGCCGAATACGAAGTGTTTGAGCGCTTCGCCAACCTCACGCAGGGCAAGATTTCGCTGCTCATCTCGCACCGCTTTTCGACCGTGCGCATGGCGGACCGCATACTCGTGCTCGAGTCCGGACGCATTTCCGAGCAGGGCACGCATGATCAGCTCATGGCCGGCGGGGGCCGCTACGCCAGCATGTTCACCTTGCAGGCGTCGAGTTACCGATGAAGGAGAAGGCACGAAGGACCACCCTACCCGTCCGGCTTGCCGGCTACGACGCTTTGTTGCGCCGCACGGCCGCCGACTGGATCGCGCGGCTGGCCACCGGGGCCGTGCCGGCGGCGGTGACGCGTCTGCTGGACAACCTCTCGTTTCTGCAAGCCCGGCTGCACGAAGTCCGCGAGGCGCTGTCACCGGCTTACTGCCGTAAGCTGATGCGGCGCGCGCGTCCGGCTCGCGAACCTCGCCCCTACACGCTTCTGGCGGCCGCCTTCGCGCAGCCCGGTACGGCGCTGGACGAGGCCTCGCTCTGCGCCTGCCTCGATCCTGCGCACGCCGGCGCCTTGACGCTCGCCGAAGTATGGGCCGCGCCCGAGCTGCTGCAGCTTGTGCTGCTCGAGCGCATCTTCGCGCTGCTCGAAGGCGGCTCGCTCGAAGATCCTTCCGCCGAAGCCGTCGTGACCGGGGCGATTGACGATCTGCACGCCTGCGAAGGACTGCCCTGGCGCAGCGTCGTTGAGAGCGTGTCGATCGTGGACCGCGTGCTGCGCCGTGACCCCGCCGGCGTCTACCCGCAGATGGAATTCGAAAGCCGCGATCTGTACCGGCAATCCGTGGAAAAGATCGCCCAATCGAGCCCCTATGGTGAGGAGCACGTGGCCCGGACCGCCGTGGCGCTGGCGGGGGAGAACCCGTTCGGCTCGCGGGAATCCCATGTCGGCTACTATCTGCTGGAGGGCGGCCTGGCCCGCCTGCGCCGCCGCGCCGGCTGCCGTTTCTCTTTGGCGTTCACGCTCCGCCGCCTCGCGAAAGCCTTTCCCTGCACCTCATTTGTCACCGCCGTCTCTCTGTTCACCGCCTTGGCCCTCGCCGCGATTCATGCCGCCTGTCCTGGCTTGCCGGTCTGGTGGCTGGTGCTTGCTCTGCTGCCGGCAAGCCAGCTCGGCGTGCAGATGACGCACATCCTTGCGGGCCTGACGTTCCCGCCGCGCCGCCTGCCCCGGCTCGACTTCACCGACGGCATCCCGGAAGAACACGCCACCTTTGTCGCCGTGCCCACGCTGCTGCTATCCCGGCAGGGCGTGGAGAATCTGCTCGAACGGATCGAGATTCACTTCCTGGCCAACCGCGACCGCCATCTCTACTTCGCTCTGCTCACCGATTTCGCCGATTCCGACTCGCCCAACGACGTGCCGACGGCGCTGCTGGAAGCCTGCGCCGAAGGGATTCACCGGCTCAACGCGCGACACGCTTCGAGCATCGGCCGTGAGCCGTTCTATCTGTTCCACCGCGATTCGCAGTTCAACGCCCAGGAAGGCGTATGGATGGGCCGCGAGCGCAAGCGCGGCAAGCTGGAAGACTTCAACGCCTTTCTGCTCGGCCGCGGCGACGCGTTCAGTTTCAAAACCGGCGACCTCCGCGCGCTCCCGCCGATCCGCTACGTGCTGACGCTCGACAGCGACACGCAGTTGCCGCCCGCCAGCGCCCGCAAGCTCGTCGGCACGCTCGCTCATCCGTTGAACCGCCCGGTACTCGATCCGGAGACCGGGATCGTCCGCGACGGCCATGCGCTGCTGCAGCCCCGCGTCGGGGTCAGCATGGAGTCCGCCGGGCGCTCGTTGATCGCGCTGCTTTCGAGCGGCCAGACCGGACTCGATCCCTACACCAAGGCCGTCTCGGACACCTACCAGGATTTCTTCGGCCGCGCCAGCTACACCGGCAAGGGCCTGTACGACGTCCGCGCCTTCGTCGAAGTGCTCGACGGGCGTTTCCCCTCGAACAGCCTGCTCAGCCACGACCTCATTGAAGGCGAGCACCTGCGCGCCGCGCTGGCGAGCGACGTCGAGCTGATCGACGATTATCCGGCCACCTACGAAGCCGACTGCAAGCGGAAGCACCGCTGGGTGCGCGGAGACTGGCAGATCCTGTACTGGCTGCTGCCGCGTGTGCCGCTCGCCGACTGGCGCTGGGCGCCGAACCCGCTGCCGGCCGCTTCCCGCTGGAAAATTTTCGACAACCTCCGCCGCAGTCTCGTCGAGCCGGCGTTCGCGCTCGCGCTTTCCGCCGCCTGGTTTTTCGGACTGCGTGCGGCCGCCCAAGCCGTAGCTGCCGGCGTTTGCCTGGCGCTGGCGCCCGCCTATGTCGAATTCTTTACCGGCTTCCTCCGGCTGCCACCCAAGCGCTTCTGGCGCTCGTTCTTTCTCGCCAAAGGCGAACAACTCGGCCGCGCCCACGTGGAGGCGCTCCTCGGCTTCGCGTTCCTGCTCGATCGCGGGTTCCTGCTGGCCGACGCGATCGTGCGCGCGCTCACCCGCCGCTTCGTCACCCATGAGCTGCTGCTGGAATGGCAGAGCATGGCCGCGGTGGAATCGGAAACCGGCTCGCCGCGAAGCCTGCCCACGGTTTACCTGTACGCCTCGTCGGGGCTCGCTTTTCTCGGCATGCTGGTCGGCGTGGCGCTACGCGGAGGAAACGCCGCCGCCGGCGTGGCAGCGCTGTGGGTCCTGGCGCCGGTGTTCAATACCCTGCTCGACGAGCGCCCACCGCACCTGCTGCTGGGCTTCCGCGATCACACCCCGTTTCTCCGCGATACCGCTCTGCTCACCTGGCGTTTCTTCGACGAACTGGCGACGGCCGCCGATCACTGGCTGGTGCCCGACAACATCCAGGAGGATCCGCCGGCGACCGCGCACCGGACCTCGCCCACGAATTTCGGCCTGCAGCTTACCGCCCAGACGGCCGCCTACGAGTTCGGCTATCTCACCGCCGCGGAGTTGGGCGAGCGCTGCGGCCGCCTGCTGCAAACCATGGAGGCGATGCCGCGCGAGCACGGCCACTTCTACAACTGGTACGACACGGCCACGCTCGCTCCGCTGCCGCCGCATTTTCTGTCCACCGTCGATAGCGGCAATCTCGCCGCCGCGCTCATCGCAGTCAAACAGACGTTCCTCGATCTTCCGCAGCAACTGTTAGTGCGCCCTGCGATCCTCGACGGCCTGCGCGACCACTGCCTGCGCCTCCGCAATACTCTCCCCGCCCCTTCCCGCGGCGCCACGCTGATGCGGCAGATCGAGGCGTTCCTGCGGCAACTCGACTACCGCCCGGCGGGGCTGTTCGCCTGGGAGGGTCTGCTCACGGATCTTTCCTCCCTCGCCTCGGAAATAAACCGGCACGTGGCCTGGCTGGAAACCAACGATCCGGCCATCGGAAGCGCGACGGCCGCCAGCCTGTCTTACTGGCGCCGCGCGCTGCTGCTCCGGACCGAAACCGCGCTCAGCCAGCTTCGTTCGCTCGCCCCCTGGCTCGATGAGCCGAGCGAGGAGCCGCTCCGTTCCTGCGCTTACCTGCCTGCTTTCAGCCGCCTGACCACGCTGCTCGAGCGCAACCCGAGTTTCGCCCAGCTTCCGGATCAGTATGCGGCGATCGACACCGAAATCGAAGCGCTGCTTCACTCGACGGCGCCGCCCAGCGGCGCGATCGCCGCCGCGCTGTCCCGCCTCCGTCCGCAACTGGCGCTGGCCCGCGCGCGGGCCCGCACGCTCACCCGCACCGCCACGCATCACGCCCAGCTTTGCCACACGCTCGCCTACGGAATGGACTTTGCGTTCCTGTTCGAGGAGTCGCGCCAGCTTCTGCGCATCGGCTACGACGTGGATTCGCGACAGCTTGCCCGCTCCTGCTACGACCTGCTCGCCTCGGAAGCCCGCACCGCGGTCTTCTTCGCCATCGCCAAGGGCGACGTTCCGATCGAAGCCTGGTTCAAGCTCGGCCGCAAGCTGATCCTCGCCGAACGCGTCCGCACCCTGGTTTCCTGGAGCGGCACGATGTTCGAATACCTGATGCCGCTGCTGTTCACCTCCGACTATCCGGGCACGTTGCTGGGCGAAGCCTGCAAGGCGGCCGTGAAAGCCCAGCGGCGCTACGCCGCGCGCCGCGGCACGCCGTGGGGCATCTCGGAATCCGCGCATCTGGGCCGCGACAGCCGCCGCAACTATCAATACAAGGCCTTCGGCGTTCCCGGACTCGGCATGGAAACGCCATCGAGCGAAAGCGTCGTCATCGCTCCCTATGCCTCCGCGCTCGCCCTGATGATCGACCCTGCCGCCGCCGCCGCGAACCTGCGGACGCTCGCCTCACGCGGTTGGCGCGGCCCGTACGGCTTCTACGAAGCGATCCAGTTCGAGCCGCATCGCTTCGAACGCCGCCCCACGCTGATCCGCTCGTTCATGGCGCATCACCAGGGCATGTCGCTGCTCGCCCTGGCAAACGTGCTGCTGAACAATCCGATCCGGGAGCGTTTCCAGGCCGAGCCCAGCGTGCGCGCCGCGACGCTGCTGCTGCAAGAGAGATTGCCGTCGTTGGTCGGAGCCGTGGCGCCCGAGCCTCCCCTCGCCGTGCCGGAGTCCACGCCGCTGCCTGGAGCGGAGCACGCCGGGGCCGCCCCGGCCTAAAATGACGGAAACGAGGGCGCGATGCAGGAGGAACGCTGGAAGGCGGTCACGGCACAGTTGGCGTCGCTGATCGCCGGCGAAGTTTTCCCGAGCCTGTTCGGCAACTGGGACTACGAGGAGTTTCTGCGCGAAGGCGGACTTGAACGCCCCTACGCGCGCTACGCGAAACAGTACAAGGCGCCGGCGCTCCCGGCTTCCCTTCCCGCCGTCGCGGCGAAGTACGCCAAGAAGTTTACCGATTCCATTCAAGGCCGCGATAAACCGGACAAGGACACCTTCGACCCTCTCTTCGCCGACCATCGCCTCCACGCCACCGTGCTAACCGGCCCGTGCGCCATCTACCGGATGTTCTCAAGCTGGCAGAAATACGATAAGACATTCTTCGAGCGAAAGAGTTCGTACTTCGGCCATTGGTGGTTCCGCGAGGAGTTGCTAAAGCGCTACCTGTCGCGCTGCCGGGCGATCGAGGCGGAGCGAAAGAAGAATCCGCTTTTAACCAAGATGACGGTCGCCGACTGCCTCCGGACCAGCCTCCGCCGCGGACTCGCCGTCCGGCTCGACTGGAACAAGTTCGGCGCCTCTCGCCGCCTCGCGCTCGATCCAAGCGACCGCGTGCCGGTCATCATTGGTGTCGGGAAACCAATGCGATTCAGCCGCACGGGAAATAACCCGAAATCGCCCAACGACCCGATCGTAGGCGCGTCGGGTGAACTGCCCGGGCAGCAGGAACAAATCTGGCTCCCGTGGACCCCGCGGCGGGATCTGCAGTTGTGGACTCCGCCCGGAGGCTGGTAGGCTTACTTCTCGCCGAGCCGCTCCGTGCGCCGGAACCACTTTTGCGCGCGGCCCACATCGCCCAGGATCTGCTCGCGCAGCGCCTCGGGCGAAGGAAACTTGCGCTCGTCGCGCAGACGGTGCAGGAACTCGACCCTTAGCCAGCGCGGCGTTTCGCCTTCGAGCCCATCGAGTAAAAACGTCTCGATGGTTCGCGTCTGGCCTCCGAAGGTGGGCCGGTTGCCGATGTTGGTCACCGCGCGCCACCGCCGCCCGGCATCGTCGCTCGCCCGCGTGACATACACGCCGTCGGCCGGGATCACTTCGCGCTCGGCGGCCACGTTCAGAGTGGGCACCGTCTTGCGCGACCCGATGCCCTGGCCGGCAACAATCTGGCCTTCCAGATAATGCGGCCTTTCGAGCAGTCTTCCGGCGAGGTAGATCTTGCCGTGATGAATCAGCTTGCGGATGCCGCTGCTCGATACGATCATGCCGCGCCGCCGCACCGCCGGAACCGTCCGCGCCTCAAAGCCGAGTTCCGCGCCGAGAGCTTTGAGCGTTGCCGTGTCGCCGGCGGCTTTGGCGCCGAAGCGGAAGTTGTCGCCGACCAGCACCAGCCGCGCCCGCAGCTTTTCCGCCAAAATTTGCCTGGCAAATTCCTCCGGCTTCAGCCGCGCCACCTCCGCCGTAAAGGGAAGAATCAGCGCTTCGCCGATGCCGGCTTCGCCCATCAGCGCGCAGCGCTCCTCCGGCGTGGTCATCAGTTTCGGCGCGCGCTCCGGCGCCACCACCGCGGCCGGATGCGGATCAAAGGTCAGCACGCCGGCCTTCCAATCTCGCGCCCGCGCCATGGCAGCCACTTCGGCGAGAATCTTCCGGTGGCCGGCGTGCACGCCGTCGAAGTTGCCGATGGTCAGCGCGCACGGGCCGAACTCTCCCGCTGCCTCGTCGAGGCTCCGGTACAGACGAATGCTCATGCGGGAACGTCGATCTCCAGTCCGTCGTAGGCCAGGCGCACGTGCGGCGGCAGCGCTTGTTCGGTCGCCGCGTGGCCGAGGTCGTGAGAAATGTGGGTGAAGTAGGTGCGCCGCGGCTTCAGCTTTGCCACGGTCTCCAGGCTCTGCGCCACGGTGGAATGCGTCGGATGCGGCCGGTGGCGGAGCGCGTCGAGGAACAACACGTCGAGATCCTCGAGCAGCTTGAGCGACTCGTTGGGGATCGCGCTGTGGTCCGTCAGATACGCCGCGCGCCCGAAGCGGAAGCCGTAAACGCGGGAGCGCCCATGGTCGATGCGCACCGGCTTCACCTCGAGCCCGAATACCTCGAACGGCGCCTCGGTAAACACACGCGTTTCGATGTGCGGCACCGACGACTGCTTCTCCCCGCCGTCGAAAGCATAGCGGAACACGCGGCGGATGTCCTCGAGGGTATCCTCGGCGCCGTAGATCGGAATCGCTCCGCCCTGCTTGTAGTTGAACGGCCGGACGTCATCCAGACCGAGGATGTGGTCGGCGTGGGAGTGCGTATAAAGCACGGCGTCGACGCTGCGGATCCGCGCGCGCAGCGCCTGGGTGCGGAAATCCGGCGTGGTGTCGATCAACACGTTCCGCTCGCCCAGCCGTAGCGCGATCGAGGGCCGCAGCCGCTGGTCCTTCGGATCTTCGGACCGGCAGACGGCGCAATCACAGCCCAGCGTCGGCACGCCCGAACTGGTGCCCGAGCCGAGAACCGTGATGCGGAAAGCAACGGCGCTCATCTACGCGCCGGCCTGCCGGGTGTCCGTGGTTTCCGCCTTGGCTTCCGGTTTCTTCGCGCTCGCCTCGATCGCCTGCACGTAGCGGAACCGCAGCTCGGTCAGCGAATTTTCGAGCATTCGCGCCTCTTCCGTCGTCAGGTTGTTCCGGGTCTTTTCTTCGAGCATGGCGAGCAGGTCGATCGCATGGCGCGCGGCGGCGAAATCCGGCTCCGGCGGACCGTCTTCTTCGCCGCCAAAGTGGATCAGGCCAAGGTGCATTTCGGCCTGCATTTTGAAAGAAAAAATCAGGAATTCAAACGTCGCGGGCGGCAATGGCGCACTCTGTTCCGGCATGGGGAAGCTCCCTAACCGGTATTTTATCCGACCCCATGCTACATTGAAATTTTCGCTTTGGCTTCTTCCGACGGCATATCTGAGTCAGCTTTGACAACCGGCGAGCGTTTCGGCCGGTTGTGCGCCATCATGCAGCGGCTGCGGGCTCCGGGCGGCTGCCCCTGGGACCGCGAGCAGACCTTCGACTCGCTTAAACCCTACTTACTCGAAGAGACATATGAGGTCCTCGACTCGATCGACGCCCGCGACTGGCCCGCGCTCGCCGAGGAGTTGGGCGATCTTCTGCTGCAGCCTGTTTTCCTCGCGCAACTGGCCCGCGAAGAAGGCCATTTCACGATCGACGATGCGCTCGATGAAATCGTGTCGAAGCTGATCCGCCGTCATCCCCACATTTTTGGCGACACCGAGGCGGCGACCGCGGCGGACGTGAAGCGCAACTGGGACCGCATCAAGCAGGAAGAAAAGTCCGCGCGCGGCAAGGCGCCCGAAGGGCTGCTCGACAGCGTGTCGCGCTCGGCGCCCGCGCTTGTCGAGGCCGCGGCGATCAGCGTGAAAGCGGCGCGCACCGGTTTCGACTGGCCGGACGCGGCCGCGGTAGTGGAAAAGTTGCACGAGGAACTGGCCGAAATCGAGGATGCGCGCTCGGGCGGCGACACCGCGAAGATCGAAGACGAGATCGGCGACCTGCTTTTCACCGTGGTGAACCTTTCTCGTGTGCTGGGTGTCGACCCGGAACAGGCCCTGCGCAAAACCAACGCGAAGTTCCGCCGGCGCTTCGGCCATCTCGAGCGGCGCGTCGCCGAAAGCGGGAAAAGCTTCGAGGAGACCAGCCTCGAAGGAATGGAGGAATTCTGGAAGGAAGCCAAGCGCCTGGAAGGACCGGCAAAGGAGGGCGCGTGATCGAGATCCGCCAACTCGCCTCGCAGGAGGACTTCGCCAACGCCGTCAAGCTGCAGCAGCGCATCTGGGGCTTCGCGGAAATCGACCTGCTTCCGGTGCGCCTGTTTGTGGTGGCCTCGAAAATCGGCGGCCACTCGTTCGGCGCTTTCGACGATGGCCGCATGGTCGGCTTCTGCCTTGCGATTCCGGGCCTGAAGGCCGGCGGGCAAACGTATCTCCACAGCCACATGCTCGGCATCCTGCCCGACTATCGCGACAAGGGCCTCGGGCGAAAGCTGAAACTCGCCCAGCGCGAAGACGCCATCGCCCGCGGCGTCGCGCTGATGGAGTGGACCTTCGATCCGCTCGAGCTGAAGAACGCCTATTTCAACATCGAGCGGCTCGGCGCCATCGTCCGCCGCTACGTATTCAATCAATACGGAATCACCACCAGCCACCTGCACGGCGGGCTGCCGACGGACCGCTGCATCGCCGAATGGTGGCTGTCGGATCCGCGCGTCGAAGCCGTGCTCGCCGGGCGGCCCGCGCCACACGGCGATGTCCGGAAGCGCATCACGATTCCGAACAATATCGGCAAGCTGCGCCAGCTCGATCCGGCGGCCGCGCGCGCCATTCAAAAACGCGTCGGGGAAGAGTTCACCGCCGGTTTCCGCGAGGGCCTCGCCGCCGTCGGCCTCGAGCGCGGAGAAGAATCCTCCAGTTACTTACTTGCGCCATGGCCTTTGAAATAGAACGCGTCACGCTGCGCCGCCTGCGCATGCCGCTCGTGCATTTCTTCGAAACGAGCTTCGGGCGAACTTACTCGCGCGACATCATCCTCGTGGAAGTATCGAGCGGCGGCCTCTCCGGTTGGGGCGAGGTCACCTGCGGCGAGAATCCTTTTTACAACGAGGAGTGGACCGACGGCGCCTGGCTGATCCTGCGCGATTACGTCCTGCCGCGCATCCTGCATCACCCCTTCGACAGCGCCGCTTCGGCCGGAGCCCGGACAAAGCACATCCGCGGCCACCTGATGGCTCGCGGGGGCCTGGAAGCCGCCATCTGGGACCTGGAAGCGCGCCGCAACGGCGTTCCGCTGTGGAAACAGATCGGCGCCGGCGCGCGCCGTGAGATCCCCTGCGGCGTCTCGATCGGCATTCAGGACACCGTCGACGATCTGCTCGCCAAAATCGACACCGAGCTTCGCGCCGGCTACCAGCGCATCAAAATCAAGATCAAGCCCGGCTGGGACATCGGCACCATCCGCGAAGTCCGCCGCCGCTTCCCGGATACGCTGCTCATGGCCGACGCCAACTCGGCTTACACACTCGCCGACGCGGACCGCCTCGCCGCGCTCGACGAGTTCAACCTGATGATGATCGAGCAGCCGCTGGCGCACGACGAGATCATCGACCACGCCGAACTGCAGGCGCGGCTGCGCACGCCGATCTGCCTGGACGAGTGCATCCGCTCGGCCCATCACGCCGAGCAGGCTCTTCGCATCAAAGCCGGCCGCATCATTAA
>JAKAJI010000500.1 GCA_021813825.1 Acidobacteriota bacterium | reverse complement strand
CCGGCATTGATTGGGTGTAGAGCGGCGAACGGGTTTGAGCTGCATGGGCGGTCTTCGGTGCAGCCGCCGGCTCCGGAATCCGGGGTAGCGGGATCCCCGGCCCCGGCCGGGCGGGGTTAGCGCTTTTTGAGGGTGACGGCGAGGCCGTTGCCTTGCATGTAGAAGACGGTTTCGAGGTTGGGGTTGGTGGTGACGGCTTTGACGTAGGCGGGGACCATGTCGACGTTGTGGGCCAGCAGGAGGCCGCCGGGGCGGACGAGGGGGAGTAAGTGGTTGAGATAGTCGACGTAGCCGTCTTTGTCGGCGTCGATGAAGGCGAGGTCGATGGGGCCGTGGAGGCGGGCGAGCGTTTTGTGGGCGTCGCCCTGGACGATGGTGATGAGTTGTTCGACGCCGGCTTCGGTGAAGTGCTTCTTGGCGATGGCGGCGCGGCCGGGGTCGTATTCAAACGTGGTCAGGTGGCCGCCGGTTTTCTCAAGCGCCATCGCCAGCCACATGCCGGAGAGGCCGGTGGAGGTTCCGATTTCGACAACTTGTTTGGCGTCGACGGCTTCGGCGAGCAGGCGGAGGAGACGGCCGTCGGAGGCGGGGACGTTTTCGTAAGTCTCGCCGGCTTTGGCGGCGGCGTCGAGGGTGGCGAGGATTTTCTGTTCGGCGGCGGAACGGGCGATGGGCGGGTAATCGATGGAGTCAGGCGCCACGCTGGTCGAACGGGTGGGGCGCTGGCCGGATGCGGATACCGCCGTCGCGATGGCTACAAGCAGAATCAGGCTCCGTTTCATAGACACCCTTATCTTATCCGCGCCTCCCGGCGGAGGGATGTTTCCGGTGCGGAACCGGGACTCGATGGCGCTCGGTTCCGGCTACGGCTTTACTTCCTTCATGCGGAAGTCGATGCTGTAGGCCATCATGCCGATGTTGTCGAGCGGAGCGACGGCGTGGAGGGCGTAGGCGAGTTTGTGGTCGGCTTGGTGGGCGATGATGAGGCCTTCGACGGAGTGGCCGTTGGTGGCGAGATGCTTTTGCGCCCAGCCGACGTAGCGGAGCAGTTGGCCGATGGTCTGGTCCGAGGATTGGCCGCGCTTGAGTTCGATGACGAGATAGCGGGGCTCGCGTTTGTGCTTGGCCAGAATGTCGATTTTGCCGACGGCGGTGGGGTATTGGTTGGGCTCGGCGTCGCCGAAGTCGATGTCCCAGTCGGCGCCGAGCGGCGTGGAGCGCCAATTATCGAGGATGAAGTCTTCCAGGTGATCTTCGAAGCGGAAGGTGGCGCCGCGGGCGGGGACGGAGCCGGCGGCATGAGGCGGGAGCGGCGTGGATTCGTCATTCGAGGGCAGAGAGAACCAGAGGACGTCCAGGGTCCAGAAGTCCGTTCCGAGGTCGGCGCGGAGGCGGGAGAGGACTTCGTTCATGTTTGCGTAGCGGGCGCCGAGGCCTTCCCCGTGAATCGAATCCGGCCAGATCTCAAGCTCGCGCAGCGCGTTTTCGCTGACGTTGTTCCAGACGCCGTATTTGTCCGGGTAAGCGACGGTGAGGATGGCTGTGGCGATGCCGCGTCCGAGGCCGTGAACGAGGTTGAGGGAGCGGGGAAAACGGTCTTCGATGGGCAGGGTTTCGTCGAGGAGGATTTGCAGGGCCTGGCGCAGGGCGGACATATTTTCCGCGGCGCCGAGCCCCTTGCGATAAAGCGACTTCCAGTGGCGGTTGTTTTCGAAATAAAGGAAGGAAACGAACTCGTCGCGGGTGAGGTTCGGGATATGGGCGATTGAGAACACGGGCTGATAACGCCCGATGACTTCGCGGCGGGCTTCGTTGGTGCGGTCGTATTCCTGGCGTCCGGGCCTGTACTCGGCCATAGCGATGCGAAGGGCATCAAGAGCCCTGGCGTAGGCGGCTTCGTCCATAGTTCCTCCCAAAGGGGAATTGATCTTGTCTTTCCTCTTATCGGCCGGAATCGCTTCGGGCAGAGTGGGTGAGGGCGGGAGATTTGCGCGGTTTGGTGCGAACGCCGGGGCCGGGCGGGCTGTGGGATACTCTGGAGAACGCATTGGATCGGAGTGGGGTTGGATGGGGTCGCAGATGGCAACGCAATCGGGAATGTTGTGCGGGAGAGTTCTCGCTGCGATTGCGGTGCTTTGCGGCGGGGTAAGCGGGCAGGTGTGGTCTTCGGGGCAGACGGGGGCGGACGGGGTGGGGGTGGTGCTGACGAAGTCCGAGGCGCTGGAGGCGGCGGAGGCGCACTATGCGGCGCGCGAGGTGCTTCGCGAGGCAGCGGGCTCGATGCCCGACGAGGGGCTACTCAAGCGGTTGGCGGAGTTGGACGATGCATCGGGGAACGGCGCCGCCGAGGATTACCAGCGGCTGGCGGAGTTGTTGGGCGGCCGGGGGACGGGAGCGCGGGAGGAGTATCTGCGGGTTTTGCGGCGCGGGCTGGAGGTGTCGATCCGGGACGGGGATGCGGGGCGAAGCGCGTGGTTTCAGGCGAGGCTCGATGAGGCCGGGGAGCGCTCGGGGCGGCTGTGGATGGGAGAGGAAGGGAAGACGGCCGGGTACGGGGTTTGGATACCTGGTGGGTTGGCGGCGCTGGCGTTTGTGGCGGGGACCGCGGAGAATTCGCCGCCGGAGCGGTTTTTCGCCAACTACTGCCGGACGATCCGGCGCAGCACCAGTTTCAAGGACAAAAAGCAGAGCGACGCCTATGTAGCGCCGATCCGGGAGCATTTCCGGAGCGTAGCGGCGCTCGAGGAGTTGGGGGCGCGGGAAGGGCACACGGTGAAGATTGTTCTGTCGCTCGCCGATGGGGCGTCGAGGCGGCGGACAAAGAAGGTGGCGAGCCTGCTCGGATGGGAACTGGAAGAAGGCAAGAAAGGTGTGAAGGTGGCGGCGGGGGGGAAGGAGGCGCAGGCGCGGCGGCAGGATACGGCGTCGGCGCTGGGTGTGGACGAGGCGAGCGCGGAGGAAGCGCTGGGGCACGGGAAACCGTACGCGATCGAGATCCGGGACGAATGGGCGCCGCTGGTGGTGGACGAGGCGGCGTGGCGGAAGGCGCTTCCGGCGACGGCGAAGTACCCGGGTGGGATGGCGGAAGCGGTGGCGGCGGATCCGCGGCTG
>JAKAJI010000085.1 GCA_021813825.1 Acidobacteriota bacterium | reverse complement strand
ACCCGCTGGCTCCTCATCAACACCGCCAACGTCCGTCCCGTTGTCATGACCACCCGCGCCGTCATGGAACTCGCCTGGAACCCCAAACCCTGGACCGGCGCCCAGCCCCACGGTGACACCGAATACCTCGAGCGCTGGTGCCGCGAAGAGTTCGGCCCCCGCGCCGCCCCGGCCCTCGAAGCCTATTACAATGCCTACTTCGCCGCCCCCGCCCAATACGGCCACGCCGAAGACGCCCGCGCCGCCGACAACTTCTACTTAACCGTCGCCCGCCGCCTCCTCCTCGCGCTCCTCGAAGAAAACACCAACGCCATCCAAGGTCTCGCCGGCCGCATCCCCTTCTCCACCATCGACGAGTTCGCCGCGAAAATCCTCACCGCCGCACGCGACGCCGAACCCCGCTGGCAGCACGCCCGCGACCTGGCGATCAAGGCAAGGCCCCTCGTCCCCGCAAACCGCCAGCAGTTCTTCCAGGCCAACATCCTCACCCAGGTGAACCTGCATCTGCACCTCAATGAAATGGTCCTCAAGCTCGCCGAAATGCAGCAGTCCAAGGCCACACCCACCAAAATCGCCCTCCTCAAAGACGCCATCGCCGCCGGCGTCGAAGCGCAACGGGCCCTCGATGCCGCCGATTACGGCAAGTGGAAGAACTTTTACACCGCCGGCGACTGGCTGCTCAATACGCCGCTCACACTCGACCTCGAACGCGCCTACCTCGGCCATCTCGAAGGCCGCCCTGTCGATCCCAACGTCGTCACCCGCGCCCGCGACACCGGCTTCGCCTATCACATGATCACCGCCTATCAAGGCACGCAAACCGTCTTCGGCGTCCCGTCGCGCCTGTAGGCCGCCCGCGATACAATCGGGACTGAACGAATGCCCTCCGGCCGTGTCTCCCTTTTTGTCACCTGCATCGTGGATCAGGTCTTCCCCAACGTCGGGCTCGCCATGGCCGATGTGCTCGAACGCCTCGGCTACGACATCGAGTTCCGCCAGGACCAGACCTGCTGCGGCCAGCCCGCCTTCAACAGCGGCTACCGCGAAGAAGCCGCCACGGTCGCCCGGCACTTCCTCCGCGTCTTCGAAGGCGCCGAATACATCGTCGTTCCCTCCGGCTCCTGCGGCTCCATGATCTGCCACCACTTCGAGGAACTCTTCCCGCAAGACAGCGAACTCCACCGCAAAGCACACAAGCTTGCACCCCGCGTCTACGAGTTCTCCCGCTTCCTGCTCGAAATCGCTCAAACCGACGACGTCGGCGCCCGCTTTGACGGCGTCGTCACCTATCACGACAGTTGCCACGCCCTCCGCGAAATGCACATTAAAAATGGCCCCCGCCGCCTCCTCGGCAAAGTCCGCGGCCTCACCCTCAAAGAAATGGACGCCGCCGAAGAATGCTGCGGCTTCGGCGGAACGTTTTCCGTAAAGTTCCCGGAAGTCAGCGGCGGCATGGCCCGCACCAAAATCGAATCCATCCAGAAAACAGGCGCCTCCACCGTCGTCTCCATCGACTCCAGTTGCCTGATGCAGTTGCAGGGCGCCATCTCCCGCGCCGGACTCCCCATCCGCACCATGCACCTGGCCGAGGTCCTGGCAAGCCGATGAACCCTTCCTCCGGCCCTCCCGACGCCGCCATCCACGAAACTCTCGGCGACCCGCGCCTGCAGACCGCCATCTACTCCGCCACGCAGCGCCTCATCGACCATCGCAAAAACGCCGTCTCGACGGATGCCCTGCCCGCCTACCAGGACCTCCGCACCCTCGCCAATCGCATCAAGCGCCACACCATCGAGCACCTCGACTACTACCTCGAACTCGTCGAAACCCAGGTCACCGCGCGCGGCGGCAAGGTCGTCTTCTGCGAGGACGCCAACGAAGTGGCCGATTTCGTTCTCAATCTCGCCAAGGAAAAAGGCGAGCGCCTCATCGTCAAATCCAAGTCGATGACCACCGAAGAGGTCCACCTCAACGACCGCCTCGAAAGCCACCAACTCGAAGCGGTGGAAACCGACCTCGGCGAGTACCTCCTCCAACTCGCCCACCAGCGCCCCTATCACATCGTCGCGCCCGCTCTCCACATGACGCGCTACGACGTCGCCGACGTGCTCACCAAGAACCTCGGCGTCGAGCGCGAAGTCGAGCCCGAAAAGCAAACCAAAATCGCCCGCGCCACCCTCCGCGAGAAATTCCTCGAAGCCGGCATCGGCATCACCGGCGCCAACTTCGTCGTGGCAGGCTCCGGCGCCGTCGTCGTCGTCGAAAACGAAGGCAACGCCCGCTTATCCTCCTCCGCGCCCCGTATCCACGTCGCCGTCGCCGGCATCGAAAAACTCATCCCCAGCGCCAAGGACCTCGCCGTCTTCCTCAAACTCCTCGGCCGCAGCGCCACCGGCCAACCCCTCACCGTCTACACCTCCTTCCTCTCCGGCCCCCGCCGCGAAAACGAACCCGACGGCCCCGAAGAGTTCTATCTCGTCCTGCTCGACGGCGGCCGCACCAAACTCCTCGCCGACCCCGCCAAGCGTGAATCCCTGTTCTGCATCCGCTGCGGCGCCTGCCTCAACCACTGCCCCGTCTACCGCAAAATCGGCGGGCACAACTACCCGTGGGTCTACTCCGGCCCCATCGGCGCCATCATCACCCCCCAGTTCCACGGCATCGCCAAGGATCCCTGGCTCCCCTTTGCCTCCAGCCTCTGCGGCGCCTGCGCCGAGGTCTGCCCCGTCAAAATCGACATCCCCAAGGTCCTGCTCAAGCTTCGTGCCGAAGTGACCCACTCCGGCGCCAAAGGCCCCGGCGAGCGGAGAGCCTTTCGCCTCTGGGCCGCGGTCATGGCCCGCCCGAAACTCTTCTCGCTCTTCGGCGCCATCGCCGCTCACTTCGCCCCTCGCCCCAAAAGCGGCGCCTGGATCCGCAAGCTGAGCTGGCCCACGAATCTCGCCCCGCTCGCCGCCTGGCTCAGCCAGCGCGATCTCCCGCCGCCCGCTCCCCTCAGCTTCCGCAGCCAGTGGAAGTCTCGAAAGGCCGCCCGATGAGCGCCCGCGAAAATATCCTCGGCCGCATCCGCACCGCTCTCGGCCGTATGCCCGGCGAAGGTATCGCCCCACGACCCAACTTCGAGCTACAGATCCCCTCGGTCCCCGACCGTACCGCCCTTTTTTGTGAGCGCTTCGAAGCCCTCGCCGGCAAAGCCCACCTGGCCGCCGACGCCTCTGCCGCCCTCGAAACCGTTAAGGCCATCCGCAACGGCCGCACCGCCGTCGCCGCCGATCACCCTCTGCTCGCCGAAACCGGCATCCTCAACCTCGAAGGCGTCGAACACTCTTTCCCCGATGCCGCCGCCCGCCGCCAAGCCTGCGCCCGCTGCGACATCGGCATCTCCAGCGCCACCTACTCACTCGCCGACACCGGAACCATGGTCATGTTCGCCAAGCCCGGCGAGCCACGACTCGTTTCTCTCCTCCCGCCAATCCACGTCGCCCTCATCCCCGCTTCGTCCATCCTCGCCGGCCTCGAAGATCTGCTCGCCCGCGTCGCCGACCCCGCCGCCTATTCGAGTTCGATGGTCTTCATCACCGGACCCAGCCGCACCGCCGACATCGAACAGATCCTCATCCGAGGCGTTCACGGCCCCGGCGAGGTCCACGCTGTGGTGCTCACGTACCGTTAACTACATTACTGTCGTACCTGTTGACGGCCACGCCCGTCTGGTACAATAACTAAAGTGTTGCGGCGCCCTCACCGAGGGACCCGGCGCTGAGTGACGCGGGGAGCGATCCCAAGTTCTGATCGCAATCTACCCCCTGCGCGGCGCACTGACGAATCGTTCGCAACCTTAGGAAGCGCCAGAGAACTTCCCATCTGGCGAAACAATCCCCACGCAAGCCAGCTACTAGCTGTTCCAACGGCTGGTGAATTGAGCAGGAGGTAGAATGCCGAACAGACTATCGAAACGCCTGATGGTGTTTGCCGGATTACTGGCAGCACCAGTGGGCACCGCGGTCAATGCGGCCAAGCCCCCGTTGCAGCCCGCAAACTCCGATGCACGGCTGTCCAAGCTGACCAGATTTTTCGAGGATCACAACTGCCCCTTGCGGGACCACGCCCAGATCTTCCTGGAAGTGGCGGACCGGAACCACCTCGACTGGCGCCTGTTGCCCAGCATTTCCGTGGTCGAGTCCGGTGGCGGCAAGCAGTTCCGAAATAACAACGTACTCGGCTGGGCCAACTGCGAACAGAACTTCCCCTCCGTCACCGCGGGCATTCGAACGGTGGCGCAGCGGCTCTCGCGCTCCCATCTCTACAGGCACAAGTCACTCGATGGGATCCTGGCCACCTACAATCCCCGCCCCGAGTACTCGATGAAAGTGAAGAACCTGATGCGCTCCTTCCAGTTCATCCAGACTCCGGCGGAAGCCGCCGCAAACTAATTCCCCCTGGATACCGTGCGCACACAACCACGCCCCAGCACCCCTGGACGGCCGGCCCGGCCGTCAATTCAAGGTCCGCCGGCCGCTGGCGCCGGCCCGGTCCACCCCTAACCTTCTAAAAGGTGGACACTTAGATAAAGTCCGCCGAATACCGCTACCGTAATAATCGCGCCGATGATCCACTTGATGGCGCGCTCCCGAGTGCTGACTGCTTTGTGTTCATCAGCCCGGATTGTATCGTCGAGGCTTTCAAACATGGGGTGCCTCCTGGTCTCAGCCTGAACTGAGGCCGAATCCTATTCCGCCTTCAGTATAGTCCCGGTAGGGTAGAAATACCATCAGCTACTTGTGGTATCCCAACCGACCCGAACCTGACGCCATCCCCCGAACCCGGGAGGAATCCGCCGCCTGGGTCGGAACCAGCCTCCGCGGATCCCCTCACCAGCGAACCGATTTTGCCTTAATATCTCATCTCCACCGGAAAAACTGACGAATTACCTACACCTGTTGTAAAAATATTTTCTTTCGATAACTTTTGTGAGAGATTTTTTCTCTTAATGCCACCAACCCTTATCGCCGGAGTCTAGGCCTTCGTAACTCGGGGGCTACGGCCCGGCCGAAAAGGAAGAGAACAGCCAGTGGCACTGGCGGAGAGGGACTCGTGAAGGCTCTTACTGTGGATGTCAGACAGTCAACAGGCCGGGTGTTGTGCTCCACCATCTTTCGTCCCGGCGGAAAGAAGTTGCTCGCCAAAGGTCATCAGTTGAGCGAAGAAGACGTGAAACTCCTCGAGACCGAAGGCATGCGGGAGGTCTGGGTCACCGAACTGGAAGAAGGCGAAGTCGGCGAAGATCAGGCCGTCAGCCGGGTCGGGATGGAGATGGGCTGCGGCGCGCTCGAAATCCGCCTCGCCGCCGGAGGCCGCGCCAACCTGATCGCTACCGAACCTTGCTGCAATCTCGTGGACGAGGAACTGCTCAAGCAGATCAATTGCACCTCGAGCATCGCCATCGCGACCATGCCGAACTTCTCCTACGCCGAACCGGGCCGGCGCGTGGCGACGGTGAAAAGCGCTCCCTTCGCCATTGCCCAGGCTGAACTCGAGGCCGTCACGAACATCCTCACCGAGCAGGGGCCGATTCTCCAGGCACGGCCCATCCGGAAGCCCACCGTCGCGGTCCTCTATACAGACCCGAACCACGGCGAACGCGCCCGCCTGATGTTTGAGCCCATCATGCACCAGCGCCTGGAGCCGTATCCGTTGGGCGGCGTACAATCCCTCGCCGTGGTCGAACGCGAGGATGCCGTCGTGCGCGGTCTGGAGAGTCTGCTCCGCACCAAACCCACCGTAGTCCTGGTCGCCTCGACAACAGCGCCCGCCGGGCCGTACGACACCATCGGCCGGGCAATCTGCAAAGCCGGTTGCCAGATCGAGCGCTTCATGGCGCCCGTCGAACCGGGGAACCTGCTGCTGCTCGCCTATCACGGAGACACCCCCGTCATTTCCGCGCCGGGCTGCTTCCGCTCGGCCAAGACCAACGTCGTCGACCTCATCCTGCCGCCGGCCCTGGCCCAATACCGCGTCTCCGGTTGGGAGATCGCCTCGCTCGGCCACGGCGGCATTCTCATGTAGCGCGTTTTCCTCCACACCCGCCGGGCGACCCTCCACTGCCCCGCGGGTTTTCCGGCCGGGCGCCTGACCAACGCCCGGCCGCTTTCTTCCTCGCCGTACGGGCCGTCCGTGCCGTCCTGATATGCTGAAGCTGAAAAACGATGCCAGCGGAATTCTGTCCGGGATTCACGAGGCGTAGCGAATGTCCATTCTGAGTATCAGCGGCGAACCGGGCTGCCGCCCGGAAGACTTGGCGCGCCTCCTCGCGCCCCGCTTGAGCTACGAACTTGTTATCAGCGACGGGCTCGAACAAATCCTCGGCGACAGCCGGAAACAAAACAAAGAATTGCCGGATCGCGCCTGGCCCTTGCTCGCCGCCGACGTCCTCATCCGTCGCGCCGCTCATGGCGGCATCATCTACTGCCTGCCTGGCGGGCAGTTCCTGCTCCCCGGCCTCCCGGATGTCTTCCGCGTCCACCTCGTCGCCTCCCAGAACAGCCGCATCGGCGCTTACATGGCCGATGAGGGCCTCACACGCACCGCCGCCATCGAGCGTCTCAAACACGACGAACTGCAGCAAGCCGCGCTCAACAAACTCCGCTTCGGCCGTACCCGCCTCCACCCCGCCAGCGTCAGCCTCATGCTGAATACCGAAGTTCTCGACACGCCCCAGCAGGCCGCCGTCGTCGAGGCCGCCCTCCATGCCCGCGGCGCCATCGACGCCGCAGGAATCGGCGCCGCCGCTCAGGCCCAAATGCTGTTCGGCATCCGCCTGAAACTCGCCCGTTTCGGCATCAGCCCCCCAGGTGAGATCGTCACCCGCCGCCCCATTTTCAGCCATCCCAGCGAGGAAATTTTCGCCAAATTACTCGATTTCTACCGCATTCCCTGGGAATACGAACCCCGCAGCTTCCCCCTCCAGTGGGACTCCGAAGGCCGCGTCATCGAAGCCTTTACCCCAGACTTCTTCCTCCCCGAATTCGACCTCTACGTCGAGCTCACCACCATGAAGCAGGCCCTCGTCACCCGCAAGAACCACAAGATCAAGCTCCTCCGGGCCATTTACCCGCACATTAACATCCAGGTGTTCTACCAGAAGGATATTCAGGACCTCATCCTCAAATACGGAGACGCCCGCACGCCCGGCGAACTACACCACGCATGACGCCCGCCGACCCGCGCATCGAGCGCATCCTCTTCACCGAAGACCAAGTCAACCAGCGCATCGAAGAAGTCGCCGCCGAAATCTCGGCCCACTATGCCGGCCGCGAATTGAAACTCATCGGCGTCCTGAAAGGCTCCGTCTTCTTCCTCACCGCCCTCGCACGCCGCCTCACGGTCCCCGTCAAAATCGACTTCCTCGCCATCTCCCCGTTCGTCAATCCCGCCGGCGCGCCCGGCGTCGTCCGCATTTCCAAGGACCTCGACGAGGGCATCCAGGGCGAGCACGTGCTGCTCGTCGAAGACATCATCGACACCGGCTTCACCGCCCGCTACCTGCTCCGCAACCTCGCCAGCCGCGGCCCGGAATCCATCGGCCTCTGCACGCTGCTCGACCGCACCACCCGCCGCCTCGCCCAGATCACCATCGACTACCGTTGCTTCGAAATCCCCGACCGCTTCGTCGTCGGCTGCGGACTCGACTTCAAGCAGCTTTATCGCAACCTCGGCTATATCGCCGTTCTGAAGCCGGATTGAGCCCGTCCATTGCTCCTATAATGGGGATGCACCCGCACTCCCATGCCTACCGCGATTGACGCTTACGTACACGAACACGAGCAGCGTCTGCTCGACGAAATCAAGGACCTGCTCCGCATCCCCAGCATCAGCACTGCGCCGGAACACAGTGCCGATGTCCGCCGCGCCGCGGAATTCATCGCCGGGAAAATGCGTGCCGCCGGCCTGGAAAACGTCGAAGTCATCCCCACCGCCCTCCATCCCCTCGTCTACGGCGACTGGCTCCATCAACCCGGCAAACCCACCGTCATCTGCTACGGCCACTACGACGTCCAGCCCGCCGACCCGCTCGAACTCTGGCGCCATCCCCCGTTCGAACCGGTAGTCGAAAACGGTAACCTCGTCGCCCGTGGCGCCTCCGATGACAAAGGCCAGATGTACATCCACATCAAGGCCATCGAAGCGCTCCAGGCGGTCCACGGCCAACTCCCGGTCAACGTCAAATTCCTCATCGAGGGCGAAGAGGAG
Organism: Acidobacteriota bacterium; assembly: GCA_021813825.1. Lineage (GTDB taxonomy): Bacteria > Acidobacteriota > Terriglobia > Bryobacterales > Bryobacteraceae > JAJYKC01. Next base: position 6,129 of record JAKAJI010000085.1, on the reverse strand, counting down.
GTCGGCGGCGAGTCGATCGCGAAATACGTCGCCGAAAATCCTACCCGGCTCAAGGCCGACGTCGCTCTCATCTCCGACACCGAAATGTTCGCCGAAGGCCTGCCCACCCTCTGCATCGGCCTCCGCGGCCTCGTCTATACCGAAGTCGTCGCCCGCGGCCCGGCCAGAGACCTCCACTCCGGCGTCTACGGCGGAGCCGCTCCCAACCCCGTCTTCGGCCTCATCGAACTGCTCTCGAAATGCAAGGACGCAAACGGCCGGATCCAGATCCCCGGCATCTACGACGACGTCCGCACGCCGGCCCCCGAAGAACTCGAAAGCTGGGCGCGCCTGCCTTTCGATGAAGCCGAATTCCTCCGCGCCGAAGTCGGTTCTTCCCAGCTCACCGGCGAACCCGGCTACACAGTCTTGGAACGCACCTGGGCCCGCCCCACCCTCGAAGTCCACGGCATCGCCGGCGGCTTCACCGGCGCCGGCGCCAAAACCGTCATTCCCGCCACCGCCACCGCCAAACTCAGCCTCCGGCTCGTCCCCGATCAAGACCCCGACCGCGTTCTCGCTTCCCTCCGCAAATTTCTCGAAGCCAACACCCCCGCCGGCATTTCCATCGAACTCCGCGTGCTCAGCGCAGGCCGTCCGCTTACGGTCAACCCGCACCACCCCGCCATCGAAGTCGCCGCACGCGTCTTCGAAGAAACTCTCGGCAGGAAAACCGTCTTCATCCGCAGCGGCGGCTCCATCCCCGTGGTCGGCGACTTCGCCGCCCACTTGGGCATCCCCTCTATCCTCATGGGCTTTGGCTTGCCCGACGACGGCATCCATTCGCCCAACGAGAAATTCCGGCTGGAAAATTACTACACCGGTATCCGAACCGTTGCCCGCTTCTTGGAAGAATACGGGCGCTAGGAACCACGGAGCCGGCCGGCAGTAGAACAAGCGTGCCGATCGAAACAAAGATCCCCGGCGCCAGCAGCCGCTCGCAGGCCGAACAGGTGGCGCGCTCGGCCGGCATCGTGTCGCTCGCCGTTCTCGCCAGCCGCCTCAGCGGTCTCCTGCGCGAAATCATCCTCGCCCGCTTCTTCGGCGCCGGCTTCGTCTACGACGCCTTCCTCCTCGGCTTCCGCGTCCCCAATCTCGCGCGCGACCTCTTCGCCGAAGGCGCCCTCTCCTCCGCCTTCGTCCCCACCTTCACCCAAACGCTTGCCCGCCGCGGCCGCCAGGCCGCCGCCGAATTGTCCAGTCTCACCGCTTCGGCCATTCTCATCGTCGTCGGCGCCTTCTGCGCCCTCGGCGCCATCTTCGCCCCCCTCATCGTCGAACTCCTCGCCCCGGGCTTCCACTCCATCCCCGGCAAGTTCGAACTCGCCGTCCACCTCACCCGCATCATGTTCCCCTTCCTGCTCCTGGTCGCCCTCGCCGCGCAGGCCATGGGAATTCTCAACTCCTGCGACCGCTACGCCGTCCCCGCCCTCTCTTCCACCGCTTTCAACCTCGGCTCGCTCGGCCTCGGCCTCTTCCTCGGCTTCGTCATCGGCCGCCGCATCGGCCTCACTCCCATCGAAGGCATCTCCGTCGGCGTCGTATTGGGCGGGGCGCTCCAACTCGCCGTCCAGATCCCCTCCCTCCGCCGCCTCGGCTTCCATTTCCACTTTCACATCGACTGGTCAGATCCCGGCCTCCGCCGCATCCTCGAACTCATGGGCCCGGCCCTCCTCGGCTCCGCCGCCATTCAGATCAACGTGATGGTCAACACCAATCTCGCCTCCCGTATCCCCGGCGACGGCCCCGTAAGCTGGCTGCAATACGCCTTCCGCTTCATGCAGCTTCCCCTCGGCTTGTTTGGCGTCGCCATCGCCTCCGCCACGCTGCCCTCCATCTCCCGCAGCGTCGGCGACGGCAACATCGACGAGTTCCGCCGCACCGTCGCCCACTCCCTCGGCATGGTCTTCCTCTTCACCCTGCCCTCTTCCATCGGCCTCGCCGTACTGGGCAGAACCATGATCGGCGCCATCTACCAGGGCGGCCACTTCCACGCCAACGACACCAACCAGACCGCCATCGCTCTAGCCTGCTACGCCATCGGCCTCACCGGCTACTCCGCCATGAAAGTCCTCAACCCCGCCTTCTACGCCCTCCACGACGCCCACACCCCGATGTGGATCGGCCTCGCTTCGATCGCCATCAACCTCGCCATTGCGCTCACTCTGCTTCGAGTCTTCGGCCTCGGCCACGCGGGCCTCGCGCTCTCGACCTCCGCCGTTGCCGTCGCCGGCGCGGGCGCTCTCTTCGTGGTCCTCCGCAATCGCCTCGGCGGCATTCACGGCCGCGCCCTCTTCTCCAGTTTCTGGCGCATCGGCATCGCCAGCCTCTGCATGGGCGCCGTCGCCCTGGCTTCCAGCCACGGCATCGAAACAGCGTTCGGGGAAGGCCGCCTCGCCCGCCTCGCAGACCTCGCCGTCTCCATCCCGCTCAGCGTCGCCGTCTTCTATTCGCTCTGCCGCGTGCTCCGCGTCGACGAACTCGCCCTCGCCACGCGTTCCTTCCTCGCTCCGTTGCGGCGCCGCTCCGAGGCGCTTTGAGCGCGCGGCTTTGCATGCCGGCGTCCCCCCTTGCCCCTCAGGATCGCCAGCAGCGCCCCCGACACGTACTTCTCCTCGTTCGGATGCCGCAGCGGCAGCTCGCCATGCACCCGGTAATGATTCCGCCGCCCCACCCGCTCGCAGCTCACGTAACCGTCCGCAATCAGGTCCGCCACAATGCGCTGCGCGGAGCGCTCCGTAATCCCCACCTTCTCCGCCAGCTCCCGCATCCGCAGCGCCGGCTCCGCCGCCAGGCAAAGAAATACATGTCCGTAATTGGTCAGAAACGTCCAGCGTTCCATCGCGTCCGCGCAAATCCACCGCACCGGCCCCATCGGAGCTATGGTGGTTTCCTAGAAGCTATGCTGGCACATTCCCGTCCGCCTGTCGAGTACAAACACGACTTGCATTTCGTGTTTCCCGTGTCGTACATTAGTACGAATCCATATTCATCCACGGAAGGAGAGAAGTTTCTTTGTCTAATCCTGTTCCCATAACGGTCGCCCACGGAGACGGCATCGGTCCCGAAATCATGGACGCGACGCTCACCATCCTCCGCGAAGCCGGCGCCGCGCTGGCCATCGAGCCGATCGAAATCGGCGAGGCGGTCTACAAGCGCGGTTTAACCGCGGGGATTGAACCCTCCGCCTGGGAGTCCCTGCGCCGCACCAAGGTCTTCCTCAAAGCCCCCATCACCACCCCCCAGGGCGGCGGCTTCAAGAGCCTCAACGTCACCGTCCGCAAAACCCTCGGCCTCTACGCCAACGTCCGTCCCTGCGTGGCCTACTCACCTTACGTCCACACCAAACACCCCGGCATGGACCTCGTCATCGTCCGCGAAAACGAAGAGGACGTCTACGGCGGCATCGAACACCAGCAGACTCCCGAAGTCGTCCAGTGCCTCAAGCTCATCACCCAGCCGGGCAGCGAGAAAATCATCCGCTACGCCTTCGAGTACGCCGTCCGCAACAAGCGCAAGAAGGTCACCTGCTTCACCAAAGACAACATCATGAAGATGACCGACGGTCTCTTCCATAAGACCTTCGACGAAGTCGGCGCCGAATACCCGGACATCGAAAAGGAACATTGGATCGTCGACATCGGCGCCGCCAAGATGGCCGATACGCCCGTCGCCTTTGACGTCATCGTCATGCCGAACCTCTACGGCGATATCCTCTCCGACGTCGCCGCGCAGATCGCCGGCTCCGTCGGCCTCGCCGGTTCGGCCAACATCGGCGAGCAGTGCGCCATGTTTGAGGCCATCCACGGCAGCGCCCCGCGCCGCGCCGGACAAAACCTGGCCAACCCCTCCGGCCTCCTGCTCGGCGGCGTCATGATGCTCGTCCACATCAACCAGGCCGGCGTCGCCGCCCGCGTCCACAACGCCTGGCTGCGCACCATCGAAGACGGCATCCACACCTACGACATCTTCCAGGAAGGCGTCAGCAAGCAGAAGGTCGGCACCCGCGAGTTCGCCCGCGCCGTCTGCGACCGCCTCGGCAAACTCCCCGAAAAACTCAAGCCCGTCACCTACACCGCCGCGCCTTCGGACAAGGTCAAGTCCTGGACCCGCAAACCGCGGCCCACGAAGGAAACCATCGGCATCGACGTCTTCCTCGACTGGACCCCCGGAACCCCGGATGAACTCGCGGCCAGGCTCCAGACACTGCAAACCGAGGCACTGCCGCTGACCATGATCACCAACCGCGGCACCAAAGTCTGGCCCGAAGGCATGCCCGAAACCTTCTGCACCGACCACTGGCGCTGCCGTTTCCGCTCCAAGTCCGGCGGACCCGTCCCGCACTCCGAACTCTCCGCCCTCCTCAGCCGCATCGCCGCAGCCGGTCTCGATTTCATCAAAACCGAGAACCTCTGCAAATTCGACGGCAAGGAAAGCTACTCGCGCGGTCAGGGCGAGTAACGTCAACGCAGCGAATCAGTACAGCGTCAACTCCACAGGCGATCCGGCGGCCACTCCCAGCTTCTGCGCCGCCGACGCCTGGTTCGCCGCCACTTCAAAATATCCGGCGCTGCCCGGAACCACCAGCAACTCACCCGGCTCGCCCTCGGAAAACGTAGCGGCGAGCCGGCTGATTTTTACCAGCCCCGCCAGCAGTTCAAACGGCCGCTCCTTCACCGCCGGAAACTCCTCCACCCGGAAATTCGTAATCAAGTTTCCGAAACGGTCCACCCGCAACACCGTCCCCACCCAGAACCGCTTTCCCGTCCGCACCGGCGCCAGCCCGCTGATGATCCACGGATCGTTTACCACCTTGCCCAACTTCGCCGGCGTCACGCCTGCCGCCAGGTGCGCCGCCGCCGGCGCAAAGATATCCCGCCCGTGAAACGTCGCGCTCACCGGGTGAAGCCGGTACTCCTCCGCCGTCAGATGCCGCACCTTGTACTCTTTCTCCCTCGCCATCAAAAGCGAAAACACACCGTTATCCGGCCCGATGAAATACTGCCCCGCCGCCTCCACCAGCACCGGCCGCCGCGCCGACCCTACCCCCGGATCGACCACCACCACGTGGATCGTCTTCTTCGGAAACCAACGGTACGTCGCCTCCACCGTAAATGCGCCTTCCAGAATTTCAAACGGCGGTATCAGGTGCGTAATATCCACAATCGTCGCGCGCGGCGCAATCGAGTGAATGACGCCTTTCATCACTCCGGTAAAGTGGTCCGCAACGCCGAAATCCGTAGTCAGAGTAATCAGAGAACCAGGCATAAGTTGTTAGACTGAAAAGTATCTACCGTGGAGCGCGCTTACTTCGATCACAATGCGGCCTCGCCCGTGGCGCCGGAGGTTCTCGAAGCCTTCACCGCCGTGCTGCGCGACGCTCCCGGCAACGCCTCCAGTATCCATCATGACGGCCAGATCGCCAAGCAGCGCCTCGAGATCGCCCGCCGCCAAATCGCCTCGCTTCTCCACTGCGATCCCAAGGAAATCGTCTTCTCGAGCGGCGGCACTGAGTCCGACAACCTCGCCCTCTTCGGCGTCCTGCGCAACGCGCCCATCACCCGCCGCCACGTGATAACCACCGCCATCGAGCACCCCGCCGTCCTCCGCGCCTGCGCCCAACTCGAGCGCGAAGGCGCCACCGTCACCTACATTCCTGCTGGCTCCGGCGGCCTTGTCGATCCCTCCTCCCTCCGCGCCGCAATCACACCGCAGACCGTGCTCGTCTCGGTCATGCACGCCAACAACGAAACCGGCGCCATTCAACCCGTCCAGGCCATCGCCGAAATCGCCCACCAGGCCGGCGCCCTCTTCCACATCGACGGCGTCCAGGCCTTCGGCAAAATCCCCGTCCGTATCGACGAAACCGGCGCCGACCTCTACTCCCTCAGCGGCCACAAGGCCGGAACCCCCAAGGGCATCGGCGCGCTCTTCGTCCGGAAGGGCACTCCTCTCACCCCGCTGATCTTCGGCGGGCGCCACGAGCACGGCCTCCGCGCCGGAACCGAAAATGTCCCCGCCGCAGCCGCTCTCGGCCGCGCCGCCGCGCTCATCGAACAAACGCTCCCCGCCTCCTCCGCCCGTCTCCGC
>JAKAJI010000499.1 GCA_021813825.1 Acidobacteriota bacterium | reverse complement strand
CGATCTGTCGTCAACGAACGGGGCGAGGATTCGGAGGGGATGTATTCCTTGTGCGGATGGCCGTTGCCGGGATGATTTGAAAATCAAGAAGATGAGCAACGACCGGCCGGGAGTCGACGCGACACGATCGCGGCCGTCGTAAGCCAACGCGGCCCGAATCTTTTCGCCGAGCACCAGATCGCTCTTAATCGGGGTCCCTGGCGCTAGAAGTGGAGTTCGATTTCACCACGAATCCGGGTGGGTCAAGCCGGCGTGCCGGCTCAGGAAGGAATCGCCGCGATGGCTTCGATTTCGACGCGGACGTCGCGGGGGAGGCGGGCGGCTTCCACGGTCGAGCGGGCTGGAGGGTTCGTGGGGAAGTAGCGGGCGTAAACGCCGTTCATGGCGGGGAATTCGGCCATGTCCTTGAGAAAGACGGTTGTTTTGAGGACGTGTTCGAAGGAAGTGCCGCAGGCGGCAAGGACGGCGCGCATGTTTTCGAGCACTCGTTCGGTCTGCTCGGCGATGCCGCCTTCGATGAGCGCGCCGGTGGCAGGGTCGAGCGGAATCTGGCCGCTCAGATAGGCGACGCCTGCGTTTATGACGGCTTGCGAGTAGGGGCCGATGGCCTTGGGAGCGTTTTCGGTGGTGATGATGGTCTTCATAGTTTTTTCGGAAATTCGAGTGTACCGATGAGATCGCGGGCGTGGGGGATGCGGTTGCGGGCGAGGAAGCGGTCGAGTTCGCGGGCGATGCGCAGCGGGGCGGAGGGCTCAGCGAAGTTCATCGTGCCGACCTGGACCGCTGAGGCGCCGGCGATCATGAATTCGGCTGCATCTTCGCCGGTTCGGATGCCGCCGAGGCCGATGACCGGAATGCGCACGGCTTGGGCGGCTTCGTAAACGAAGCGCAGGGCGATGGGTTTGATGGCGGGGCCGGAGAGTCCGCCGAAGCCGGCCCCGAGGCGGGGACGGCGTGTGCGCGCGTCGATGGAAAGCGAGATGAAGGTATTGACGAGGCTTATGGAGTCGGCGCCGGATTCCTCGGCGGCGTGGGCGAGGGGTTCGATGCGGGCGACGTTCGGCGAGAGCTTGACGATGAGAGGGCGGCGGGCGAGCGGGCGAACGCGGCGGATCAGTTCAGAGAGCAGGACAGGGTCGGAGGAGAAATAGATGCCACCGTGTTTTGTGTTCGGGCAGGAGACGTTGAGTTCGTAAGCGGCGATGCCCTCGGCATCTTCCAGGACGCGGATGACTTCTTCGTAGTCCTCGGCGGCGTAGCCGAAGACGTTGGCGAAGATGGCGGTGCGGAATTGGCGGAGAGCGGGGAGTTTTTCGGTGACGAAGGCGCGGACGCCGACGTTTTGGAGACCGACGGAGTTCATCATGCCGGCTTCGGTTTCCCAAAGCCTCGGCGCGGGGTTGCCGGCGATGGGCTCGCGGGAAAGGCCTTTGACGACGATGCCTCCGATGCGGTTCAGGTCAACGAGAGAGGCGAACTCGATGCCATAGCCGTAAGTGCCCGAGGCGGCGAGGATGGGATTGGCCAGGGGGACGCCGCAGAGGGTCGTCGCGAGGCGGCTCATGCCGGACACCAGTCTAGCAGAGGCTTTGAATGCGCTCCCAGGTTGAAAGAATGTCGTTCCAGGTGGTGTGAATGTTGCCGATGGCGAGGCGGAGGACGAATTTCCCGTTCAGGACCGTGTGGGAGAGAAAAGCGTGGCCGGAAGCGTTGATTTTGTCGAGCAGGGCGCGGTTGGTCTCGTCGGAGGATTTATGGCGGAAGCAGACGAGGGAGAAGGGGTGCGGGGCGCAGACTTCGAAATCGGGATTGGCTTCGATGAGGGAAGCGAGTTGATCGGCCCAGCGGACGTGGGTTCGTATCATTTCGGCGAGGCGGTCGCGGCCAAAGTAGCGAAGGACGAACCAGAGCTTTAGGGAGCGGAAGCGGCGGCCGAGTTGGATGCCATAGTCCATGAAGTTGACGGCCTCGGTGTCTTCCGCGGTTTTGAGGTACTCAGCCGATAGAGAGAACGCGCGGCGGAGGACGCCGGGGTGGGCGGTATAGAGGACGCTGCAATCGATTGGCGTGAAGAGCCACTTGTGGGGATTGACGACGACGGAGTCCGCGAGTTCTATGCCGTTGAACAGGGGGCGAAGTTCGGGGACGATGGCCGCGGGTCCGCCGTAGGCTGCATCGACGTGGAGCCACAGATCGTGCTGCCTTGCGATGCGGGAGATTTCGGGGACGGGATCGATGCTCGATGTGGAGGTGGTTCCGGTGGTGGCGACGACGCAGAAGGGTTGCAGGCCTTGGGAGAGGTCGGTGGCGACGGCGTCAGCGAGCGCATCGGTGCGCATGCGGAATTTCTCATCGACGGGGATGAGACGGACATGGCGCTGGCCGAGACCAAGGGTGAGAGCGGCTTTTTCGACGGAGGAGTGGGAGTGGGCAGAAGTATAGAGAATGAGGCGGCCGGAATTGCCGTGGTTGCGGACGTTGGGGTCGGCGCGCTCGCGGGCGGCGGCGATGGCGTGCATGGTGGAGATCGACGCGGTGTCGTAGATAATGCCGAACCACGTTTGGGGGAACTCGAGTGCGTCACGGAGCCAGCCGAGGGTGACCTGTTCGAGTTCGGTGACGGCGGGAGAGCTCTTCCAGAGCATGCCGTTCACGTTGAGCGCGGCGGTGAGCATCTCGGCCAGGACACCGGGGGCGGACGCAGAAACGGAGAAGTAGGCGAAGAAGCGGGGGTGATTCCAGTGGGTGAGGGCAGGGAGGATGAGACGGTCGAAGTCGGCGAGGATGGCGTCGATGGACTCGCCTTGCGTGGGTGCGGCGGTGGGGAGTTGGGCGGTGAGGGCGCCGGGAGAGATGGGCGGAAGGACGGGATAACGGCCGGAGTTCTCGAGGTAATCGGCGATCCAGCGGGCGGTTTCGGCGGCAGCGCGGCGAAACTCCTCCGGCGGCATATCGAAAGGGGGATCGGCGGTCACGCGCGCACCTGTTGGCCGGCGTCACGCCACCAGGAGGAGAACCAATCGCAGAACTGCCGGGCGGCTTCGTCGAGCGGGATGGCGGTAGGGCCGGTTTTGAGTCCGCGGAGGCCGGCGGCCAATTTAATCCCGAAGGTCAT
>JAKAJI010000498.1 GCA_021813825.1 Acidobacteriota bacterium | reverse complement strand
GCTTCCATCGGGTCTTCCTCCAACCCGTGTGCCGCCCGCCACGCCCGGATCGCCGGCCGCACGTCGGTCGAAAACGCGTCCTTCAGGCACTGCTCGGCCCGCACCAGGTCCCCGCTCGCCTGGTGCACCGCCAGCGCCGCCCGGTCCACCAGCGCCGCCTTCGCCATCAGTTCCTGCGCCGTCATCACCGTTTGAATCATCGCCTCCATCTTGCCCTTCAGGTTATGGCTCTGGTCGATCATATATGCGATGCCCGGCACGCTCCCGCGCTCCCACTCGAACATCTGAATCTCGTGGAAAATCCGGAACACCTGGTACGGGTCGATCGATCCCAGCGTCAGGTCGTCGTCCGCATACCGCCGGTCGTTGAAGTGAAACCCGCCCAGCATCTTCTCATCGAGCAGCCACGCCACAATCTGCTCAATGTTCTGCGCCGCATAGTGATGCCCCGTGTCCACCAGCACTTTCGCCCGCTCGCCCGCCGCCCGCGCCAGCAGCAGCGCCATCCCCCAGTCGGCAATGTCGGTGTGATAAAACGCCGGCTCGAACGGCTTGTACTCCACCAGCATCCTCTGGTTCGCGCTCAGCCTCTCATGGCAGGCGTGCAGGCACTCCTCGAACCATCGCTTACGCTGGCGTATATTCGCCGTCCCGGGATAATTCGACCCGTCCGCAAACCACAGCGATATGTCTCTGCTTCCGAGTCGCTGCGCGATCCGGATACTCTCATAGACATGTGCGAGCGCCGCCTGCCGCACCTCCGCGCTCGGGTTCCCGAACGAGCCTAACTTATATATCTGGTCCTGGAACAGATTCGGATTGATCGACCCCGGCGCAATCCCGTGCTCGGCCGCCAGTCGCTCCGCCTCCGGAACGTCCGCCTCCCCGCGCGGAAAATCCCACTCCACATGCAACGCAATCGTCGGGCAAGCCCCGGTTAGCGAATGCACCATCCCCGCATCGCTCATCTTCTCGGCCAGGTTCGTCGCCGCCGCCGCCTGCAGAAACTTCCCGAACCGCGTCCCCGTGTTGGCAAAGCCCCAGGAAGGAATCTCAATCTGAAAGCCGTCGAGTGCGCCAAACACCGATTCCATCTGATGATCTGCCATGTTGCTGCCCCTCCCCGGGCAGACCACCAGCATACAAGCGCTCCACATCGCATACAACACGCCGCACTACCCGATCGGGCGATTTCGCACTGCAAAACTCCCGCCAACTCCGCATCACGCCCGCACCACGCTGACAACCGGCGGCTTAGCAAAAACAATTCCGCGCGAACCGCCTCCCACGCACCACCACGCCGCCGGGGAACTGTTCTGCCATCCGGAACGCCAATTCCCCCACCATCCTGTGTTATCCTTTCTCGAATTCCAGCAGCACCCTGAAGCGCTGACCTATGAGCACCCCGGCCCGAGCTCGCGACCCCTACTTGGTCAAGTCCCTCCTCCACGCCTCGAAGCTCCTCTCCGCCTTCCAGGCCTCCGGCGAAACCCTCCGCCTCCGCGACGTCGCCGCCCGCTCCGGCCTCAGCAAGGGCATGGCCTTCCGCCTCCTCTACACGCTCGAAAAATGCGGCATGGTCGAAAAAATCGGCGAAAATCAGTACCAGTCCTGCATTCGTCCCCTCCGCCAGCGCCGCTTCCGCCTCGGCTACGCCGCCCAAGGCGCCGACGACGATTTCTCGCGCGACGTCTCCGAAGGCCTCGCCGCCGCCGCCCGCGCCGAGGGCATCGAACTCCTCTGCGTCGACAACCGCTACAACCCCAAAATCGCCCAGCGCAACGCCGACCTCCTCATCCGCGACAAAGTCGACCTCGTCATCGAATTCCAGACCGACGAAAACATCGCCCCCATCATCGCCGCCAAGTACCGTGAAGCCAACATCCCCCTCATCGCCATCGACATCCCCCACCCCGGAGCCACTTACTACGGCGCCAATAACTACGGCGCCGGCTTACTCGGAGGCCGCTGCCTCGGCCGCTGGGCCAAACTTCACTGGCAGGGCGAAGTGGATGAAATCGTCCTCCTCGAACTCCCCCGCGCCGGAGCGCTCCCGCGCATGCGTCTCACCGGCATGCTCGTCGGCGTAAAAGAAGTCCTTCCCCAACTCGACTCCTGTCCCATCACTCACCTCGACGGCGACGGCCAGTTCGCCATCACGCTCGACGTCGTCCGCAAACACCTCCGCACTTCCCGTTCCCGCCGCCAGCTTGTCTGCGCCATTAATGACTCCAGCGCCCTCGGCGCCCTGCGCGCCTATCAGGAGGCTGGCCGCTTAGACCACTGCGCCGTCGTCGGCCACAACGCCTCGCCCGATGCCCGCCGCGAACTCCGCGAGCCCGGCACACGCCTGGCAGGCTCCGTCGCTTACTTCCCCGAAAAATACGGTGTTGATCTCGTTCGCGTGGCCCTCGATCTTCTCAACCGCAAACCCGTCCCGCCTGCCGTCTTTGTAAAACACCATCTGGTAACCTCCGAAACCGTGGACCACTTCTATCCCAACGACTCCCTCATCGCCCAAACCTCTTTATGAACCGAATCGGCATCATCTTAAACGGCGTCACCGGACGCATGGGAACCAATCAGCACTTAGTCCGCTCTCTCGTCGCCATTCGCGCCGAAGGCGGCGTCCTCTTATCCAACGGCGCCCGCCTCTTTCCCGAACTGCTGCTGGTCGGCCGCAATGAAGCGAAGCTCCGCGAGTTATGCGCCCGCTACGGCGTCGACCGCTACAGCACCAGCCTCCCCGATTCCCTCGCTGATCCGGACTTCCCCGTCTATTTCGATGCCCAGGTTACCTCCCGCCGCGCCGCCGCCGTCCGCGCCGCACTCCTCGCCGGCAAGCATATCTATTGCGAAAAGCCCCTCGCCGCCTCGGTCGAAGAGTGCATGAGCCTTGTTAAACTCGCCCGCGAGCGCAAGCTCAAAAACGGCATCGTGCAGGACAAGCTCTTCCTCCCCGGCATGAGGAAGCTCAAGCGCCTCATCGACGGCGGCTTCTTCGGACGCATCTTCTCCGTTCGTGGCGAGTTCGGCTACTGGGTCTTCGAAGGCGACTGGCAGCCTGCCCAGCGCCCAAGCTGGAACTACCGCGCCGAAGATGGCGGCGGCATCGTCC
>JAKAJI010000497.1 GCA_021813825.1 Acidobacteriota bacterium | reverse complement strand
TGTATTCCGCCGCGAAGTTGACCGCTTCGAGTTCGATGCCCAGCACGTCCGCGACGGACGCCGCGTCGATCCAGTCCTGGCGGGAGGAACAGTATTCGCTGTCGTCGTCATCCTCCCAGTTCTTCATGAACAGGCCCGTGACGGCATAGCCCTGTTCCTTGAGCAGGTATGCGGAGACGGCGGAGTCGACCCCCCCGGAGAGGCCGACGACGATGGGTTCCGGGCTCGGGTTTCGGCTCATAAAATGTTAAATTCTACGGTTCTTCATCGCCTTCCCGGCACCAGGCGTTTCCCCTTTTCCCGGGGGAGCGAGGGGAAACGCTGCCGGGCGGGCGCCACGCTCATGGCGAAAAACGGATAGGAATAACCCATGCTCATAGGTGTGCCGACCGAAACGAGACCCGGCGAAACGCGCGTCGCCGCCACCGCCGAAACGGTCAAGCGCCTGGTTGCGCAGAAACACGCCGTGGTCGTCCAGGCGGGCGCGGGCCTCGCTGCCGGCCAGACCGACGAAGCATACGCCGCTGCCGGCGCGACCATCGGTTCCGCGGCCGACGCGTTCGGGGCCGAGGTGGTGCTCACGGTGCGGCGGCCGGGTGCCGCCGAACTCGCCGGGATGAAGCCGGGCGCCGTGCTGGCCGGCATGCTCGAACCGTTCGATGTCGACGGCATCGCGGCGATGAACGCGGCGGGCCTCACGGCGTTCGCCCTCGAAGCCGCGCCGCGCACGACCCGTGCGCAAAGCATGGACGTGCTGTCGTCGCAGGCCAACATCGCCGGCTACAAGGCGGTGCTGCTTGCGGCCAACACCTACGGACGACTGATGCCGATGCTGATGACCGCCGCCGGGACGATCAAGGCGGCGCGCGTCGTGATCCTGGGCGCCGGCGTGGCCGGCCTGCAGGCGATCGCCACCGCCAAGCGGCTGGGTGCGGTGATCGAGGCGTCCGACGTGCGGCCCGCGGTCAAGGAGCAGATCGAATCGCTGGGCGCGAAGTTCATCGACGTGCCTTTCGAGACCGATGAGGAGCGCGACGCCGCCAAGGGAACGGGCGGCTACGCGCGGCCGATGCCGCAGAGCTGGCTGGACCGGCAGAAGGCCGAGGTCGCCAAGCGCATCGCACAGGCCGACATCGTCATCACCACCGCGCTCATCCCGGGCCGCAAGGCGCCGGTCCTGGTGACCGAGGACATGGTGCGGTCCATGAAGCCGGGCTCGGTGGTGCTGGACATGGCAGCCGAGCAGGGCGGCAATTGCGCGCTGACCGAGCCGGGAACGACGGTCGTCCGGCACAACGTCCACGTCATCGGGTTGGGAAATCTCCCCGCGCTGGTGCCCGCGGACAGCTCCGCGCTCTATGCCCGCAACCTGCTCGACTTCCTCAAGCTCGTGCTCGACAAGGACGGGAAGTTTTTCATCAACCAGGAAGACGACATCGTGCGCGCATGCCTGCTGTGCCATGGTGGGGAGATCTTCCGCAAATAGTCTTGCGCTGTCGCGGTTGCCGCCGCAGTTGCCAACGCGATTGCAAGCGGGCCGCGCAACCGGGTTGCCAAACCAGCCGGCGGAGCCGGACATCCGCCGGCGGCACCAGAGAACCAACGGGAAAAAGTCATGGAAGTCGTCAATCACACGGTCATCAACCTCATCATCTTCGTGCTCTCCGTCTACGTGGGGTACCACGTCGTCTGGAACGTCACGCCGGCGCTGCACACGCCGCTCATGTCGGTGACCAACGCCATCTCGGCGATCATCATCGTCGGCGCGATGCTCGCCGCCTCGCTCACCGCCACGCCGCTGGGCCGGGGCATGGGCATCGCCGCGGTGACGCTGGCGTCGGTCAACGTCTTCGGGGGCTTTCTGGTGACCCGACGCATGCTCGAGATGTTCCGCAAGAAGGATCCCAAGCCGGGTTCCGCGGAATCCGCGAAAAAGCAATAAGCCGGGAGCCGCGATGCAATTGAGCATGAACGTCGTCGTTCTGTTGTACCTCGTCGCCTCGGTGTTCTTCATCCAGGCGCTCAAGGGCTTGTCCCATCCGTCGACCGCGCGTCGCGGCAACGTCTTCGGCATGACCGGCATGGCGATCGCGGCGGCGACCACCATCGCCGTCGTGCTCCAGTTCCACCCGGGCGCCGCGGGCGCCGGCATTGCGCGGATCCTCGTCGGGCTGGTGCTGGGCGGCGGCATCGGCGCCTACATCGCGCGCACGGTGCAGATGACCAAGATGCCGGAGATGGTCGCCTTCATGCACTCGATGATCGGCCTGGCGGCGGTGTGCATCGCCGTCGCCGTGAAGGCCGAGCCCTGGGCGTTCGGCGACACCTCCTATGGCGGTGCGATCCCGCTCGGCAACAGCATCGAGCTGTTCATCGGCGCGTTCATCGGCGCCATCACCTTTTCGGGCAGCGTCATCGCCTTCGGCAAGCTCTCCGGGCGCTACAAGCTCCGGGTGTTCCGCGGCGCGCCGGTGGTGTTCGCGGGCCAGCATCTCCTCAACCTCGTCCTGGCGGGCGTGATGATCGGCATGGGCATCGGATTCGTCGTGACCCAGCTGTGGTGGCCCTTCCTGCTGATGCTGGCGATCGCCTTCGTCCTGGGTGTGCTCATCATCATTCCGATCGGCGGCGCCGACATGCCGGTGGTGGTGTCGATGCTCAACAGCTATTCGGGCTGGGCGGCGGCGGGGATCGGCTTTTCGCTCAACAACCCGATGCTCATCATTGCCGGCAGTCTGGTCGGGTCGAGCGGCGCGATCCTCTCGTACATCATGTGCCGGGCGATGAACCGCTCGTTCTTCAACGTCATCCTCGGCGGGTTCGGCGCCGAACCGGCGGCCGCGGCCGCGGCCGGCGAACAGGTCCAGCGGCCGGTGAAGTCGGGCTCCCCCGATGACGCCGCGTTCCTGCTGGCCAACGCCGAGTCCGTGATCGTCGTGCCGGGATACGGCTTGGCGGTGGCGCGGGCCCAGCATCCGCTCAAGGAACTGACCGACAAACTCATCGCCAAGGGCGTGCGCGTGCGCTACGCCATCCATCCCGTCGCCGGCCGCATGCCGGGCCACATGAACGTGTTGCTCGCCGAGGCCGAGATCCCCTACGATCTGGTCTTCGAGATGGAAGAGA
>JAKAJI010000496.1 GCA_021813825.1 Acidobacteriota bacterium | reverse complement strand
TCGTCGAGATTCTCGATGCGGATGAAATTCGGGGGTGTCGTGGGCAGGGCCTGCCAGAAGTTCCAGTCGCGGCGCAGTGTTTCGACGCTCTCGGGCGTCTGCGTGGCGGCGCGCAGGGCGTCGTCCTCGCACACTTTCACGCACTCCATGCAGCCTTTGCAGGCAGCGGGATTGACCGTGATCGAGAGCAGCCCGCCGCTTCCGGACTGTTTCTTCTCGCGGGCGAACCAGTAGGGCTGCGTAAAGGCGAATTTGAAACCACCAAGGGCTTCGCGCAGCCAGGTCATCTCCTGCGCGACTTCGGCCTGCACTTCCGGCCCGCCCGCGTAGCCGTTCTTCGTTTCTTCGATCGCTTCGTCGAAAAGAACGCTGAAGTCCGGTTTGGCGCCCGCGGCGCGAATGCGCGCGCGAAGCTTCTGGTCGATGGTGCGAATCGCACGCGGAAGATGCTTCACCGCGCGGCCATCGCGCGAGGCAGCCTTAGCCGCCGTTTCGAGCACGCTCAGAACGGGATGAACCAGTCCGGCGATGGCGCTGTCCGGGCAGATCGTGTAGCAGGCGCCGCAGGCCGTGCAGTTGGCCGGCTCCCACACCGGATGTTCGAACCGGGTTCCGGTCATGTCGCGGAATACGCCGGTCGATGCAGGAATCAGGCTCAGGCCGATGAATGGATCCGTGAGGTTGTCGTTGCCCTTGCCTGTCGCGTAAAACTCGCCGGTCTGTTCCCAGAACCGGTGAATGTCGGTCATCTTGTCCTGGCCCGCCGGACGGGTTTTCAGCAACACCGGCAGATTCGGGGCACGCCTAACTTGCGAAGAGCCTTCGGCCGAGATGGTCTTGTCGATCACTTCGCGGACTTCGTCGAAGCCGCGCCGCACCACGCGGAGGTTGTCCTCGACCACGCGCGCGCCCTTGGCTCCAAACTTGTGTTCGAGCTGCGACCGGATCGCCTGGAACAGCTTCTGTTCGGTCAGCCCGGCCTGGCTCGCCACCGGAGCCGCGGCGAAGAAGGCGCCCTGAAACGCGATGCCCTGCATGCGGAACTGCAGTTCGGGATTTGTCGCTTCCTGGCGCGCGATCTGGAAGGCATCGAGATAGAAAACGCGGATCTCGTTGTCCTTGATGATGCGCTGGAACCGCTCGGGGATCTGCGCCCAGACTTCGGCGGGCGTCGTGCGGTCGCTCTGAATGATGAACACGCCACCGCGCTTCAGACCGGCGAGAGGATTGGAGTGCTGGAACACGTTCGGGTCGGGCGAGAGCACGACGTCGACGTAGAAGTAGTCGCAACTGATCGGGATCGGCTCCGGCGCCGCCGACAGATAGTAAGTGGTCGGCTGGCCTTTCTTCTCCGAACCGTACTTCGGGTTCGCCTTGATGTGCCAACCGAGTAAATCGAACAGCGTCATCGCCAGGTTTTTGCCGGTGGTGATCGCGCCCCAGCCGCCGACCGAGTGCATGCGCACGGTGATGCTGTTGGCCGGCATCAGGTTCGGATTTTCGCTGCCATGCACCGCCAGTTCCTTGATCCCGGGATAGGAGTCGGCGACCTGAATCTGGTGGATCTCCTGCTTCGGCGTGAACGCACGGTCGTGAACGAAGTCGATGGAGAGGTAGAAGAACCTCTTCTTGCCACCCTCGGGCAGCATGTTCTCCACCGCGCCGATGATCCCTTCCGGTTGCAGGTCCCGGCTGCCGAGGCCGAACGACGCGGAATAGAGCGGCGGCATATCCTCGGCCTTCTTGAACACCGGATAGCCCGGATAGGCGAGGCTGCCGTTGGCCGAACGGCCGTTTTCGACGCAGCGCGTGAGCGAAGCGCGGATTTCGCGGATCAGCGGCAGGTCTTCCGCGAGCGGCTGGTCGACGCGCTCGAGCACGGCGACGCCTTTGCGTCCTTTGAGCAGTTGCGCCACCAGGTCGCCGGGGAACGGACGGAACATGGTCATGTTCACCACGCCCACCTTGATCTTCCGCGTGCGGCGCAGATACTCGGCGACGGCTTCCGCGGTAACAACGACGCTTCCCTGCCCGACGATGACGTAATCGGCATCGTCCAAGCGGTAGCCGGTGACGCGCCGGTAACGCCGGCCGGTCAAGGCATAGAACTCATCCATCGCCCGATCGGTGATAGCGGGGATGTGCTCGTAGAAGAACGGGCGCTGCGCGGCGACGCTCTGCATGTAGGCGTCCTGGTTCTGCACGACGCCGATCATCACCGGGTTGTCCACGGTCCACAGTTCGGGAATGCGCCGTCGCCGGTCGCCGAACAGAATGCGCTGTGCCGGGGTCGGGGTTTCGATGATGTCATCGGGCCGGCCGAGGTATTCGGCGATCAGCTCACGCTCGGGGAGCATGAGCGACTCGATGAGGTGCGTGGTGAGGAATCCGTCCTGCGCACAGATGCCGGGCGTGAGCGACAGCTCGGCGATTTTGTGGGAAATGATGTTGAGGTCGCAGACCTCCTGGGCGTTTTTCCCGAAAAGCTGGAAGAAACCGGCGTCGTCGACGCAGTGATAGTCGTCATGGCCGGCGTGGACGTTGAGGGTCGCCTTCGTCATGGCGCGGCAGCCCATGTTGAGCACGTAGGTCAGCCGCTTGCCCGCGGCGGCGTAGAGGGACTCGTGCATGTAGGCGATTCCCTGGCCGGAGCTGAAGTTCGTCGCCCGCAGGCCGGTCATCGAAAGGCCGGCGGTGACGGCCGCGGCCGCGTGTTCGCCTTCCGGCTCGACGAAGATCAGCGGCCGCCCGCTGATGTTGACGTGGCCGTTGGCGGTCTCCTCGGCCCAGTACTCGCCCATCTGGGTCGAGGGCGTGATCGGGTAGGCTCCCGCGGCATCGCTCGACTCGCGCTCACACATGATGACGGCGGTGTTGCCGTCCATCGCCTGCCGCACGCCCGGAAATCGAAATGTTTTTTCTTTTGTGCTCATGCGAATCTCGTTGTGTCCTCGCCTACTTCGGCATCTCCCGCGCCACGGCTGCCGCGGCCGCCAGCGGAAGATCCGCCAGTTCCACGGGCAGCGGCGTACGCCTCGTGATGACCTTGGCCTCCACGCCTTTGATCGGGCCGCGTACCGCGTCCATCCAGACAATCGCGCCTGTGGGGCATCGCTGAATCGGCGTC
>JAKAJI010000084.1 GCA_021813825.1 Acidobacteriota bacterium | reverse complement strand
GGGCCGGCGCGGTCCGGGATTGACATTCCGATTGATTACGAGCCTGTGCTGAAGGAGCTGAACGCGGCGCTGGACCGGGCGCAGGTGGCGGTGTATCCGGTGGATCTTGCGCCGCCGGGGACGCAGGCGCCGATGTCGGCGACTTCGAGCGGATCGCCCGGTTTGGGCGGCGGAGGAATGGGCCGCGGTTCGGGGGCGGATAGTGGCGGGATCGCCGAGTCGTCGCAGACGGCGCCGGGGGTGGCGAGCGCGGACACGCTGGAGGAGATGGCGGCGATGACGGGCGGGAAAGCGTTCATCAATCCGGACATTCCGGGGGCGATCCATCAGGCGTTGAAGGATGCGCGGTCGAGTTACGTGATTGGTTACTATCCGCCGCCGGCGAACTGGGATGGGAAGATGCACAAGATCAAGCTGAAGTGTTCGCGGAAGGGCGTGAGGCTGGTGACGAAGACGGAGTACATGGCGTATCCGCCGGAGGCGGCGGGGATGCAGGCCGAGCAGGCGGCGTTGCGGGCGGCGATGCTGAGTCCGTTTGACGCGAGCGAGATTGGTCTGCTGGCGGATGCGACGCCGGATGCGAAGACGCCGGCGACGACGCACCTGCGGTTGCGGATCCGCGCGCAGGATGTTTCGCTGCTGCCGCTGGGAGACCACTTCGGAGGGGAGTTGGCGTTGACCTATGTGATGTATGGGCCGGATGGGAGGCCGCAGCCTTCGAACCCGATGCCGTTGCGGATGGATTTCACGGCGCAGCAGAAAGACGATGTGATGAAGAACGGGATTACGGCGGGTGGGGACTTACAATTCGGGCCGCAGGTGCATAAGGTGAGGGTGGTTGTGTTTGACAACAACTCGAGCGCGGTGGGGTCTGTGACGCTGACGGGGTTAGGGCAGACGGGCGGCTGATGGGGTGGGCGGTGCGGGCCGCAGCTGCGCTGAGCGTGGCCGCGGTGGTTTGGGCGGGAGGACGGAAGAGCGGGGCGTTGGGGCCGACGCGGATGGTGAAGCTGAACGTGGAAGTCGAAGACAGGCGGGGGCGGCCGGTGAGTGGGCTGGCGGCGGAAGACTTTCACGTGTACGACCAGGGCAGGGAGCAGAAGATTGTGCGGTTCCGTACCGAGGAGGGGCGCGGGAAGCGGCTGGAGTTGCGGGCGGGTGAGGGCGAAGTGTCGAACCGGAGCGCAGAGGCGCCACCGCACGTGACGCTGATTCTGTTCGATCTGCTGAACACGAACATGGACGACCAGGGGTTCGCGCGGGGGCGGATTATCGGCGCGCTGAAGAAGCTGGAGCCGGCCGAGTATGTGTATTTGTATCTGCTGACGATCGCGGGGCTCATACCGCTGGAGGGGCTGCCGGCGCCGGGAGAAGAGGCACCGGCGAAGGCGGAGGAGCCTTGGACGAGGGAGATCCAGCAGAGGCTGGACTCGGCGATGAAGAGCGTGAACCGGCTGGGGCCGCAGCACGACAATTTGTTTCCCCTGGACCGGGTGAATATGACTTACTCGGCGATTGAAGGGCTGCTGGGGCGGCTGGGCGCGGTGGCGGGGCGGAAGAACCTGGTGTGGATTACGCACGGGGTACCGGTGGAGATCGGCGAGCAGCACCCGGAGTGGGGCGAGCCGGCGGACTACCGTCCGATGTTACGGGAGTTGAGCGCGGCGATGGAGCGGAGCGGGGTGGCGGTGTATCCGGTGGAGTTATACGGACCGCAGCGGGAGGCGTCGGCGGCGGTGCTGGCGAACGTGGAGACGCTGCGGGAGATTGCGGCGATGACGGGCGGGGAGGTGTATGTCGACGCCGAGGTGGGCGAGGCGATCGGGGACGCGGTGAGGAGCACACGTTCGAGTTACCGGATCGGGTATTATCCGCCGCCGGAGAGCTGGGACGGGAAGATGCACAGGATCCGCGTGAAGTGTTTGCGTAAAGGAGCGCGGGTGGTGGCGCGGACCGAGTATGCGGCGTATCCGCCGGAAGCGGCGAGCGAGGCGGAAGAGACGGCGGCGCTGCGGGGGGCGCTGGGAAGCCCGTTTGACGCCTCGGAGATCGCGGTGGCGGGTGAGGCGGAGGCGGCCGGCGGGGAGGCGCGGAGGGTTCAGGTACGGTTGCAGGTCGGGGCGCAGGATCTGACGCTGCTTCCGGTGGGCGAGCGGTATCTGGGTGGGATTGCGGTGACGTATGTGGAGTACGGAGCGGGAGGGAGGCCGAAGGCGCTGAGCGGCTCGCACGAGCGGCTGGACTTGAGTTCGCGGCAGCGGGAGGAACTGATGAGCGGAGGCATCCGGCTGCGTAGTGAGCTATCGTTAGATGCGGATGTTAGTAAGTTGCGGGCGATCATATTTGACGATTATTCCGGAGCGGTAGGTTCGGTAACATTCACGGGACTCAGAAAGGGACAGAGATGAGGTTGGGAATCATAGTTTTGGCTGCAATGCCGGCAGTGGCGGTTTCCAGTTGGGCCTGGGCGAAGAACGACGCGAAGGGCATGACAAGGATGGTGAGGTTGAACGTGGCCGTGGCGGCTTCGCACGGGGACACGGCGCCGGAATTGAAAGCGGACGATCTGCAGGTGTTCGACAACGGGAAGGAACAGAAGATCGAGGTGTTCCGGCGGAATGAGGCGAGGCAGAAAGGCTCGGCGGCGGTGTTGAAGCCCGGGGAAGTGACGAACCGGACCGGGAACGCGCCGGGGCAGGTGACGGTGATTTTATTCGATCTGCTGAACACGCACATGGAGGACCAGGGGTATGTGCGGGGGCAGCTTCTGCAGGCGCTGAACAAGACAGAGAAGACGGACTCGCTGTATCTGTACCTGCTGACGATCAAGGGGCTGCAGGGAGTGCACGGGCTGCCGGGGCCGGGTGAGGCGGCGGGGACGACTCCGTGGACGAAGGATGTAGCGGCGAAGCTGGACGAGGCGATGCAGGGAGTGAACCGGCTTGGGCCGCAGAACGACAATATGATGCCGTGGGACCGGGTGAATTCGACGTATAAGGCGCTGGGGAGCCTGCTCGACCAGATGGGCGGCATTGGCGGGCGGAAGAACCTGGTGTGGGTGACGCGGGGGGTGCCGCTGGAGATCGGGGGGCAGCATCCGGACTGGGGGACGCCGGCGAACTTCGAGCCGCTGCTGCGGCAGTTAAGCGGGCAGTTGGATGCGAGCGGGGTGGCGGTGTACGCGGTGGAGGCGTTTGGAGCGGGGCGGGAGGCGTCGAGTTCGGTGTTGCAGGAAGTGCAGACGCTGGATGAGCTGGCGGGGATGACGGGGGGAAAAGTATACGGGGACGGAAACGTGGGCGCGGCGCTCGACGATGCGGCCGAGGCGGCGCGATCGAGCTACGTGGTGGGTTATTATCCGCCGCCGGGAAACTGGAACGGGAAGCTGCACAAGATCAAGCTGAAATGTTCGCTGAAGGACGTGAAGCTACAGTCCAAGACGCAGTACATGGCGTACGCGCTGGAGGCGAGCGGCGGGGCGGAGGAGCAGGCGGCGGTGCGAACGGCGGCCGAGAGCGCGGTGGACACAGATGAGATCGGGCTCGCGGGGAGCGCGGGGCCGGATGCGAAGGAGCCGGCGAAGACGTCAATCCGGGTGCGCATCCGGGCGCAGGACATCATTCTGCTCGAGGGCGGAGGGAAGTATCGCGGCGAGGTGTCGCTGACGTATGTGGCCTATGGGGCCGGAGGGCAGAAGATCATGTCACGGCCGCTGCCGGTGCCGATTGAGCTGACGGATGCGCAGCGGGAGCAGGCGATGAAGGACGGGATTGTGGCGGGGCACGACATCGGGTTCGGATCGAGCGTCGAGAAGGTGCGGGTGATTGTATTTGACAATTACTCGGACGCGGTGGGGTCGGTGACGTTGCCGCTGGGCGGAGCGACGAAGGCGGGCGGCTGATGCGGCGGTCTGCAGCGCTGTGGATCGCGCTGGCAGCGGCCGGTTACGCCGGCGCGAAGCAGGACGCAGGCGGTGGTCAGGGGCTGACGCGGATGGTGCGGCTGAACGTGGCCGCGGAAGGCGCGCACGGCAAGGCGGCGCCGGCGCTCGAACAGGGCGACGTCCAGGTGCTCGATGCCGGGAAGGCGCAGAAGATCGTCCTGTTCCGTTCGAACGCGACGAGGCAGAGGAAGCCGGACGCGCCGCTCGCACCGGGCGAGGTGACGAATCTCGAGGCCGGCATGCCGTCGCAGGTGACGGTGATTCTGTTTGACCTGCTGAACACGCGGCTGGAAGCGCAGGGATACATGCGCGGGCAACTGCTGGCGGCGCTGAAGAAGGTGGAAGGCGCCGACTCGGTTTATTTATATGTGCTGACGCTGAGCGGGCTGGTTCCGATTCAACCGCTGCCGGAACCCGGGGAGGACGCGCCACCGCACGCGGCCGTACCGTGGACGAGCCAGGCGCAGCCGAAGCTAGACGCGGCGATGCAGAGCGTGAGCCGGTTGGGTCCACGGAGCGACAACGTGCTGCCGTGGGACCGGTTCAACGGGACGTACACGGCGCTGCAGACGATGATGATGAGGCTTTCCGGCGTATCGGGGCGGAAGAACCTGGTATGGATTACGCGGGGGGTGCCGCTCGAATATGGGCAACGGCATCCGGAATCGGGCATGCCGGTCGACTATGAGCCGATCTTGCGGCAGTTGAGCGCGGCATTGGACGAGAGCGGCGTGGCGGTGTATCCGGTGGAGTCATTCGGGCCGATGCGGGAGACGTCGGGATCGATGATGGAGGAGGTGCAGACGCTCGAGGAGATGGCGGGGCTGACGGGCGGAGCGACGTACGAGGGGGGAGACGTGAGTTCGGCGTTGCGGGATGCGCTGGCGGCTTCGCGTTCAAGCTACGTAGTGGGATATTATCCGCCGCCGGAGAACTGGGATGGGAAACTGCACAAGATCCGGCTGAAATGTTCGATTAAGGGGGTGAAGCTGCAGGGGAAGACGCAATATGTGGCGTATCCGCTGGAGGCGAGCGGCGGGGCCGCGGAGGCGACGACGATGCGGGCGGCGGTGCGGAGCCCGTTTGACGACTCCGAGATCGGGCTGCAGGGGTTGGCGGCGCCGGACGCCAAGGATCCAGCGAAGACACAGATCCGGCTGCGGATCCGGACGCAGGATCTGATGCTGCTCGAAGGGGGCGGGCGGTATCACGGGGAGATTGCGCTGACTTACGTGACGTACGGGGCGGGAGGGCAGGTGTTGCCGTCGCGTCCGGTTCCGGTGACGATCGATTTGAGCGCGGCGCAGGAGCAGGCGGCGATGAAGAGCGGGATTCTCACGGGAGGCGACATCGCGTTTGGGGCGGACGTGAGGAAGGTGCGAGTGATTGTGTTTGACAACTACTCGGACGCGGTGGGGTCGGTGACGTTGCCGCTGGGCGGCAGGAAGGCCGGTGGCTGATGCGGCGAGTTGGATTGCTGATGTTGATGGCGGCGGCCGCGTGGGGGCAGACGCCGCAGCGGATGGTGCGGTTGAACGTGGTGGCGGAGGGCGCGAGCGGCGGCCCAGCGGAGTTGGCGGCGGGCGATCTGCAGATAACGGACGCGGGCAAGCCGGAGACGATCGCGCTGTTCCGGAAGAACGGGAGCGGGAACGCGAGTGTGGCGGCGGGGCCGATGGCGCCGGGCGAGTTTTCCAATCGGGGCGCGGGGACGCCGGCGCAGGTGACGGTGGTTTTGTTCGACGTGCTGAACACGACGATGAAGGACCAGGCGTATGTGCGGGGGCGGATCATCGACGCGCTGCAGCCGATCAAGGACGGGGATTCGGTGTATTTTTACCTGCTGACGCTGAAAGGTCTGGTGCCGGTGCGGGCGCTGCCGGAGGTGGGGGAGCCTGCGGGGGCGGCGGAGGCCGGCTGGACGCAGCAGATTCAACCGAAGCTCGACGCGGCGATGAAGGGGGTGAACCGGTTGGGGCCGCACAGCGACAACATGGAGCCGCAGGACCGGGTGAATGCGACGTATCAGTGGCTGGCGGCGCTGCTCGGCCGGTTGGGATCGGTGGCGGGGCGAAAGAACCTGGTTTGGGTGACGCGGGGGATTCCGATCGAGATCGGAGCGCGTCATGCGGGGTCGGGTTCGCCGGCCGAGTACGAGGAACTTCTGCGGCGGCTGAGCACGGCGTTCGATGCGAGCGGGGTGGCGGTGTATCCGGTGGAGGCGTTTGGGCCGAGGCGGGATGAGGGCGAGGAAATGATGGAGCAACAGCAGACGCTCGATGAGATCGCGGCGATGACGGGCGGCCAGTTGTATGCGCAGGCCGACGTGCCGGCGGCGATGAAGGCGGCGATGGAGGCGTCACAGTCGAGCTATGTCGTGGGCTACTATCCGGCAGCGGGGAATTGGGATGGGAAGCTGCACAAGATCAAGCTGAAGTGCGCCAAGGACGGCGTGAAACTGGAATCGAAGACGGAGTACGTGGCGTACAAGGAGCCGGAGATGGGCGCGGCGGAGGAGCAGGAGGCGTTCCGGGCGGCGATCCGGAGTCCGTTCGATGCTTCCGAGATCGGGCTGTGGGCGTTGCGGGCGTCGAGCAAGAAGGATCCGAAGAAAACGCGGTTGCAGCTTCGGATCGATGCGCGCGATGTGACGATGCAAGCGGTAGGCACGGCGTACCACTGCGACCTTTCGGTGGCGTATGTGAGCTATGGGAAGAACGGAGAGCCGTGGCCGACGCGGCCGGTGGCGATGCCGATTGATTTCGTGGCGGCGCAGCGCGATGAAGTCTTGAAGGGCGGCATCAACGTGGGTGGGGACATTGCCTTTCGCGAGGGAGTGGATAAGGTCCGGATTATTGTGTTGGACAACTTTTCGGGCGCCGTGGGGTCGGTGACGTTGACCGGGATCGGGAAGGCGGGATCGTAATGCGGCGAGTGGGGTGTGCGCTGGCGTTGGTGGCGGGTTTGGCGTGGGCGGCGCCGAAACGGGCTGCGCCGGGCGGGCCGACGAGGCTGGTGACGCTGCGGGTGGCGGTGGAGGCGGCCAAGAGCGGGCCGGCGCCGGAGTTGACGCTGGACGACCTGCAGGTATTCGACAACGGAAAACAGCAGACGATTACGGTATTCCGGAAGGCGGGCCGGGCGGCGGGGGAAGCGGAGCCGAAGCTTGCGCCGGGAGAGGTTTCCAACCGCTCGGGGGCGATACCGCACGTGACTGTGATCGTGTTCGATGTGCTGAATGCGAAGATGACGCAGCAGGGCTACGCGCGAGGGGAGATTATTGACGCGCTGAAGAAGGTGGATTCGGCGGACTATTTGTATTTCTATCTGCTAACCGAGCAGGGGTTGATGCCGGTGGTGGGACTGCCGGAGGCGGGCGAGGGGCCTCCGCCGCGGATGGCGACGCCGTGGACGAAGACGATTCAGCCGCGGCTGGACCAGGCGATGAACGCGGCGTACCGGATGAAGCCGGCCATGTACACCGATGAACGGGTGATGGGGACGTTCTCGACGATGAAGATGCTGGCAGAGCGGCTGGGGGCGGTGGCGGGGCGGAAGAACATCGTGTGGATTACGCACGGAGTGCCGGTGGATTTCGAGGAGCCGGGGCTGGATCCGGAGGGGGAGATGCGGCTGCTGGGTTCGACGCTGGATGCGGCGGGGGTGGCGATGTATCCGGTGGACATGAACGGGAACGGGGAGATCGGGGCGAGTGCGCAGACGCTGGGCGAGATTGCGGCGATGACGGGGGGACGAGTGTATCTGGACACCGAGATCGCCAAAGCGGTGACGCAGGCGATGGCGGACACGGCGTCGAGCTATGTCGTGGGTTATGTGCCGCCGCCGGAGAACTGGAACGGGAAACTGCACAAGATCAGGCTGAAATGTTCTTTGAAGGGCGTGAAGCTGCTGGCCAAGAGCGAGTACATTGCGGAGCCTGCGGCGACGGGGGGCGGGGCGCAGCAACAGGCGGCGCTGCGGGCGGCGACGCTGAGCCCGTTCGATGCGAGCGAGATCGGGTTGATCGCGTCGATGAAGCCCGTGGCGGGCGCGCCGGGGACGGTGGAGGTGACGCTGCGGGTGCGGGCGCAGGACGTGAAGCTGGTGCCGGTGGGAGACCAGTGGGCCGGATCGCTGGTGGTGATTTACGCGGTGCTCGAGGAGGGTGCGGAGCCGCGAGCGACGGACCCGCAGCCGATGGATCTGCACTTGAGCGCGGCGGAACGCAACCAGGCGATGCAGAACGGATTTGTGGTGAAGCGTGGGATGGAGTTCGGAGGGACGGGGAGGATTCGAGTGATTGTGTACGACAATTACTCGAACCAGGTGGGCTCGGTGACGTTGAAAGGAGCGCAGCGAACAGGGCCGTGAGGGCGGCGGTACTGGGAATTGGATTGTTGTTGCCGGTGGCTGTTTTTGGGGGACAGACACGACTGGTGATGCTGAACGTGGCGGCGGAGGACGGGCGCGGGCAGCCGGTGCGGGATCTGGAGCCGGGCGAGATCACGGTGTCGGACGCGGGGAAGGCGGAGAAGATCGTCCTGTTTCGCGAGACGAACGAGCGGGCGGCGGAAGCGGCTGGGGCATTGGGGCCGGGGGAATTTTCCAACCGGGTGACGGCGGCGCCCCCGCGCGTGACCGTTGTGCTGCTGGACCTGCTGAACGCGGGGCAGGGCGAGGAGAGCTACGCGGGCGGGCAACTGCTGGAGGCGCTGAGGAAGCTGGGTCCGGCCGAGTACCTGTACGTTTACGTGCTGACGCTGAAGGGGGTGATGCCGATCGCGCCGCTGCCGGAAGCCGGAGACGAGCCGGGCGGGGGCGGAAGGGCGCCGGCGGTTGCCGAGATTGGGGAGCGAATTAACTCGGTGCTGAAGACCGAAATTGCGACGCGGGATTATCTGTTCGCCGAGGACCGGGTGAAGGCGACGGTGGCAGGCCTGGAGACGCTGGCGGCGACGGTGGGGGCGGTGGCGGGCCGGAAGAACCTGGTGTGGCTGACGCACGGCGTGCCGATCCAGGTGGACCCCGGGCAGACGGAGGCGGGGATGTATGGCTACGACTACACGCCGATGATGCGGCAGATGAGCGCGGTGCTGGACGCGCAGGGGATTTCGATGTATCCGGTGAGGCTGAGCGGGCCGGCGGTTGGCGGCAGGATGTACCAGATGGACGACGAGACGCTGCAGGAGATGGCGGCGATGACGGGTGGGCGGGCGTTTCCGGGTCCCGATGTGGTGGGGGCGATCCGCAAGGCGTTGCAGGATGCGCGGTCGAGCTATGTGATCGGGTACGTTCCGGCGCCCCAGAGTTGGGATGGGAAGCTGCACAAGATCAAGCTGAAATGTTCCCGCAAGGGCGTGAAACTGGTGGCGAAGACGGAGTACATGGCGTATCCGCCGGAGCAGACGGAAGAGGCGATGGAGGACGCGGTGCTGCGGTCGGCGATTCTGAGTCCGTTCGATGCGACCGGGATTGGCGTGACGGTGAAGGGGAGCGCGGGCGCGGCCAAGGCGGATACGGTGCTGGACGTGAAGGTAAGAGCGCAGGATGTGGCGATGCTGCCGGCGGGGGACCGGTGGCTGACCGAGCTTTCGGTGAACGTGTTCGAGTTCGCGCCGGAGGGGGGCTGGAAGCGGGTGGCCGAGGAGACGATGGATTCGGAGCTGAGCGCGCCGCAGAAGGAGGAGGCGATGAGGAACGGCCTGCGAAAGCGCCTGGCGGTGGGAATGGGGCCTGATGTGAGGCGACTTCGCGTGGTGGTGTATGACGCAGCGTCGGGGGCGGTTGGGTCGGTTACGCTGCCCGGCGTTGGAAGAACGGGTCCGTGACCGAGGGTGGCGAGAGGCTAGACTGATGGAACGGGGTTGAAAAGACCGACGGCGCTGGGAACGAGGCGCGAGGGATTGAAGGCAAGAGTCATTTGCGAGTGTCAGAGTTCGAAACGAAAACGGGACTCGGGTAGACGAGGGGCCTGAGTCGCCAACGATGTATCTCCAACGATATCTGAAGGCGGGGGTCGAGCCCGCGGTGCGTCAACGCGGGGACCTGGTGTACACGAGCGGGAAAGTCGTGTCGATTCAGGGCAACCAGTGGGCGGTACGCGCCGAGGTGATGGGGACGCAGTTGTATGAAGTGGAGTTGCGGCGGGAGGGCGATGAGATTCATGTTTCGTGCGAGTGCGAGTACTACGAATCGTCCGGCGTGTGCAAGCACATTTGGGCGGTGATCCGGGCGGCGGACGCGAAGTATTATCTGCTGGGCCGGGTAGGGAGCGGGACGCCGAAGCTGGTAGACGATCTAGCAATCGATAAAGACATTTTTCCCGATTTTGTTTTGGACGAGATCGACGGCGGGAAGTGGGTTGTGCCCGAGAAGCAGCCACGGCGGGCGGGGGCGGATGCGGCGTGGAAGGACGCGCTGGCCGGGGTGGAGCGGTACCGGACGGGCAGGGAGATTGCGCCGGAGTGGCCCCGGGGGCGGGTTCTGTACTACGTGGTGGACCTGGCGGCGATGCGGCATCAGCCAAACATTGTCGTGGAGGTGAACGCGCGCGATCCGCTGAAGACGGGCGCATTGGGAAAGCCGAAGGCGCTGCGCGTGAGGCGGGAACAGATTGCGGCGATTCCGGACGAGGCGGACCGGGACGCTCTGATGTTGCTGGCCGGGGCGCCGGAATTATACGGCTACTACAACGTGGAAGCGATTCCGTCCGCGTTTGTGTTGAGCGGGGCGACGGCGCGGTACTTGTTGCCGAAGTTGTGTGCGACGGGGCGGTGCCTGCTGCGCCAGGAAACCGGGACACCGATTGAGGAATGGGCCGTACTGGGGTGGGATGGGGGAGAGCCTTGGCGGTTCGAAGTATATGTGGAGCGGGCCGGCGACCGGTGGGTATTGAACGGGCGGTTGCGGCGGGGTGAAGCGGTGATGGCGCTGGATACGCCGGTGCTGATGAGCCAGGGCGGCGTGATGGTGGCGGATGGAAGGCTGGCGCTGTTTGAGACTGCGGGTGCGCGGGCGTGGCTGGAATTCCTGCGGGAGCGGAAGGAAATCACGGTACCGGAGTCGCAAGGGCACGTGCTGGTGGCGGAGATGATGTCGCGGCCGGATCCGCCGGAGGTGAGTTGGCCGGAGGAGTTGCGGTTCGAGCAGGTGCAAGAGCCGCCGCGGGTGTGTTTCCGGGTGTCGGATTCCGCGGAGTACATGGACAGGCGGAATAACGTGCTGCGGGGAGACTTGAGCTTCGAATACGGGGAACGGATTGTGCCGGAGGCGGCGAAAGAGCGGGGCATCTACGACGCCAAGCGCCGGCGATATGTGAAGCGGCATGAAGAGGCGGAGGAGGCGGCGGTGGGGTTGCTGAAGGAACTGGGAATCAAGCGGCCGCCGCGGCAGTATTACCACCAGGATCTGGACTACTGGCAAGTACCGGGGAAGAAACTGAACCGGATTGTGCCGGCGCTGGCGCGGGCGGGATGGAAGCTGCAAGTTCGGGGAAAGAAGTTCCGGCACTCGACGGGATTCCGGGCGGAGCTGACTTCCGGGATCGACTGGTTCGATCTGAATGCGGAAGTGGAGTTCGGCGAGGCGAGGGCGGAGTTGCCGGCGGTGCTGGAGGCGCTGCGGCGGAACGAGGGCGTGGTGGAGTTGACCGACGGCTCGTTTGGGCTGCTGCCGGAAGAACTGCTGGAAAAATACGGGCTGCTGTTGAAGTTCGGCAAGCAGGAAGAGGGCGCGCTGCGGTTTTCCCAGTCGCAGGCGGGGCTGCTCGATGTGCTACTGGCCGAGAAGCCGGAAGTGAAGCTGGACGAAGTGTTCGTGCGGGCGCGGAAGCGGCTGGCGGCGTTTGCGGGGGTGGAAGCGGCGAAGCAGCCGGCGGGGTTTACGGGGACGCTGCGCGGGTATCAGTTGGAAGGGTTGGGATGGATGCATTTCCTGCGCGAGTTCGGCTTTGGAGGGTGCCTGGCCGACGACATGGGCGTGGGAAAGACGCCGCAGGTGCTGGCGCTGCTGGAGGAGCGGCGCGCGCTGCGGGAGGCGGGGGACGAGGCGCCGCCGTCGCTGGTGGTGGTGCCGCGGTCGCTGATTTACAACTGGCAACTGGAGGCGTCGAAGTTCACGCCGAAGCTGCGGATGCTGGATCACACGGGCACGGCGCGGGCGAAGGAGACGGAGGTATTCTCCGGATACGACGTGGTGCTGACGACCTACGGGACGCTGCGACGGGATGCGGCGAGTTTCAAGGATCACCGGTTCGACTACGTGATTCTGGACGAGGCGCAGGCGATCAAGAACGCGGCGAGCGAATCGGCGAAGGCGGCGCGGTTGCTCGAGGCGAATCACCGGCTGGCGCTAAGCGGGACGCCGGTGGAGAATCACCTGGGCGAGTTGTGGAGCTTGTTTGAGTTTCTCAACCCCGGGATGCTGGGCGCGGCGAACGTGTTTCAGGCTGCGGGCGGACCGATGCGGAATCCGGACGAGGCGACGCGGCAGGTGCTTTCGCGGGCGCTGCGGCCGTTCATTTTGCGGCGCACGAAGGAGCAGGTGGCGAGCGAGTTGCCCGAAAAGCTGGAGCAGACGCTGTACTGCGAGATGGAGGCGGCGCAGCGGAAAGTGTACGACGAGCTGCGGGATCATTACCGGCTGTCGCTGCTGGGGCGGATCGACAAACAGGG
This sequence comes from Acidobacteriota bacterium, assembly GCA_021813825.1. Taxonomy (GTDB): domain Bacteria; phylum Acidobacteriota; class Terriglobia; order Bryobacterales; family Bryobacteraceae; genus JAJYKC01. The sequence goes on along the minus strand of JAKAJI010000084.1, from coordinate 1,898 downwards.
GATAGCGAAGGCGCGGATGCATGTGCTCGAAGCGCTGCTGCGTCTGCGGCAGGCGGCGTGCCATCCGGGGCTGATCGACAAGAAGCGGGCGGCGGAGAGCAGCGCGAAGCTCGACATGCTGATGCCCACGCTGGTGGAGACCATCGAAGAAGGGCACAAGGTGCTGGTGTTTTCGCAGTTCACCAGTTTCCTGGCGATTCTGCGGGAGCAGTTGGCGCGGGAAGGGATCGCGCATGAGTATCTGGACGGGCAGACGAAGAACCGCCAGGCGTGCGTGGAGCGGTTTCAGACGGATGACAACTGCAAGCTGTTCCTGGTGAGTTTGAAGGCGGGCGGCGTGGGGCTGAACCTGACGGCGGCCGAGTATGTGTTTTTGCTGGACCCGTGGTGGAACCCGGCGGTAGAGAGCCAGGCGATTGACCGGGCGCACCGGATCGGGCAGACGAGGAAGGTATTTGCTTACCGATTGATTGCGCGGGACACGGTGGAAGAGAAGGTGCTGGCGTTGCAGGAGAACAAGCGGGACCTGGCGGATGCGATTTTGAATGAGGACAACCGGACGCTGCGGAGCCTGACGCGCGAGGATCTGGAGTTACTGCTGAGTTAGTTTGGAAGTTACTAACTCGGAGCCAGCCGAGAGATCGAGGGGAGCGAGGCGGCCGGAGAGCAGCCAGAGTAAGGTGAGTCCGGCGAGGGGCATGAGGGAAGCCATCAGGAAGACCGGGGCGTAGGAGAAGCGGTCAATCAGGTAGCCGGTGAGGAGGGGAAACAGGAGTCCGCTGAACCCGCCGGAGAGGCCGGTGAGTCCGGTGACGCGGCTGACGGCGGCGCGGGGGGCGACATCGGAGAAAGCGGCGAACATGTTGGCGGAGAGACAGGTATGGCCGAACAGGACGATGCAGATGAGGGCGATGGCGGAGATGGAGGAGTGGAGGCCGACGACGGCGGCGCTGAGGAGGCAGCATAGAGCGCCGAAGCCCATGGTGGTGTAGCGGGCAGTGGCAAGGGACGCGCCGCGGCGGAGGAGGCGGCCGGCGAGCCAACCGCCGGCGATGTTGCCGAGGTCGCCAAACAGGAAGGGGACCCAGGAAAACCAGCCGATCTGGGCGAGGGTGAGGCCGCGAGCGCGGAAGAGATACTCGGGGGTCCAGAACCAATAGAACTGCACGACGGGGCCGACTAACATGCGGCAGAGCATGAGTCCCCAGATTTCTTTTCGGGCGAGTAACCGGGAGACGGGCGTGGGAGATTGAAGGGCGGAGCGGCCGGCGAAGACGTAACTCCGTTCCTCGGTGGTGAGAGCGGGGTGGTGCTCGGGCGGGGTGTAGTAGCGGCGCCAGAGGATGGACCAGAGGAAGCCGAGAGCGGCGGGGAAAAGGAAGGCCATGCGCCAGCCCCAGCGGAGGGTGATGAAGACGATGACGGGCGGAGCGAGGACGGCGCCGATCATGGCGCCGCTGTTGAACAGGCCGGCGGCGAGGGCACGCTCGCGTTCGGGGAACCATTCGGAGACGACCTTCATGCCGCCGGAGAAGTTGGCGCATTCGCCGGTGCCCATCCAGAAGCGGAAGAGGGCGAACTGGCCGGCGTTGCGGGCGATCGAGTGAAGGGCGGTGCCGGCGCTCCACCAGGCGGAGGCGATGGAGAGACCCAGGCGGACGCCGCGGCGGTCGATCCACCAGCCGATGGGGGCTTCGGCGGCGGTCATTCCGAGCATGAAGGCGCTGACGATGCGGCCGTAGTCGGTGTTGGAGAGGTGGAAGGTGTTGCGGAGGAGGGGTGCGGCGACGGAGAGGGTCTGGCGGTCGATGAAGGCGATGACGGTGATGGCGAACAGGAGGGCGAGGATGCGCCAGCGGACCTGCCGCCGGAGGGGGGGAAGCGGAGCGGCGGCGGGG
>JAKAJI010000495.1 GCA_021813825.1 Acidobacteriota bacterium | reverse complement strand
CACGCCCACCGCCAGCGTCGTCAGCACGAAGAACGCGTTCTCGTACGACGTCATGCCGATCGTGTACATGTGGTGCGCCCACACGCTCAGGCTGACGAAACCGATGCAGACCGTCGCCGCCACCATGATCGGGTAGCCGAAAATCGGCTTGCGCGAGAACACGGGCACAATTTCGCTCACGAAGGCGAAACACGGAATGATGAGCACGTACACTTCCGGGTGCCCGAAGATCCAGAAAAAGTGCATCCAGATCGCTGCCGACCCTCCAGCCTGCGTGTCGAAGAAGTGCCCGCCCAGATAGCGGTCGACCATCAGCATCAGTTGCGCGGCGGTCAGCGGCGTGATGGTGAACAGCAGCATGCCCGACATCACCAGGTTCAGCCACGCCAGCAGCGGCATTTTGCCCAGCGTCATGCCCGGGCAGCGCATCGAGAGCACCGTGGCGACGATGTTCACCGCCGTGCCGATGGTGCCGAAGCCGGAAACCAGCAGCGAGATCGTCCAATAATCCGTGCTGTGCCCGCGCGAAAAGGCCACCGAAGTCAGCGGCGCGTAGGCCCACCAGCCGACGTCCGGCGTGCTGCCTGCGCCGTACAACCCGTCCCCGCCGAGAAAGCTGAAGTACAGCAGCAGGCCGCCGAAGGCGGTCAGCCAAAAACTGAACGCGTTCAGCCGCGGAAACGCCATGTCCCGCGCGCCGATCATCAGCGGAACAAGGTAGTTGGCGAAACCGAACAGCACCGGCATGGCCACGAAAAAGATCATAGTGGTGCCGTGCATGGTGAACATGCGGTTGAATACCTGCGGCGAGACGAAATGCGCGTTCGGAATCGCCAGTTGGATGCGCAGGATGGTGGCCTCGATGCCGCCTACGACCAGGAAAAGCAAGGCGTAGACGATGTACATGATCCCCAGTTTCTTGTGGTCAACCGTGATCAGCCACTCGTGCAGGACCTCGATCCACGTATGCCGCGTCCTGCTTCCGAGGCCGGCCAGTCCGGAGATGGGCAACGATTCCGACGACACGATTCTTTTCCTGTGCTCCCTTCCGCTCGCTGAAAGTTAGTGGAGAGTTAGTAAGTAAGTTGTTACTTCATCGAGCTCCTTGGGACTAAGATTCATCGCCGGCATCAGCGAGCCGGGCTTGAAAGTCTCTGGATTGTCGATCCAGGCGCGCAGGTTGGCCGGCGTGTTGGGCACGGCGCCGGAAGCAATTGTGCTCCGGCTCATCAGGTGCGTCAGGTCCGGGCCGAATTTTCCGTTGGCGTTGGTGCCCGAAACGGCATGGCAGTTGATGCAGGCCGTGCTTTGAAATACGCGCTGGCCCGCGGTCGCATCTCCGGGCGAAACCGCGGCGGGCGCCTGCTGCTGCTCGCGGGCCCAGCGGTCGAAGTCCTCCCGGCTTTGGACGTAGACGCGCAGCAGCATCTTGGCGTGCTGCGTGCCGCAATATTGCGCGCACTGGCCGAGAAAAAGGCCGGTTTCGTGCGGGTCGATCCACATCTCGTTCGGATGGTTCGGAATGAGATCGGTCTTGCCCGCCAGTCGCGGCACCCAGAAACTGTGATCGGTGTCGGCGGAGAGAAGTTTTAGATAAGTAGGCGTTGGGTGCTTCGGGTCGCTCACCGGGACATGCAGCTCGTTCGCGGTGACAAAACCGTACTGCGGATAGCGGAACTCCCACCAGAACTGGTGGCCGACCACGGTGACGTCGATCGCGCTCTTCGGCTTCCGCGCATCCTGCACCGTGTGGATCACGCGGGCCGAGGTGAGGAAAAGGACCATCACGATGATCACCGGAATCACCGTCCAGGCCAGCTCGAGTTGGTCGCTGCCGTAGATCTGGAACGGCTCGCGGTCGTCGTCACCCGGCCGCCGCCGGAACTTGATGGCGGAGTACGCCAGCAGGCTGAAGACGACGACGAAAATGACGCCCGTGACGGTGAGAACGAACAGGCTCAGCCCGTGGACGATCTGCGCGGGCGTGGAAGCCGGCGCGAAGATGTTGGTCGGGAGCGAAGCTTCCGCGAGCGCGAGGCTCGGCACAAACGCCCCTGAAACCACAGCCCATGTCATGGACCGCACGGTTTGCAGTATAACTCCCCGGGATTCGCTTCCACAAGGCAAGGGCGGCACACACGTTTCGTTCCGCAACCCGATAAAGTATCGGTGATCCCTCATGCGGCGAATTTTGATCTGTCTCGTTTTCGTCTCCGCGGCCTTGGCCGCCGGTCCCGATCCGATGGGCTACGTGAATCCGCTCATCGGAACGCAGAGGAGCAAGATCGGCTATGGCGGGACGATGCCGTTTGTCGGGCCGCCGTTCGCGATGACGGACTGGACGCCGCAGACGCGGCAGAACAAGATCAGCGTGACGTCGTATGAATACGACGATGCGGCGATCAGCGGCTTCATCGGCACGCATCAGCCGGCGATCTGGATGGGCGACTACGGCTACATCACTTTGATGCCGGAGGTGGGCCAACTGCGCACTACGCCGGAATCGCGCCGGCTTTCGTTCTCGCACAGCGAGGAAATCGCCCGGCCGGATTACTACGCTGTGACTTTGCGGACTGGGGAAGGCGCGCAGATCCGCGCGGAAATGACGGCCTCGGAGCGCTGCGCGTATTTTCGTTTCCGGTTTCCGAATACGGGCGCCGCGCGCGTGCTGGTGGAAATTTCCCGGCCCGGCGTGCAGGGTTTTGCGGCGGTCGACGCAAAAACAGGCGAAATCACCGGCTACAACCCGCATCGCATGGATGCGCACCTGGGACCTTTTAAGCTGCCGAACTTCCGCGGATACTTCGCGGTCGAGTTCCGGCAGACGCCGCAACACGCCGCCACCTACGGCCTCGAGAACGCGGACGCGTCGGCAAGCCGCGGGGCGTTCGCGGAATTCCGGCCGGGCGAAGTTGTGGAAGCCCGCGTGGGGACGTCATTTTTGAGCGTCGAGCAGGCGCGGGCGAATCTGCGGCACGAGATTCCGGACTGGGATTTCGACGCGGTGCGCGCGAAGGTGCACCGGGCGTGGGTGGAAAAACTGAGCCGGCTTGAAGTGAAAGGCGCCACCGACCGCGAGAAGACCCGGATCTACACGGCGCTTTATCACGCGCTGCTTTACCCGCGCGAATTTTCCGAATAC
>JAKAJI010000494.1 GCA_021813825.1 Acidobacteriota bacterium | reverse complement strand
CAGGCGAGCATCGTGCGCGACGGCGGCGAGTACGTTCTGAACGGGCGGAAATGGTGGTCCTCCGGCGCGGGCGATCCGCGGTGCAAGGTGGCCATCTTCATGGGGAAAACGGACCCCGCGGCGCCAAAACATAAACAGCAGTCTATGATTTTGGTGCCGATGGATGCGCCCGGCGTGAAGATCCGCCGGATGCTGACCGTGTTCGGCTACGACGAAGCGCCGCACGGCCACGCCGAGATCGACTTTGACCACGTGCGCGTTCCGGCCTCGAACCTGCTGCTCGGGGAAGGGCGCGGATTTGAAATCGCGCAGGGGCGGCTCGGGCCGGGCCGGATTCATCACTGCATGCGCCTGATCGGCGTAGCGGAGCGGGCGCTCGAAGCCATGTGCCGGCGGGCGGATTCGCGGGTGGCCTTCGGGCGGACGCTGGCCGAGCAGGGGACGATGCGCGCTGGGATCGCGCAGTCGCGGATCGAGATCGAGCAGGCGCGCCTGCTGGTTCTGAAGGCCGCTTACCGCATGGACACGGTGGGCAACAAAGAAGCGCGGGCCGAGATCGCGATGATCAAGGTAGTTGCGCCGAACGTTGCGCTGGCGGTGCTGGACCGCGCGATTCAGGCGCATGGCGGCGCCGGAGTTTCGCAGGATTTCTTCCTGGCGCGGGCGTGGGCGAACTCGCGCACGCTGCGTCTGGCGGACGGCCCCGACGAGGTTCATCTGGAAGCCGTTGCGCGAGGCGAACTGAAGCGGCAGCAGGCCGGCGGCGGGACCAAACAATAAGTAAAGGGCAACATGACGCGACAGGAAATGATCCGCCGCATTGTGGCGCACGGTGGGAAATGGGACATGGTTGTCGTCGGCGGCGGCGCCACGGGAGTGGGCGTGGCGATCGACGCGGCATCGCGCGGCTACGAAGTGCTGCTGGTGGAGCAGAGCGACTTCGGCAAAGGCACGTCGAGCCGGAGCACGAAACTGGTGCACGGCGGCGTGCGGTATCTCGAGCAGGGAAACATCCCGCTGGTCATGGAAGCGCTGAAGGAGCGCGGCCTGCTGCTCAAGAACGCTCCGCACCTGGTGCGCGATCTCGGCTTCGTGGTGCCGAACTACGACTGGTGGGAGGCTCCGTTTTACGGGCTCGGGTTGAAGCTGTACAACCTGCTGGCGGGCAAGTACGGGTTCGGAACGTCGCGGATTTTGTCGCGCGAGGAGACGCTGGAACGGCTGCCGACGCTGCAGACCGAAGGATTGCGCGGCGGTGTGATCTATTATGACGGGCAGTTCGACGATTCGCGGCTGCTGATCCACCTGGCCGAGACGGCGAGCGAACAGGGCGCGGCGCTGCTGAACTACGCGCAAGCGATCGCGGTGACGCGGGGCGCCGACGGCTTCGTCGATGGCGTCGTGGTGCGCGACGGCGAGACAGGTGAGGAGTTCGAGGCACGGGCGAAGGTGGTGATCAATGCCACCGGCGCGTTCAGCGACGGCGTGCGGCGGATGGCTCTGCCGGAGGCGCGGCCGATGATTGCGCCGAGCCAGGGGATCCATCTCGTTTTTCCGAGGGAATTCCTGCCGGGCGACAACGCGATCATGGTGCCGCGCACCGAGGACGGACGCGTGATGTTCGCGATTCCCTGGAACGGGCACACGCTGGTGGGGACGACGGATACGCCGGTAAGCGAGGCGGCACTCGAGCCGGTGGCGATGGAAGAAGAGGTCGAGTTTGTTTTGAAGACAGCCTCGCTCTATCTGGCGAGGAAGCCGCGCCGGGAGGACGTGCTCAGTGTGTTCGCGGGGATTCGGCCGCTGGCGAAAATGGGCGACGGGAAAAACACCGCCGCGCTCTCGCGCGATCACACGATTTCCATCGATGCGAGCGGGTTGCTGACCATCTGCGGCGGCAAATGGACGACGTACCGGCGGATGGCGGAGGACTGCGTGAACCAGGCGGCGCTGCTGGCCTCGCTGCCGGAGCGGGACTGCGTGACGCATCATCTCAACGTGCACGGGTTTCATCCGTCGGCAGCGAAGTTCGGCGCGTTGAGCGTGTACGGCTCCGACGCTCCGGCGGTCGAAGACCTGATGCGCGTGGAGCCGCACCTGGCGCAGCCTCTGCACGCGGCGCTTCCCTATGTCGAAGCGCAGGTGGTGTGGGCCGCCCGGAATGAAATGGCGCGAACGGTGGAGGACGTCCTGGCGCGGCGGCTGCGGGCGCTGTTTTTGAACGCCCGGGCCGCGCTCGAGATGGCGCCGCGGGTGGCGGAGTTGATGGCGGCCGAGTTGGGACGGGACGCCGCCTGGGTGAACGCGCAGCGGGCGGAGTTTGAGGCGGTGGCGCGGCACTACGTTCTCAGCACTTAGGTGTATTCCGGGATGGTACCCTAGAGCCGCATGCGCGGCCACGCGCACGAATAGGGAGGAACGTGAAACTCTACCGGACACGGGCAGGCTGGATTGCGGAAAACGAAGGCGTGTACCACGCCTTAGGCGAGCAACGCGGGTTGTTGCGGCGTGACGATCTTAGCGCCTACATTGCTTCGCTGCTTGGTTCCGCTCCGCGAGCGGAAGCCCCCGCTGAGACGGACCTGCTGGCGCCGATCGAGAACCAGGAAGTGTGGGCGGCGGGCGTCACTTACTTTCGGAGCCGCACGGCGCGGATGGAGGAGTCGAAAGCGGCCGGCGGCGGCGATTTTTATGACCGCGTCTACTCGGCCGAGCGGCCGGAATTGTTCTTCAAGGCCACGCCGAATCGCGTGGTAGGCCCCGGCGCGGCCGTGAAGGTGCGTTCGGATTCCAAATGGAGCATTCCGGAGCCGGAGTTGACGCTGCTGGTTTCTCCTGCCGGGCGGATTCTGGGCTATACCGCGGGCAACGACATGAGCGCCCGCGATATCGAGGGGGAGAACCCGCTGTACCTGCCGCAGGCGAAGGTGTACGAGCGGTCTTGCGCGCTGGGACCGTGCATTCGCCTGATGGATGGCGCGCCGGCGAAGCGGACGCAAATCAGGCTTGAGATTCTGCGCGACGGCGCGATCCGCTTTCAGGGAGAAACGACACTCGACGCGATGAAGCGCGAGCCGGCCGAACTTGTCAGCTACCTGTTCCGGGAAAACATTTTCCCCGACGGGTGTTTCCTGCTCACCGGC
>JAKAJI010000493.1 GCA_021813825.1 Acidobacteriota bacterium | reverse complement strand
ATGCCCGACGAGCCCGGCTGATCTTGCTCTTGGCCGAGGGCCATACGTGGGATGAGGCCTCGGAGCGGATCGAGTGCAGTCGAGGCTTCGTGGCCAGCTGGAGCAAGCGATTCGCGGAGCAGCGCATTGCAGGGCTCTACAGCCGCCACATTGGCCAGGTTGCCACGGTCCTCACCCCTGAGTTGGAGGCCAAGATTCTGGAGTGCACCCGGCACGCACCGGCTTGCTCGACGCACTGGACGACCCGCAAACTGGCTGCGCAGCTGGGGATCAGCCATATGATGGTGGCCCGGGTTTGGCGCAAGCACGGTCTCAAGCCCCATCGGATCGAGCGCTACATGGCCTCGAACGATCCGGACTTTGAGAAGAAGGCCGCCGACATTATTGGCCTGTATCTGAATCCCCCGGCTCACGCTGCGGTGTTCTGTGTCGATGAAAAGACTCATATTCAAGCACTTGATCGCAAGGATCCGGTCTTGCCGCTTTCCCCGGGCAGGGCCGAGAGGCACGGTTTTGAGTACTTCCGTCACGGCACCTTGTCGCTCTACGCCGCCTTCAACACCAAGACCGGCGAAGTTCTGGGCAAGACTGCCGAGCGGCACACATCGGCTGAGTTCGTCGCCTTCCTCACCGACATTGTCATCAATCAACCTCGGGGCAAAGAAATCCACGTGATCGCAGACAACCTCTCGGCCCACAAGAGCCAGACGGTTAAGGACTTCCTGGAAGCGCACCCGAAGGTTCACCTGCACTTCACTCCGACGTACTCCTCATGGCTCAACCAAGTGGAGCTGTGGTTCGGCAAGATTGAACGCGACGTTATCGCCCGGGGCGTCTTCACTTCGGTGTCCGACTTGAGGAAAAAACTCATGCGCTACATCCGCCATTACAACAAGGCACCCCGGACCGTGAAATGGAAATACGCCGATCCGTCGCGCCACATCAGTACACAATCAGTTGGTACAGGCCACTAGGCGCGAGTTTACTCCCCCAGAATGAGTAAATACCGCCCCGCAGGTAGGCCGCCTCAATGTCACGGTGGCCGATCGGCCCGGCTACGCTCTACGCCGGCCGGCTCCGGCACGCGCATCCGCGTGTACAGCTCTGGCGACCTCCGGGCTCGCTTCGGCGATGGCTTGAGGAGCGGTGTCACGTTGTCGGCGGCGCTCATGCTGTGCGCCCCGACGTGCGCCGGGCGCGAAGCCCCGCCTCAGCGCGCAGGCCGTGAGCTGCCTCCTCGATCGCGTCCAGGTAAGCGGTGACCGCTTCGCCGATGGTCGCGTCGCTTTCACGCTCTGCGGCCTCCTCGACGAACGTGCGCAAGCCGCGTCGAAGCATGTCGGATGCGAACGGACTGGCGAACGTTGGAACGGTTTTCGTGGTCATGATGAAGATCCTTTCGTGCGTACGGAATTGTTAAGCACTCAAGGGCAACATGGGCCGAAATCCTGGCGCGACTTTCCGTACCGGTTCCGTACGGAACGATCGGGAAAATCGCAAGTGCCTGAATTGTGGCGCTCCCTACCGGATTCGAACCGGTGTTACAGCCTTGAGAGGGCCGTGTCCTAGGCCTCTAGACGAAGGGAGCCTATCGGGGACCTGCGCATCGACCGTTGGTCGCCGCTGGGTCGGAAGGGCTGGTAGTATACGGGCCAATTTTTTTGACTCAAGCGGAACCTTAAGTTTTTGAACGAATCCTCGACCCCCAACGCCCCGATCATCGTCCCGCGGTCCGAGCACCCGATCTCGCGCTCCGCGATCTCTCCGAACGCCCTGAGGGTGCTGTATCGCCTCAAGGAGGCGGGCTATCAGGCCTTCATCGTCGGCGGCGCGGTGCGCGATCTGCTGCTCGGCGTGCGTCCGAAGGACTTCGACGTCGCGACCAATGCGCTGCCGGAAGAGGTCCGGCGCTTGTTCCGCAACTCGCGGTTGATCGGCCGTCGGTTCCGGCTCGCGCACGTGCATTTCGGCAGCGAAATCATCGAGGTTGCCACCTTTCGCGCCGCGGCAGCGCCCGAGCGGGAGGATACCGAGGATCCCGACGCGGAGGGTCCGGCGACGGGGCTGGACGGGCCGGAGGATCGGGAGATCGATCCGCGAGGCCGGATCCTGCGGGACAACGTCTACGGGACGATCGAGGAGGACGTGTGGCGGCGCGACTTCACCGCGAACGCGCTCTACTACAACATCGAGGACTTCTCGGTCTGGGACTTCGTGGGCGGCGTCGCGGACGTCGCGGCGCGCCGCTTGCGCCTGATCGGCGATCCGGACGAGCGCTATCGCGAGGACCCGGTGCGGATGCTGCGGGCGGTGCGGTTCGCGGCGAAGCTCGATTTCACGTTCGATCCGGCGACCGAGTCGCCGGTCACCCGGCTCGCGTCGCTGCTCGACGGCGTACCGCCGGCGCGGCTCTTCGACGAGACGCTGAAGCTCTTCTTGTCGGGTTACGGCGCGCGGTCCTACGCGCTGCTGCGCCACTACGGCCTGTTCGCGCACCTGTTTCCGCTCGCGGCGGCGGCGTTCGCGCGGCCGCCGTACGCCTACGCGGAACAGATGCTCGATCTCGGCTTGCGCAACACCGACGAGCGGATCGGCGCGGACAAGGCGGTCACGCCGACCTTCCTGTTCGCGCTGCTGCTCTGGGGCGCGGTGCTGCGGGAGATGAACGAGCGCAACGCCGGGCCCGCGCCCGACGTCGCCCAGTTGCTGCAGGCTTGCGACGTGGTGCTGCGGGCGCAGCAGTCGCGGGTCGCGATTCCGCGGCGTTTCTCGGTGCCGATGCGGGAATTGCTGATGCTGCAGCCCCGCTTCAACCGGCGCAGCGGCGCGAAGAGCCTCGGGTTGCTGCATCATCCGCGCTTCCGCGCGGCCTACGATTTCCTGATGCTGCGGGTTCAAGCCGGCGTGGCCGACCCTGAGATCGCGACCTGGTGGACCGAGATCCAGACGCTCCCCCAGGAGGAGCGGCTGCAGCGCGTGCAGGCGCGCCCCGGGCAAGCGCCGGCCGCGGAGGGCGGCGCTCCCTCATCGTCGCGCCGGCGCCGGCGACGCCGGGGACCGCGGACCGGACCGCCGCCGGCGGCTCCTTGAGCGATCGTGTCGGCGCGGGGACCGACGCGCTCTGGCGGCCGGCGTACGTGGCGCTCGGCAGCA
>JAKAJI010000492.1 GCA_021813825.1 Acidobacteriota bacterium | reverse complement strand
GCGGCGGGTGCGGCGAAGAAGTTGGCGGACGCGGCGATGGTGGAGCGGGTGGCAGACCTTCTGACCGAGGCTCTGAATGAGAGCGGGTATGTACATTCGGATTCGACGCCGGTGAAGGTGCGGCGGCTGGTGATGCGGATGGGTTTGGGGCCGCATGATGCGGAGGTGTTGCTGGGGATGGTGCGGCAGGTGTTGTGGAAGGTGCGAAAAGGTTAGCGGTTTCCGAGGGCCATGAGAACGGTTGCGGCGGCGAGGAGGAATAGGCCGGACCAGAGGAGGCGGCGGGCGGGTGCGCCGGCGTGGGTCCATTCGCCGGTGACGAGGCCGGAGATGTTGGCGGTGATGATCATGAAGATCTGGAAGAGTCCCCAGCCGACGGAGGTGCCGAGGGCGCCGAGGAACGCGGTGGCTGTGCCGTAGACGGCGAAGGCGCCCATCCAGAGAACGCCCATGAGGATGGGGAACCAGAGGTCGGGGGAGAGAGTTTGGAAGCGGTTCCAGGTTCGATTCCGGTTCAGTAAGTAGAAGCAGTAGGCGAGATTGGGGAGCAGGCCGCCCGCGAGTCCGAAGGGCCAGACAGCGTAGGCTGCGTTGGCGGGGGTTGTGCCGCGGCGGACGGCCTCCTGCGCGATGTCCTGTCCGAAGGCGAGGGAGAAGTTGATCATGGGGGCGAGGATTCCGCAGGCGACGGCGAGCAGGAGTGCGGCGCCGTAGCGGGCGTGCGGGGATTCGGGTGACGGTGCGGAATCCCGCTCCCGCATGCGCCCGGCTTTGCCGGCGACAACGATGCCGCAGAGCATGACAGCGACTCCGGCGAGGATGAGGGCGCCGCGGCCGGTGACGAGGACTTGTGGGCGCTCAAAGAGGATGGGGACGAGAGTGCCGAGCACGGCGCCGAGGCCGATGATGATGGCGTAGCCGAGGGCAAGGCCCAGGCGGGTGATGGAGAGGCCGAACAGGACCTGCGCGATGCCCCAACCGAACCCGAACAGGAAGGGCAGGGCGACCTGTTGGAGGGAAAGGCTCGAGTACAAGCCGGTGAGGTCCTTAACGGTGGCGAACGTCAGGATGGCGGGCGCGACGACGAGCGAGACGAGGGTAAAGATGAGCCAAGTGTTTTCCCACTGCCAGCGGCGGACGAATTTGGCGGGGAGCATGCAGTTGCCGGACATCAGGCCGGCGGCCATGGTGAGAGCGAGGCCGAGCCACAGGTGCGCGGTCATGAAAGGTGCGCCGGGGCGGGATCTTCGACGGAGTTGGGATGGGGCAGGGGCATTGGGCGTAGGCTCGCGTTGGGGGAGCCGAAGGTTCAAGCCAGTTTAGGGAATAAAACAAGTTTTTGCAAGCGAAACCTTCGTGCGCCTACGCACGGCCACGGCTGGGTTCGCGGCTCGACGGCGAGCGATATACTGAGGCGGCGAGAAAAACGGGGGGAAAAGACTGGCGTCGAGGTGATCCGGATGTTCATGAACACGTTTAGCGAACTGGGCAAGTTGAAGCGCGACCAGGCGGCGGCTCACCTGGTGGGGATGCCGTGGGAACACGCCGAGATCTTCATGCAGATCGCACGGCAGGAGAAATGCGTGATCAGCAGCCGGCAGTTGGGGCGGGTGTGCACGGGTCTGATGCGCGGCGGTTATGACACCAAGGGCTTCCGGATGAAGAGTAAGAGCTGCGACTTCGGCCCGATGGCCGGCTTCATTTGCGTCGACGAACGGTTACACAAGAAGGGCGCCGCGTACAACCCGAGGCAGAAGGCGGACGTGGAGCATTCGCTTCATGGGGACGCGTGGGACAAGACCGGGCGCTGGAAAGCGACGACCGAACAGGTCTGTTTGACGGAGGAACGGTTTCAGGAGCTCCGGAACTGGGCCGACGACGAGGTGCGGGACGCCCGGATTGATCCCGTGCAGATGAATGCGGACGTATGGGTCGGGACGGTAACGCGGCCGGTGCAGATCCATTACGCGCTACGGCGGGAGACACGCCACGGCGACCTTGTTTGGGCGCTGTATTACACAGACAAGGCGCTGCCGCGGACCGCGGTGACGTGGCGGGCGTTTGATTTAGTGGCGGGCAGTTATGAACTGAAGCCGCTTCTGGCGCTTGTGAATCCGTATCCGCCGTATCCGGTGGGGCATTACAAGAACTGCTGCACGGGCGATTACGACATATTCGGGGTTTGGCCGCTGAAGCGCAGAAGTGTTCTTGGGGCCAGGGTTGGTAGAAATTCGCCCGCGGTCTTCCAGCCGATGGGAGAAGACCGGCGGATTGCGGGGATGTCAACGCGGACGACGCTGGTTGGGCCGCCGGGACAACAGAAGAAGGCCGTCGATAAACAGATCGAGGACTTCGAGGACAAGCGGCTGGGAAACATCAGCAACCGCGTCCATACGGTGGCGCAGATGATTAATTCGCTTGTGCACTCGAAACTAAGTGGCGGGCGCGGTCCGGCCCGGGACGTGATCCACCACAGCGATGAGGCCGGGCGGCCGTTCATTTCCGGTATTGACGATCACATCATTGCGTTTATCCCCGCGCCGGGAGCCAGCTACATTGTTGGGGTCGAGTCGCCTGGCGGTGTCCCTGCTCCGGCGCAATGGGCGGCCTTTTTCCGGGTCGTGGACGATCTTGGGTTTTAGATCATCCTGAACACGCACTGGAAGGCGCAGATGAACGCGTGGGGTGTCGGGAGCCTTGGGACGACCGGAGAGATGTTTGGCGCGCGGCCGGGGCCGGACGATCCCGTGCGGTCGACTTAGGGGCGGAGCAGCCCGGGCGACCTTCGGCTGGTATATACTTCGACGCAACTGGAGGAACGCGGGATGGGCCGATCGTCTGTGCTGTTGTTTGGATTGTTGCTGGCGGGTGGAGTGGGGGCGGTGTGGGCGCAGAATCCGCCGCCAGCGGTGCAGGATCCTTCGAAGCTGTACAACACGGTGAAACGGAAGCTGCTCGAAGGCAAGCAGGTGTTCAGCTTCACGCAGTCGAAGCCGGATGTGAAGCAGTACTGCGAGTATGCCAAGCACTACGACTTTGCCTGGTTCGAGATGCAGCACTCGACGCTGGAATTCCGCGACGTGGAGAAGATGATTGCGGCGTGTCCGTATGCGGGGGCGACGCCGATGGTCCGCCTGCCGGATGCGCAGGAGTGGCACA
>JAKAJI010000083.1 GCA_021813825.1 Acidobacteriota bacterium | reverse complement strand
AGCAGAGGGGCCGGGGAATCCATGGTGAAGTTTTCTACGCCGGGCGCCATTTCGTGCTCGCAGTTGAGCATCTCGTCGAAGGTGATCTCGCGTCCGGTGTTGGCGGCCATGCGGCCCATGCTCGAGACCAGGCTTGCCTCCACGCCGCGTTTGACCTCGTTGTAAGGCTTGTCGTCTCGAATGGCGTCGACCAAGTCGTTCCACTCGTTTTGATAGGGATCCCTTTCCTCCGGGCTGATCTTGGATTCCCAGATCAGGTTTTCCGGGGACGCCGCCTGACTCTTGTACAGGCTTGACGGCAGCCCGCAGTCGCCCTTACTGGAAGCGATGCCCATGCCCTTGCTCCCTTGCAGGGTGCTGGTGTAGATCTCCTGGCATCCGTTCATGCAGCGGCCGTCGAAGAAGAACTTGGTCCCGTCGGAATAGGTGTATTCGACCGAATAGATGTCGAAATTCTGATCGACGTAGGCGACTCCATCGGGACTGACCTTGTAGTGCCGGCCGCCCAAGGCCTGCGCCTTTACCGGCCATTGGTTTTTCATCCAGCCCTGATGATCGATGATGTGGATATAAAAGTCGTTGTAGCAACCCCCGCTGGCCCAAATGAAGCTGTGGAAGCGCTTCACCTGGTAGAGCAGGTCGGTGATGCCGGGTGGCTTGGGCAGCGAGAGGAAATAACCGCCGGGGCCGTGCATGCGGTAACCGCGCTGGAGAATGATTTCGCCGATTTCGCCGTCATGGACACGGTCGGCCAGTTCCTGCATCGCGCGGCTGTGACGCGACATGAGACCCACGCCCACCTTGAGGTTCTTCGCCGAGGCGTCCTGGGCGAGCGCGAACATGCGCTTGCTGGTTGGGCCGTCGGCGGTGAGCGGTTTTTCCATGAAGACGTTCAAGCGCTTCTGGATGGCGTAGTTGAAGTGCACTCCGCGAAACGCCAGAGGCGTGGCGAAGATGGCGATGTCACCGGGGTTCAAGGAATCCATGGCGTGCCGGTAGGCGTCGAAGCCGAGGAACTGGCGATCCGGCGGGACGTCGACCTGAGCCGGGAAACGCTGCTGTAACTTAGTCAGGTCGGTAGCGAGGCGTTCGGGGAACAGGTCCGCCATGGCGACCAGCTTGACCGGACCGCGCTTGACGGACAGGGCGTTCGCCGCCGCGCCGCCGCCGCGCCCCCCACAGCCGATCAGCGCCACCTGGATCAGGTCGCTGCCGGCAGCGTGGACGGGCGGCATGGCAACGTTGGCCAAGACCGAAACGGCGGCCGCTTTACCCCCGGTCTTAATGAATTCGCGACGACTGCTCGAATCCTGTAAATTGTCCATGGTTATTCAATCTCTCCGCACTCGGTTGGCGGAAGCTCTCCTTGGTATGCGGTTGTAGTATATATCGGCGCGGACATCGATGCTGCGCACGGGCGGGACGCGGTCAGGTGGCCGATAGCGCAATGTTCAATCAGCGCGATATTCAGCGCCATAATTAGGTTGTGCGGAAGGAAACTCTCCGGAAGATCCTTGACGGCACCGCCGACGCCAATATTCGATTCGAGGATTTGCGATCGCTTCTTTCCGCTCTCGGCTTTGTCGAACGCGTGAAGGGCGGTCATCACATTTTCGCCAGATCAGGCGTGATGGAGATCCTCAATCTGCAATCCTGAGGCTCTCTTGCTAAGCCGTACCCGGTCAAGCAGGTTCGAGCCGTCATCGTCCGTTATAAACCAGCAGAGGAAATCGAATGACGAAATACGAGATCATCCTGTACTGGAGCGATGAAGACGACGCGTTCCTCGCGGAAGTGCCGGAACTGCCGGGTTGCGCCGCGGATGGTCGAACCCGGCAGGAGGCGCTGGCAAACGCAGAAACCGTTATCTCCGAATGGATGGAGACCGCCCGGGAACTCGGCCGTCCCGTGCCAGAGCCTAAAGGCCGCCTGCTGTTCGCCTGACATTTCAGTGGAGGCGGCAGCCCTTGGCGAAGCTCAAGGCGGAGGCCATAACTCAGTAAGATCTTCAAACAGGCGCTCGAGATTATTGAGAAGGCTGGTTGCCAGGCGCAGACCGGCGAGACGGGAAGACGCTATTGATTTGGATTGACCAAAGCCCCGTAGACGGTGGGGCGGGTGACGTGGTTCATTTGCGGTTGGCCTTTGCCGAACATGCGCTGGGTCATGCCGACGAAGACGAGGTCGTTGGTGGGATCGACCCAGAACCAGGTAGCGGCAGCGCCTTCCCAGTAGAACGTACCTTTGCCGACGACGTCGTCCGCGGTGGGCGGGTCAGTGAACACGGCAAGATCGTAACCCCAGCCGTGACCGGGCCGCATGACTGCGTTTCCGATGGAGAACTTGCCGGTCATCAGGCCCGGCGGTAAGTGATTCGCGGTCATGAGGTCGACGGTGGCCGGGGAGAGGATGCGGGCGCCGTCGAGTTCGCCGTGGTTGAGCAGCATTTGGGCGAAGCGGGCGTAGTCGGCGGCGGTTGAGACCAGGCCGCCTCCTCCGGAGGGCGCTCCGGGGACCGCGGTGAAATCGGCTTTGGGTCCGGAGGCTTGGCCGGTAACGACGAGCTTGCCGTCGGGGCCGGCGGAGTAGAGCGTGGCAAAACGGCTGCGCTTCTGTTCCGGCACGAAGAAGGCGGTATCGTTCATCCGCAGGGGCTTGAAGATGCGTTCCTGCATGAACTCGGGCAGCGGCTTGCCGGAAAGTTTCTCGACGATGTAGCCCTGGATGTCGGAGGCCACGCTATAGACCCACTTCGACCCCGGCTGGTAGAGCAGCGGCAGGCCAGAGAAGCACTTCATCATTTCGTCGAGGTTGGGGACCGCGAAGCAGTTTTTCGCCATGTACGCCTTGTCGACGGGAGTGGAGCCGAAGAGCCCGTAGGTAAAGCCGGCGGTGTGGGTCATCAGCTCGGCCATGGTGGGCGGGTGGACGGGGGGTTCGGTGACGATCGCGCCGGCGCCGTCAATTTCCTTGAATACCTTCAATCCGGCGAACTCGGGGATGAATTTCGAGATGGGATCCGAGGGATGCCACTTGCCTTCCTCGTAGAGGATCATCATGGCGACGCCGGTGATGGGCTTGGTCATGGAATAGATGCGGAAGATGGTGTCATTGGTCATGGGCGCGCCGGAGGCAAAGTCCTTTACGCCATAGGAGCGCTCTTCGACCAGTTTGCCGTGGCGCATCAGCAGGGTCACCACGCCGGCGAGAGTCTTGTCTTTGACGGGGCGCTCGATGGCTTCGTGGAGCCGGGCGAGGCGTTCGGAGGAGAAGCCGAGGGACTCCGGGCTGGGGCGCGCCGGCTGGGCGGTGGCGAGAACCGGGGCGAGGAGGAGGGCGAGGGTTATGGGGACGCTGGTTCTGGGGCGAGGCCGGGACTTCATTCCAGGGATGATAGCGTAGCCGGGTGCGGGGGTGAGAAGAACCGGTGACGTCGGGTGCGGGGGTCAGATTCACCGGGATGGGCGCCAGTTCAGGACGACGTTTAGCGACGGGGCGCCGGCGGCGTTGTCGGTGATGATGAGGAAGCGGTTGCCGTCGGGGGCGAGGTCCCAACTCAGGGGGCCGGTGCGGATGCCGGTGTCTACCATGTGGGTGTCGAAGAGCGCGCGCGGGGCGCCGGACTGGAAGACGGGCCGGGTGATGACGTTGACCTCCATCATTTTCCCGTCGGGGGAAATGTAGAACAGTTCTTTGCCATCGCGGCGCCAGCGCGGCATTACGCCTCCGCCTTTCGACACCAACCATTTCCCTCCGTTCGGGGCGGGCGGGAACGGAATCACATAGACTTCGCTCACGCCGGACTCGTTCGAGGTGTAGGCGACCCAATGGCCGTCAGGGGAAAATTGCCCCTGGTCTTCGTTGCCCTCCGTCTGCGCCAGAACCATTGGCTGCGGATTCGGTGCGAGGGGCTCTACCGGAAGAGCGAACAGGTCGGCCCCGCGGTCAGGAAAGATCTGCGCAAAAATCAGGTATCGTCCATCCGGCGACCAGCTTTTGGGAACCGCCAGGGAACTGGCTTTCATCAGAAGTTGTTCGGCGCCGGCTCCGTCGGCGCGTTTCCGGTAGATGCCTGCGGCGCCGTAATAGGCGACATACCGGCCGTCGGGCGACCAGACGGGATTCATGCCGCCATGCGGCTTGAAGGCGACCTGGGTGGCGACGCCGTGCTCGAAATCGACGACGGTTATATCGCCGTGCGGATCTCCGACGAGATGCTTTCCATCCGGAGAGATCATGACGACGCCGCCCGCGGAGCCGAAGACGCCGAGATCCTTGCCTTGCCGGTCTTTCCACGTGTACTGCCAGGTGCTGCTTTGGCCCGAGACATACGCCAGCACTCCGTGACTGGACGCGGAGGCCAACCAGCGCCCGTTGCCGTCCGTCACAAGTCCTTGCGCGACCGGGAATGGGTCGCCGGCCGCTTCCAGCCGCTTCATATCGAACGGCAGGGCCATGAGGGCGGCGGCGCGCGTGAACAAGATGGCGCCGGCGCTGGCGCCGGCGGGTGGGTCAACGACCGCGGCGTCGGAAACATCGGGCAGGATGCGCCGCGCTTCCGGGCTGTCCATGGAATTGAGCCAGATCCCGTTCTGCGCCGGGTCCGACCAAGTGTTGCGCGTGGCCACAAAGTGGCGCCCGTCGGGCAGAAGAGCGGGATAGAGCTGGGTGACGGCGTGGCCGGGAAGATCGGAGACCGGTCCCCCCGAGTCGGGTACGCGCTGGACCCGGGTCAAGGCGCCGATCAAGATGTCGCCGCTGCGATTCCAGGTTCCACCGAGCACGCCGAGCGCGTCGCAGAGCGCCTGCACTGGGCCGCCGGAACGGTCGATTTTCATCAGCTTTGCGTCCGCAAAGAAAGCGATGGACCGGCTGTCCGGCGACCAGAAGGGATTGGAAGCGTTCTCGGTCCCAGGGAGCGGCGCCGCGTCGGGCGCGTCGAGGGGACGAAGCCAGATCTGCTGAATTCCGTCTTTGACCAATACGATGGCGATGGTCCGCCCGTCCGGAGAAACCGCAAGGGATCTGACGTGCGCGTTCGCGGGGAGGGAAACATTCAATCGCGCGATGGGCGGGGACGTGGGTTGCCGGCGGAAGTAGAGGACGGCGAGCACGGCGAGGAGCAGCGCGACGATTGCCAGGGCGAAGCCGAAGAGGGCGGCGCGGGAAGGTGGCGAAGCAGGCGCGGGTGTGGACGGGATCGACTCGAGCTCCCATTTGAGGTCACGCGCGGACTGCCAGCGGTCGTCGGGGTCGGTCTCGAGGCAGCGCTTTGCGACGCGGGCCAGCGGTGGTGGCAGATCTTCCGGGGACTTGGAACGATGGCCGGCCGCCATTTCGAGCAGCACGAGGCCGAGAGTGTAGATATCGGTCCGGGCGTCGGCTTCCTTTCCCTCGAGGCGCTCCGGGGCGAGATAGGCGGGCGTGCCCATGATGCCGGTGTTGGTGAGGGATGGGTCTTCGGGCGATTTGGCGAGCCCGAAGTCAAGCACCTTTACGCCGGAACGGGTGAGCATGATGTTGCCGGGTTTCAGATCGCGGTGAACGATGCCTTTCGCGTGGGCGACGGCCAGGGCTTCGGCGATCTGGGCTCCGTAGCGGATGGTCTGGTCGAGCGGCAGCTTGCCGCGCTTGAGGCGGGCCGTGAGGGTTTCGCCTTCGATCAGTTCCATGACCAGGTAGTTTGGGCCGACGTCATAGAGCGTGCAGACGTAGGGGTGGTTGATGGCCGCGATGGAGCGCGATTCCTGTTCGAAGCGGCCGCTGAACTGGTCCTTGCAGATTTTGATGGCAACCAGGCGGTTCAGGCGCGTGTCGGTGGCGCGGAACACGCGGCCCATGCCGCCTTGGCCGAGCATCGCCTCGATCTTATACGGGCCGAGCTGGGAGCCGGGCGGGATTGGCGTTTCCGCGAGGCCGGTGACCAAGTCCGCGGCGCTTTGATCGAGCAGCTTGCCGCCGCTTTCGGAGTCCTGCTTGAGAAGCCTTTCCACTTCCGCGCGGATGCCGGGATCGGCACCTTCGAGAGCCGCCGGGCCGTGTTCGCGGGCGGCGTGGTAGAGCTCTTCGATGCGGCGCCAGCGCTGCGAAGTCAAGGCTTACCTCGGAAATGAACAAATGGTATTATGGCGGCCAAAGCATTGCAACTTACCGGCCGCGCCGCTTGGGGCGGCCAGGGGCGAAAGCTTCGCAGCGGGGGAAATGGACGAGCAGGTCTCAGAGACGACGCAGCTTCTTCGCGCCTGGGCTGACGGCGACCGTGCGGCGCTCGACCGGTTGACGCCGCGTGTGTATCGAACGCTGCGGCGCATCGCCGCGTACCAGTTGCAGAACGATGTTCCCGGACAAACGCTGCAGGCCACCGCTTTGGTGCACGAGGCGTACCTGGAATTGATTGACGTCAAGAACGTGGACTGGCAGCACCGGGCGCATTTCTTTGCCGTGTCGGCGCAGATCATGCGCCACATTCTGCTGGACCGGGCGCGGCGGCGCATGACCGAGAAGCGGGGCGGCAAAGCGGAGCGGGTCAATCTGGATGAGTTGCCCGACCTGGGGGAGAGCCGGGCGCGGGAGCTGATTGCGCTCGAAGATGCTCTGAATGCGCTGGCCGAGATCGATGCGCGGAAGGCGCGCGTGGTGGAGCTGCGGTTTTTCGGTGGGCTCAGTGTGGAAGAAACCGCGGCGGTGCTGGCGATTTCCCCGGAAACGGTGATGCGCGATTGGAAGTTTTCGCGGTCGTGGCTGCAGGCTGAGTTGAGCAAGAGCTAATCTGCTCTCTCGAAAAAAATTTCCGCGCGTGACAGTTTTTCTCCTGGAATCGCGACTAAGGGGCTGAAGGCGGTCAGATCCTCCGGTTCGCCGCCCGATTTCAAAGCGAAGAGGAGATCGATATGAAGACGAGTTTGTTCCGGATCTGCATGATTCTCGCGTTGGCCCTGGCGATGTCGCCGATGATGTTGCGGGCGCAGGAGGGCAGCGGGCTTCTGGGTGTTTGGCAGGTTGCGGTGACCGTGAGGAATTGCTCGAACGGCGACATCATCCGGGTGGTGAATTCCCTCCAGATGTTCGGACGCGACGGCTCAGAAACGGAGACGGCCAATACGGCGTCGCGCGGAATCAGCGTCGGCGTTTGGACTAATGCCGGCGGCCAGACGTACAACGCCAATTACTGGTTCTACCGGCTTAACCCGGATGGGACGTTTGCCTCGCTTGCCAAGGCTACGGACAAGATCGTGCTGGGCAATAACAATCAGTTCACCTCGTCGGGCGTGATCCAGGATTTCGACGCCAGCGGCAACCTGATCTCGACCGGCTGCTTCACGCACGCGGCCACGCGTTTGGCCAACGCGACGCAACAGTAGAAGTGGAGCGGGCGTGACGGAGTTGGCGATGAAGAAGATGGCCCTCGAGGAGTAAGGGGCTTCGCGCGCCGCCGACGTCGAGCCGGCGATTTACGGCCGGCTGCACGCCCAACTCACCGACTTTGGCGGCTTGCGTGTGGATGCGATGGGCCGGGCGGGCATCGAGCGGTGCGCACTCAGCCTGTCGGGACCCGGCACGGCGGTTGCGCGGCGCAGGGCCAGCGAAGGGAACGATGCGCTGGCCCGGCGGATCGAGGAGCGGCCAGGGCAGGGTACGGCAGCGAGGAGAACGCGGCATGGATGTGAAGAGCCGATGGTGGATCGTGGTTGCATCGATGGCGGGGCTGCTGGTTGGGAATGGGCCGGTGATGCAGTTCACGGTTGGGACGTTGTTGCCGCCGATCACGCATGAGTTTGGGTGGAGCCGCGGGCTGGTGTCTTCGGCGATTGTCGTGGGGCTCTGGATGACGGGAATCGCAACGCCGGCGATGGGCCGTCTGGTGGACCGGTTCGGGATTCGCGCGGTGGCGCTGCCAGCGATCGCGGTGTTTTCTCTTGCCACGGCAGCGGTTGCGTGGGCGCCCGCGTCTCCGGCAGCGTTTACCGCGCTGTACGCGCTGATGGGGCTGGGAGCGGCCGGGCAGACTCCGTTGATCTATGCGAAGGCGATCTCGGCGCGGTTTGATCGTGAGCGCGGGCTGGCGCTCGGCCTCGCGATGGCGGGAGTGGGATTGGGGGCCTCTGTGGTTCCGCAGTTTGCGCAGAAGATGATTGCGGCCGCGGGCTGGCGGGCGGCCTATGCGGGTCTGGGGGCGCTGATCTTTGTTCTTGCGTTCCCGGCGGTCGCTTTCTTTGTTGGCAGGCCGGAGGGGGACGGGGAGGTTGCGGCGCGGAGGGCCGCGGCCGCGAGGATGCCGGGTCTCACGGGGTTTGAGGCTTTGCGGACCGCCCGGTTCTGGTCACTTGCGTTCAGCTTTTTCCTTGTGGCCGGGACGACCGGGGGCGTTATCTCGCATCTGGCGCTGCTTCTGGGGGACCGCGGCGTTTCTGCACGGGCAGCGACCGCGATGGTGGGCATCGCGGGGGCGGCTTTAATCGGAGGCCGTTTGCTTGCGGGCTTTCTGCTGGACCGCATCCACGCGCCCTATGTGGCGGCTGTGTTTTTCCTGGCTCCGCTGGCCGGAATCGCGGTGTTGTTGGCGGCGCCGGGGCTGGAATGGGCGGGGATTGGCATCGTGCTGGTCGGGATGGGCGTGGGCGCCGAGGTGGATCTGATCGCGTTCCTGCTGTCGCGGTATTTGGGGATGCGGGCGTTCGGGGAGATCTATGGGTATTTTTTTTCGATCTTCATGGTGGGGGCGGGGTTGGGTCCGTTCGCGATGGGGGTGTCGTACGACAGGACGGGCTCTTACAAGCTGATGCTGGTGTGCTTTGCGTTCGCGCTGGCGCTGGCGAGCCTGCCGATGCTGCGGTTGGGCGCTTATGTGTATCCGGCGGCGCGCGAGGTTTGCGGGGAGGAAGAGATGGCCGCGGCAGGGCCGTACGTACGCCGCGGTTGAGCCGCCGGCGGCGTTGCTCACAAACCCCCCAGGCGGGCTGCGTTCAGAGCGTTTCGGCGCCGCTGGCGAGGGCTGGGAGTTCGAGTCCTTCGACCTGTTGGATGGATTTGCCGGCGATGCCCTGGAGGTCGCCGTACATGCCGGCGGTGGCGGTGATGACGCGTTCGAGTTGCTGTTCGCGCTTGGCCCATTGTTTCTGGATGGCCTTGCGCTCTTTGTCGAGGTCTTCCTGCATGGAGTTGAAGGCTTCGACGATGGCTTCGACGCGCTGGCGGAAGCGGGTGCCGGTGAGGTACTGGTAGACCATTTCGGCCTTGGTCTGCTGGCCCTGGCTGATGAGGCGGGCGGCGCTGACTTCGAGCAGCGAGCTTCGCAGGAGGGCGGCGAGTGGGGTGATGACGCGGGGGTGGGCGACCCAGACTCCGTCGATCACGTCGAAGGTTTCGACTTCGGCCGGGAGGGCTTGGGAGACGATGACGGAGATTTCGGCCTTGGCGGCGCGCTGATCGTCGCGGAGCTTGGCAAGCCAGCCGTTGCTCCAGTTCTTGGTGCGCTTGGACTCCCAGAGGATTGTGCCGGCCACGACTCCGGCGGTGCTGACGACGCGCTGCAGCGTGTCGCCGCCGAATTCGCCTTTCGGGACGGGTTCGATGGTGTCGTAGGGGAACTTCGCGCGGAGCAGGGACTCCAACTGTAACTCCTGGACTTCGCCCTGAAGCTGCTGGGAACCCTGCTCGGCTTTGCGCTTCAGTTCGTCGATGGTCTTCTCCATCTGAGCGATGGTCTGCTCTTTTTCGGCGACCTTGAGTTTGAGGGTCTCCTCGGCTTCGCGGCGGGCTTTTTCGCGGACGTCGGTGAGGCCGGCCTGGACGCGCTTTTCGATGGTCAAGTCGAGTTCGCGTTTTGCGTCGTCGAGTTCGCGCTGTTTTTTGAGCAGCGCGGCCTGGGCCTGCTGGGCTTCGGCGAGTTTCTTTTCGCGGGAGGCGAGGACTTCCTGGAGTTCGCGGAGGGCGCGGTCCTTCTGCTCGATGTCGGCGGCGGTGGCGGCCTTGGCTTTTTGCGCTTCTTCGGCGGCGAGTTTGACGCGCTCGGCGGCGAGTTCTTTTCCGACGCGGTCCGCGATCTGGCGGTCCATTTCGCGCTTGGCGTCGGCGAGCGCCTTCTCTTTGTCGCGAAGGGTGGATTCGCGTTGTGTGATCTCGTCGTCCTTGGCCGCGAGGCGTTGTTCGTACTGGCGGCGGGTGGCCTCGATGAGCGGGGCGGCGAGGGATTCCGTGAGGGGGATCTCGGTTTTGCAGTTGGGGCAGAGGATTGTGGGTTGGGTCATGGGGGTCTCGATTGGGTTCGGCGCCGGAAGGGCGGCGCTGTTGATAATCTAGCTGAGTCCGCGCGGGACATTGTGCGCGGGAAGGGAGGAGAGAAGAGACGATGGTGAATCGGCGAGGATTTGCGCGGCGGATGGCCGCTACGGTTCCGGTGCTTCCGGCGCTGGCTTCTTTGGTGGAAGCAGGGCAGGCGGGCGGTGCGGCGACGCCTCCGCCGGGACGAGGACCGATGGACGGGAGTCCGGTGGGGGAAATGCTGCCGGGGCAGAAGTGGAGGGTGCACGACCGGAACCGGACGCAACCGCGGAAGGTGACGCCGGGAGAGCCGATCCCCACGCCTTCGGCGCCTTCGGATGCGATCGTGCTGTTTGACGGGACCGATCTTTCGCAGTGGAACGGGCGGGGGCGGGGAGGCGTGACCGGGCCGCCGGGATGGAAGGTGGAGAACGGGTATATCGAGTTAGTTCCGCGCACCGGGAGTCTGGCGACGAAGGAAAGCTTCGGCGACGTGCAGTTACACCTGGAGTGGATGACGCCGCCGGGCGAGGATGCGTCGCGGGTGGGGCAGTTTCGCGGCAACAGCGGCGTGATCCTGATGGGGCATTACGAGATACAAGTGCTTTCGAGTTACAACAATCCAACTTACCCGGACGGGAGCGCGGGCTCGATTTACGGGATGTATCCGCCGATGGTGAATCCGTGTCTGCCCGAGGGCCAGTGGAACAGTTACGACATTGGTTTCGAGGCGCCGCAGTTCGAGGAAAGTAAGTTGGTGAAGCCGGCTTATGTAACTTTGTTCTTCAACGGCGTGCTGGTGCATAACCGGGTGGCGCTGCTAGGCACGACGTCGCGGGAGCCGATCGCCACTTACACGCCGCATCCGCCGGAGCTACCGCTGGTGCTGCAGGGGCACGCCGGTCCGGCTCGATTCCGGAACATCTGGATCCGGCGGTTGCGAGGCTACGACGCCTGAGGGGCGTGGAGGCTATTTTTCGCTGGGGCTGTCGTCGGCCTGGAGATCGCCGAGAGCGTACTGGATGCCGGCGAGCATGTGGGCGACGAAGGGACGCATGTAGTAGACGTTCTCCTGGTGGCCGTGGGCTTCGTAGAAGACGCGGCCGTTGCCGACGCGCTGGATGTAGCTGAGGGCGTAGTCGCCATCGGTGCGGCGGGTGGCGGCGGGTTCCTTGGCCTTATCTTCGGCGCTCATTTTCGCGTAGTTGACGCTGGTGAGCACGTGGACGCGTTTGCGGCTGAAGGAGTTCTGGGCGAAGGTGTAGGTTTCATCGACGATGACGTAGCCGCGGGCGGGGAACATGGCGGTGAGGGGGCTGTTGGGGTCGTCGATTTTGACCTGAATGAGGGTGGGGTAGGTCCAGTGGAATTTGAAGAAGCCGCCGATCATTTCGTTGAATTCGGGCCAAGTGCCGGTGACCTGGGCGGGGGGTTCGCCGGGCGCGGGGGGGCGGCCGTTGGTGTGGTAGGAATCGGTGGCGGCGTGGATGCCGGCGAGGCCTTTGCCGCCTTTGACGAAATCGAGGAGGGCCTGGCGGCGGGCGGCGGTTATGGCCGGGTCGTTGGGGTCGTCGAGAAACTGGCCGGTGGTGGAGTCGAGGAAAATTGCGTCGTACCGTTTGAGGTTTTCAGGGGTGATGGAGGCGGCGTCGTAGGTGATGTCGGTCATCCAGGCGCCGGTTTTGTCACCGAGGTATTCGACCATCTTGGCGGCGAGCGGGATGGAGGTGTGGACCCAGCCGACGGCGCGGCAGAGGACGAGGACGTGGCGAAGGTGCTGCGGGGTGGCGTAGGGCTTGTCGGGCAGGGCCGCCATCATGGCCGAGATGTCGACGGGGTTGGCGAACTGCTTTTGCGGGCAGCCGTGGCTGAAGCCGCCGCTGAAGCCTTCGGGGGGGCAGGGTCTGGAGGAGGGCTGCTGGGCGTAGAGGAGACCGCCGAAGAGCAGGAGTCCGATGGAACCCGCGAAGCGAAAAGTTTTCTGCATGGATAAACTCCGGTCCTGGAACGAGGTTGGGATTGGTGCCGCCAAAGCGATACAAGTTTATTCCAGGGCGGCGGGAGAGTTCAATTGAGGGGGGCGCCGGGGAAGGGGTGGGCTTCCCCGGCGAATGGCAGTGGCGTGGGGGGCACGCCGCTGCCACGGGGTCACTTTCTATTCTACTGGACGCAGCCGCCGGCGCCGCTGTTGGCGACGTTGCTCCAGAGAGGCTGGACGGGGTAGGAGACGCCGTTAAGCGTTTCGTCGGCCGTCGCGGAATTCCAGGCGCATTTGTCGCCGATCTCGTAGCCGCTGCCATCGAGCCAGCCGGAGCTGGGGAACTGGTCCGTGACGGTTTCGGCGAACTCGTGGCCTTCGACGATGGTGATGCCGGCGTCGGGGCCCAGATTGTTGAAATTGGCGCCGCAGCTTGAGCCGGCATCGGTGATGTAGGGCAGGTTCGTGTAGGCGACGTCGCCGTAGGTGGAGCTGGTGGAGCTGTGCCAGGCGCAGTACTGGGTTCCGAAACCGCTCGAGCTGTTTCCGGTGGCGGTGGCGATGACGTACTGGACGCTCGTATTGCTGGCGACGGAGGTGTTGCCGAAGTGCTTGGCGGCGTTTACGGCCTCGGCGGCGAGTTGCGACTGCGTCGGCGACGTTGGAGCGGTGGCGGCGTTGTCGTACCAGTAGCCGGCCAACATTCCGGATTGGTTACCGGCGGGGGTGCCGGCGCCATTGCAGAAATAAGTGCCGCTGGCTACGCCCTGGCAGTATTGGGTGACGGTGGATAGCCATTGGGTATTGCCGACGTTGCTGAGGAAGGACTCGAGAAGGGCTGCTTCGCCGCTGGGATCGTTGTTATTCCACTGGGAACCCCAGAAGACCAGGTAGACTTTGGGAGCGGTTTCGACGCCAATGGTTGTGCCCCCGTCGTTGGTGCCCCCGTGGTAATAGAGGTTCTTGGATTTGGTCGGTCTGGCGGAGTGGGCGGCTTCCACGGCCCAGACGGTGGCATGGATGGCGACCGGGGGCTGGCCGGGTTCGAGGACCCTCATGCCTCCGGCTGCGCCCTGCGCAAAGACAAGCGACGAGGGGCCGGCGAGCAGGAGTCCCAACGCGACGGGCAGGAATCCTGGGATAGGTAAAGATAAAAATCGTTTTTTCATAGACAACCTCCTGAGGCAGTAAACAGCGTAAGTTTTTCGATTGTACTCGGGATTCAGCTAAGTTACAAGCTGGAATTTAGATAGAGACTACTTAGAAAACCGCTGTGACGGAAGTGCTAGTACACTAGTTCGGTCGGATGAATAAGGTGGTTGATGAACCGGGGAGGTCCGAATTCGGGAGCGGCGATGCGAGTTCCGTGGAAGTTTGGATTGATTTTGATGGCGGGTGCGGCGATGGGGCAGCAGGTGAAGGCGCCACCTGCCTTTGCGGCCAATTGCGCCGGATGCCACGGCGAGTACGGGCACGGTTCGGCGAAAGGGCCGGGGCTGGCGACGAATCCGAGGGTGGCGGTACAGACGGCGGAGCAGCTCAGGGCGTTCCTCGAGCAAGGAAATCCGGGCGCGGGGATGCCGGCGTTTGCCGATTTGCCGGCGGCGGACATGGCCGCGATCACGAAATACCTGCGGCGGCTGAACCGGGAGACGATCGTGGCGCCGGAGCCGGCCGGGGCGGGGCGGAAGATCACGTGGGGCGAACCTCAGGCGGGCGACTGGCTGACTTACAACGGGAGTTACTCGGGGAACCGGTATAGCGCGCTTGGGGAGATTAACACGGCGAATGTGGCGTCGCTGAAGCTGAAGTGGGTGTTCCCGATTCCGTACTTTGGGCTGGAGACGACGCCGCTCGAGGCGGACGGGGTGATGTATGTGACGGGGCAGAACCAGGTTTTTGCGCTGGATGCGCGGACGGGCGCCTCGCTTTGGCGTTATTCCCGCCCGGCGACGTTGGGGTTGGTGGGCGATGGGCGGCTGGGTACCAACCGCGGCGTGGCGATTCTGCGGGACAAGGTGTTCTTCGAGACGGACAATGCGCACCTGCTGGCGTTGGACCGGGCGACGGGGAAGCTGGTGTGGGAGACGGCGATGGCTCCGGAGATGGAGCCGGCCGGGAAATTTCATTACGGCGGGACGATGGCGCCGCTGATTGTCGACGATATGGTGATCGCCGGGGTGGCGGGCGCCGATCAGGGGATTCGCGGTTTCGTGGCCGCATTCAAGCCGGGGAACGGCGAGTTGGTGTGGCGACGTTGGACGGTGCCCGCGAAGGGCGAGCCCGGGAGCGAAACGTGGAAGGCGGGCGAGCCGTTGACGGGAGGCGGCTCGACGTGGTTGACGGGATCCTACGATGCGGCGACAGACACGCTGTATTGGGCGACGGGAAATCCCTATCCGGAC
>JAKAJI010000491.1 GCA_021813825.1 Acidobacteriota bacterium | reverse complement strand
CCAATGCCTGCTGATCCGCACCGGGGCGGACGAGTATGCGGCCTATAGCCAGAAGTGCACGCACTTATCGTGCGCGGTGTATTACTCGGCAGAGAATAAGCGGATCGAGTGCCCGTGCCACGAGGGTTATTTCTCGATCCGCGACGGATCGGTGTTGCAGGGACCGCCAACGCGACCGTTGCCGCGTGTGGTATTGACGCGGCGGAACGGGCAACTGATCGCCCTTGGCATGCAAGCGGAGCCGGAAAGCTAATGGATCCTTCACTGCCCCATCGCAGACGCGGACTCACGGCGATCAACGGCGCCATGGCGCTTGTCGTGGTTCTGGTGATCACGCAGGTGTGGCTGCTGTCGGCGACACTCGACTCTTTCCTGGCGGGAAGACGTTCGGCGGCGCTGCCGGGCGCGATTTTTTCCGGACTGCTGTTTCTGGGCTGCGGCGCGCTTTACCTGTTCATCGTGCGGATTGAACGGCAGGCGCGGAAGGCTGAGCGGGAAAAGCCGTGAAGAAGCCCTTCGTACGCCGCGCTTCTCCCGATGGTTCGCAGACACTGCGGCGGGCGGTGCAACTGGGTTTCGTGGCGCTGAACCTATGGATCGGGATCGAGTTCTACTGGTTCGTGCGGCAGTTTGAGACCGGCGCGGCGGTGACGCACGGGCGCCCGCCGGGGGTGGAAGGGTGGCTTCCGATTGCGGGACTGCTGAACCTGAAATACACGCTTGTCACGGGCGAGATACCGGTGATTCATCCGGCGGCGATGGTGCTGCTGGTGGCGTTTCTGGCGATGAGTTGGCTGCTGCGGCGGTCGTTCTGTTCCTGGCTGTGCCCGGTGGGGACGCTGTCTGAGGAGTTATGGAAATTCGGGCGGCGGACGTTCCGGCGGAACTGGCGGTTCCCGCGTTGGCTGGATATTCCGCTGCGGTCGCTCAAGTATCTAGTGTTCGGGTTTTTCTTTTATGCGGTGCTGTCGATGCCGGCGGATGCGATTGCCGAGTTTCAGCGCTCGCCGTTCGGCGTGCTGGCCGATGTGAAGATGCTGAACTTCTTCCGCGATCTTGGCGTGACGGCGGCGGTTGTGCTCGCGGTGCTAATGATCGGCTCGATCTTTGTGCAGAACTTATGGTGCCGGTATCTTTGCCCGTACGGTGCGCTGATCGGACTGGTTTCGTGGATGAGCCCGACGCGGATCCGGCGGTCCGAGCAGGCGTGCATCGACTGCGCCAAGTGCGCGAAGGCGTGCCCGTCGCATTTGGCGGTGGACAAGCTGATCTCGATTGCGTCGGTGGAGTGCACGGGATGCCTGGAGTGCGTGTCGGCGTGTCCGGTGGAAGGGGCGCTCGAGTTTCAGGCGCCGCGGAGCCGCCGTCTATCGCCCAAGTGGGTGGCGGCCGGCGTGGCGGTGATCTTTGTGGGCTGCGTGGCGGCGGCGCGGCTGACGGGGCATTGGGCAAGTCCGATCCCGCCGGAAGTTTACTCGCACTGGATCCCGCTGGCAGCGAGCTTGTCGCACTAAAGCGCCTGGACCGGCTTAGAAATGAAATCCGAGCGTGGCGGTCAACGCGCGTGGGGTGACGTAGTGAGTTCCGGAGAAAGTGGACAGGAAGTTGTAAAGCGCGTACTCGTTGGTGATGTTGACGGCCTCAAATCGCGCGCTCCACTTATAGCGGTCGCCATGAAACAAGTTGTCGTCGCCGATGGCCATGTCGAAAAGGTTGCGCGGGGCGATGCGCGCGGGATTGTGGTCCGGATTATAGGTTCCGGGGGCGGGAACGCGGACCAGGTTTGAGCCGAAGATGGCGCCGGGGCACGTGCTGGTCGGACTGATCGGCGTGGTGGGAGTGGCGTGGACGGAGCCGCAGAACAGGCCGGCTTCGAACTGCTGGTCGGGCGTGAGATACGAGGCGTCGACGATACCGCCGGGTGTGGCGGCAAACGGGACGGCGCCGGCCACCATTCCGCTGTCATAACGCCAGTTGAAGCTGTACCAGGGGCCGTTCTTGAAGGGTTGGTACTGGATGTGGGTTGTCTCGTTGAAGGCTTCGTCGTGGTCGATGCGGAACACGCCGTTTTCCGCGGCTCCGAGCGGCGTCTCGCCGATGCCGGCGATCTGGGGTTGGAAGAAGCGGGCGTTGACATGGCTCATGACGACGAACGCGGACAAGCCGTGGAAGTTTGGCATGCTGCCGCGAATTGCGAAGCCGGGAATCTTCGAACTGGCCCACTCGATCGGGTAGGTGATGGGCGTGTTGCCCAGGACGCTGAAATCGTAGGCGCCGTGAGTGTATTTCCAGATGTATTCGGCGTCGAGGACAAAGTATTTCCCGAAGGCCTGCTCGAAGCCGGCGTGAAATTCATTGCGCCAGCCGGGCGTGATGGGGGACGTGATGCAGGGGTAGCCTTGAGTGATGGCCTGCATCTGGTTGATGACCGGATTCGAACATCCCTCGCTGGCCAGGACTAAGTTCTCATTGAAGGGCGTTTCGAGCGTTCGAGCGTAGGATACGCGGAACACGGTGCCGGTGGGCTTGAAGTTGTAAGCAATGCCGAGGCGGGGTTCGACCTGGTTCGCGCTCGTGATGCCGTCGTAGACGTCGCCGCGGAGGCCGAGGTTGAAGGTCCAGTTCCCGAGCGTGATGGCGTCCTGGATGTACATGGAAATCTCGCGGATGTCGGCGTGACCATGGTACATATATGTGGCCGGATTCGCATTCGGGCAGCCGAAGGAAGAGGGCAGCAGTCCGGGACGCGTGAGGTCATAGCAGGCCAGCGACGGCACGAAGCCGGGATTCGGCGCGAAAGCGCCGGTGCAGTTGATGGGATTGTTGATGCCGAAGCCGGTGTAGGGGCTGCCGTTGGCGTTCAGGCAGGCGGAGTTAAACGTGGGGTCGACGATACCGAAGCCGTCGTTTTCGTTGAGCAGCGTGTCCTGGTAAGTTACGCCCGCTTTCAGATTGTGAATGCCTTTGACGTAGGAAAGCGAGGTGCGTCCGCCGATGTTGGCGAGCGTGCGGGCTTGACTTACGGTCTGGCGCTGGAGATCGGGGACGAAGTCGGAGAAGGGATTATTGCTGGGATAGTAGTTATAAGCGTCGCGGCGGACGAAGGCGCCGAGGGTAAAGACGGTACTCGAACTGAGGACGCGGTTCCAGGACGGCGCGAAG
>JAKAJI010000490.1 GCA_021813825.1 Acidobacteriota bacterium | reverse complement strand
CCGGACGACGACCATGGGGTACTGGGCGCCGCGAACGACTTGCAGCATGTGTAAGTCGCGGTTGGTGTCGCCGGAGGTGAAGGACTTGACCGGGACGGCGACGAGAAAGCTGCATTGGCCTCGCTGGCAGACGCCTTTGCCCCGCGCCTGGTGACTCACGCCCTCGACCTGGTGCAGGGGGTGGGAAACGTGATAGCTGAGCGTGGATTTTTCGAGCGTCCACTGGACGTCCGCGCCGAGGCACGCTGGAGCGAGCAGTAAGAGCAGGGTTGGGAGTAGCTTCATCGGAGTAAGTCAGAATTTCTTCAAAGTTACGGACAGCATCGCCAGTCCGTAGGCGGCGGCGGTAACGATGGCGACCGCTCCGTGGGCCTGCGCGATTCCATGAACCTTCTGTCCCTGGCTTCGCTGCTCGTCGGCGAGGGAGCCGAGCAGCGGAGTAAGAATCATGCCGGGGCCGTGGATCCAGGCCATGGCGCGGTGAAAGCGGATGGGGCCGCGCGGTTTGGTTCCCGGGACCTTCGGCGCGAAGATGGCGAAGCTCGCGGTGGTGATGTACATACCGGCGGTTACGCTGCCGAGCGTGGCGTGCAGCGCCCGGCCGGAGGCTGTGCTATGTCTTCCGCCGGCGCCCGTGGAAGAGAATAAGCTCGCCAGCATGGGAGCGAGAGTAATTAAGCCGAGCTCCTGGTGAACCTTGAGCATGTGGGAGCGCTTGTTGAGGCGGGCCTGCTCTTCGGCGTTGCCTTGTGTCTGCTCCGGGGAAAAGCCGAGGTCACCGAGCGAAGGCTCGGCGGGGCCGATCGCCAGGGGCAGATCGAGCCGCTGCGTGCCGGGGCTGTTTAAGGTGACGGAGACGGTTTTTGGGGCGTAACCTTGAGCGCTGACTGATACCGTGTAAGCGCCGGGGGCCAGCCCTTGCACGGAGTACAGACCGGCGGCGTCGGACTGTGCCTGGGACGAGTGGCCGGTAGCGGTATTGGTCACCGAGATGGTGGCGTTGGCGACTGGCGATCCGGCGGGGTTCGTGACCGCACCGGCGAGGGAGGTGGCGGTCTGCGCATTGAGAAGCACGTTCAGCGCGGTGGCGAGCGCCAGGGCGGCGAATAGCACTTTCGACGGTTTCAAATCCACCGGCGGCTTCCTTTCGGCCGGGATGCGGCTTGGTGCGCCGCGGCCGCATGATCGAGGGTGAGACGGCCCGGAGCCGGGTTTGGTTCCAGAGGGGCTGCCTAGACGGTTCAGGCGTGAAACATTGTGATGCCGGCGACACCGGCGGCGCCGGCTTCGATGCAGGCTTGCGCGTTGGCATCTCCGATGCCGCCCAAGGCCCAAACGGGAAGGGCGACTGCGGCGCAGGCGGCACGCAAGGCGTCGAGGCCGATGCCCGGGGCGCCAGGGTGGGAGGGCGTGGGGAAGATGGGGCCGAAGACGGCGAAGTCCGCGCCTTCGCCGGCGGCTCGGCGCAGTTCGTCGATGGTATGGCAGGATACTCCGAAGAGAAAACCGGGCGGGGCGATGCGCCGCAGATCGGAGGGTGCGGGCGAGGCGGACGGCAGGTGGACGCCGGCGGCGCCGGCGGCGAGTGCGATGTCGAGGCGGGAGTTGATCAGCACGGGGCAGGCGGGGCGAGCGGAGACGATGCGGAGGGAGAGATCGTAGAGTTGGCGGGCGCTCAACTGTTTGGCCCGGACCTGGATCATGGCGGCGCCGACGCTTGCGGCGCGGACGGCAACGTCGAACGAATCGGTAATGCAATAACGGTGCAGCATCCTGCTTTCGAGTCTGGCATGAGTGGGAGGTCAGACATGAAACGGCCGCGCGGGCGAGTGGCTCGCGCGGCCGTTGGGGGCTAGAAGGACTGGAGATTAGTCGTCAGGATCAACGTAGGGATAGCAGGGAGCGGGGTGCCAATAGCCCCAGCCGTCGTAGTAGCCGCAGCCGGGACCCGCGTTGTAACCCCAGCCGAACGGGATGCCGATGCCGACGCCGAAGTAAGGACGCGCCCAGAAGCGGCCGCCCCAATAATAGCCTCGGCCGGCGTAGAAGCGGCCCGGATAGAAGCCGCCGTCGTCACCGTGGTAGAAGCCGCCGTGGAAGCCTTCGCCGTAGCCGCCGCGCCAGCCACCTTCGCCGCCACGCCAGCCACCTTCGTGTCCGCCCCAGCCACCTTCGCGACCGCCCCAGGCGCGACCGCCGCCGCCACGCCAGGCGCCGCCGCCGTTGCCGTGCCAGCCGCCGCCATAACCACGGCCTCCATGGAATGCGTGACCATATCCTCCTCCTCCGAAGTGTCCTCCCCGTCCTCCTCCTCCGTGTCCTCCGCCTCGTTCGGCGAATGCAGCCGAGGGTGCGAACAACATCAGGATCGCGGCGAGCGCCAGTGCGGGCATCGCGACTTTGACCGATCCGATTTTCGCTGTCCGTTTCATGGGTTCCTCCCTAACTTCGATTCGACAATGGGCAAATGATGGGCCAATCGTAAATGACTGAAAATAGGTAGTGAAAATTTCGGCGCCGGTAAGGATTGCTGGTTGAAAAGCACCGGCTGGTGGCGTGGTGAGCCAGCGTCGGGCCCGGAAGCAATACTTTATGTGATAAAGTACTTGTGATTCGAGGATCGAGTGCTCCTTCCTGAACTTCTATTTTTGGTTCTTTTTGCCGCCGCTGCCTGGGCGCTGATTTATGCCGCGGTTGCAGCCGTGCGCGGGCGGACCAGGCAGGCAACGAGCATCGTGATCCGGACGGTGGTGCTGGCTGCGGTGTATGTCGGGCTGGTTTACCTGGCGGCTGCGGTGACGGGTTCGAAGGTTGTGCCGCTGGGACGGACGAATTGCAACGACGACTGGTGTTTCGCGGTGGTGCGAGTGGACCGCGTGGTGTCGGGGGCGACGGTGCGATACGAGGTAACGATGCGGCTTTCGAGCCGGGCGCAGCGGCGGGTGCAAAGAGAGCTTGGCGCACGCGATGTGTATCTTGTGGACTTGGACTGGCGGCGGTTCGATCCTGTGCCGGGTTTTTCGAAGGTGCCGTTGAATTCGCCGCTTCAGCCGGGCCAGGTGCTGCTGGCGCAGCGGTCGTTTACCGTGCCGGCCGGTGCGGGACCGATGGCGCTGATGATCGACCGGCACGACTTTCCGTTCTGCGTGATTATCGGCGAGTGCGA
>JAKAJI010000489.1 GCA_021813825.1 Acidobacteriota bacterium | reverse complement strand
CCGCCCCTGGGCGGCGGCGATCAAGGAAGCCGTGCTTGCGGGGAAGATGCCTCCCTGGCCCGCCGATCCCCATGTCGGCCATTTCGCCAACGTCAATTCGTTGACGGGCGCACAAAGAGCCACGCTTGTCTCCTGGGCCGACCACGGGGCGCCGGAAGGCAACCCCGCTGACGCGCCGCCTCCCATGCACTGGGTGGAAGGCTGGGGTGCGGGGACACCGGATCTGGTTGTCCAGATGCCAAAGCCCTACCATGTTCCGAAAGCGGGAGTGGTCGAATACACCTATGTGATTATTCCTACTAACTTTCAGCACGATATGTGGGTTCGTGCGGCCGAGATCGTTCCGACCAACCGCGCTGTCGTCCATCACATCATCGCTTTCCTTCGCACGCCCGGCTCGAAGTGGTTTGCCGGACAGCCAACGGGAGAATTCTTCGTTCCCTCCGGCGGCCGCGGGGAAGACGGCGCCTCGGAATTCCTCGTCGGCTACGCTCCTGGGCTTCCGCCCACCGTGCTGCCCGATGGCGCCGCGAAACTGATCCCCGCCGGCTCAGACATCGTGCTCCAACTGCACTACACTCCCAATGGCAAAGCGATGGACGACCAGAGCAAGGTCGGTCTCTATTTTTCCGCCAAGCCGCAGAGACGGGAAATGACGCTTTCCGCTGCGAATCATGACTTCGCCATTCCGGCCGGTAACCCGGACTACCAGGTCGATTCGAGCTTCACGCTCCACCACGAGGCGACGCTCGTTGGCATGATGCCCCACATGCACCTGCGCGGCAAGGACTTCAAATACACGGTCCGGTACCCCGACGGCCGCGCCGAGGAACTGCTCAGCGTTCCGCGGTGGGATTTTCACTGGCAGATGTATTACAAGCTCGCCGACCCGATGCAACTTCCGGCCGGGACGCGAATCGAGTGTGTTGCGCACTATGACAACTCGCCGAACAATACCGATAACCCCGATCCATCCAAAGTCGTGCACTGGGGCGATCAGACCTTTGACGAAATGATGATCGGCTTTTTCGACGTGAATTTTCCCGTCGACATGAATCCGATGGAGTTGTTCCGGCCGCCGCAACCGGCGAGGGCTTCGGACTGATGCGGCTGGGAGTGCTTGCCGTGGCCTGCTCGATGCTGGTCTCGGGCCACGACGTCATCACCACGAAAATCACCTGGTCCCGCGAGGTTTCCCGCCTCGTCTTCGCGCACTGTGCTTCCTGCCATCACGACGGCGGCAGCGCGTTTTCACTGGTGACTTACACCGATGCCCGCCCTTGGGCGAAGGCAATCAAGGAAGAGGTGCTCGAGCGCCGGATGCCGCCCTGGAACGCCGTGAAAGGATTTGGCGACTTTCGCGACGACCAGGGATTGACGCAGGAAGACCTTGAAATCCTCTCGGCCTGGGTGGAAGGCGGAGCACCCGAAGGCGACCCGAAACTGCTGCCACCCGCGCCGCGCTTTGACGCCGCACCGAAGCAGGCTTCAAAGCCCTCCGGAACCGAAGTCGTCGTTGACGGCCGCAGCAAACTGGACCGCTCTGTCACCATCGCGGGAATCCGCGCCCGTTCAATCACCGACGGCGCTTCGATCCAGGTCTACGCGCTTCTTCCAGATGGCCGCACCGAGCCTTTGCTCTGGCTCTACAACTACCAGCGCAAGTGGGACCGCACGTACTGGTTCCGCCATCGGCTTGATCTTCCGGCCGGAACCATCGTCGAAGCCAGTCCGGCGTCCTCCGGTGCGGTGGCCCTCGTGGCCGCCGGTCCGGCTATCGCTAGCTCAGTTCCTTCACGGGCACGTTGAAGGCAAATGTATTGACGACGCCCTCCCGCTGCATCTGCACCCAGATCCGGTAGGTCCTGGCGCGCGGGAAGATCAGGTTGAACTGCATCTTGGGCCCGCCATCGGCGATGAAAGGGTGAGTGTGGATCATGTCCACCAGGTCGTCGCTCGCGGCCAGCATGTGCGCCCAGGCGCCGATGTACTTCTGCAGACCCTGCGCCGGATTCAGGTCGAAAAAGACCAGTGTCTTAAATCCGGCGAGCGGTTGTGGGGGATCCGTCGTCAACGAAGCTTGAAGATTGATCCCTTGCTTCGGGCTGACATCGGCGGCTAACTTGGCGTAAGCCAGCGCCGGTGGTAGGTTGCCCGGGGCCGGAACAATGGCCGTACGCGCGATAAGTTGCGGCGTTCCGGCCGTCGGATAAAAATCTCCCAGAATCCGGTACATTCCAGGCTTGGGAAATGTCTCCATGTAGCGAAATGAACCGTCCGGCTGCGGCTGCGGATGGTCATGCACGAAGTAAGTCATATCCTGACTCACGATAAACATGTGGAATAATTTCTCGTGCATGATGGTAAAGTCTTTCACCACCTGACCGGTGCCGGGGTCGCGCACGCGGAAGGTGAGTTCCGTTCTTTCGCCCACCCGGAGCGCCGGCGGCCGCATGTCCAGATCGAGGCGATATTCCCGTTCGGGTGGCACACCCAGAATCAGCTTCATGCCGCAGCGCGGGCAGACGCCGGGCTTGTCCGACCGGTAATCGGCATCCATCGGGCAGACCCAGTCCTGCGGGGCAGACGGCGCGGGGCTTGTGTTTTGCGCCGGAATGGCCCGGGCCGCGAGTGCCGACAGAAGAAACGAACGCCGATTCATACAAATCTTTCCTCAGTGTGGCACAGCCGGCAGGTGATGGGTGACCAGTGGATCGAAAATGGGCTATATTTCCGGTAGTAGGAGGACATTTATGCGTGCGCAGTTATGTTACTCAGACGCGCTAGCTATCCTGTTCGTCCTTTCCGCCGCGCGGGCGCAATACCCGGCATCTAACCCAACACCGGCTGTGCAGGCGGCGCCGAAGGAAAAATGTGCCGTCTCGGGTACGGTTGTCGCGGCCACAACAGGCGCTCCGCTCGGCAAGGCGGAAGCGATTCTCCATCCGCTGCAAGGCGGGACCGATACAAGTTACGCAACCACCACCGGCGCAGACGGTAAGTTCTCTCTTACAGGAATCGAGCCCGGCAAATATACACTAACCATCAGCCGTGACGGCTACGTCAGCCAGCCTTACAATGTTACCGGCACCCGTCACCAGGCCGAAACGCTCGATCTTCAACCGGGGCAATCGGTGAAGGATCTCAACGTCAAGCTCCTTGCACAGGCAGTA
>JAKAJI010000488.1 GCA_021813825.1 Acidobacteriota bacterium | reverse complement strand
GCTTGATATACGATAGCCGTCGGATCGCGGGAGTCAGCAATGTTGTCGAGACAAGCCGAGCAGATGGAATTTATCGACCACACGATGCGCTTCGTGGGATCGCTGCTGGCCTCGGACCGAGTGGCCTTTTACCAGGTGGAAAACGGCCGGCGGATGCTGGAATTCCAGATTCGCAATGTTGAACAGGAATTTCATGACGCATATCTGCGCAGCATGCATGCCTACGACCCGCTGCATGTGACGCGCCTGCTGCAGGCCGGCCGATCGAACAAGATATTCTGGCTTCATGATCAGGAGCGTGATTGCGCTGCTGCCATCGCTGAACGGTATCGCGCCTTTCTCGGCGCGTTCCACATCTCGGACGTCACCGAAATGCTGTTCGGGTTTCACGGAGAGGTGGTCGCCGGAATCAGCGTTCTGTGGAACCGGCCGATTTCCGCGGATACATCCTTGGATGCCATTTATGCCGCTCACGCGTATATTGAATTCCATCTGCAGAAACTCCTCATGGCAGCCGGTCGATGTCCGCCGGTGGACCTCGGCAGCCGGTACGGACTGACGCGCCGCGAGGTCGAGGTTTCCGGCCTGGTCTGTTGCGGCCGGACCAACGCCGAAATCGCCGAATGCCTTGGGCTCGGCCTTGCCACCGTCAAGACCCATCTGATCAACATCTATCGAAAGCTCGGGATCGAGAACCGCGCCAGCCTGGTGGCTTTGGCCTCCGGCGTGCAGTGAATCTCCACCTTTCGGTTGATTGCCGGCCGGCAAACCATCCGCCATCTTCAAGGCGAATGGCAGGAAGCCGGAGGCCGATGGATATGAGCGACAATTCTTCATGGGGCATCGTAGGCGACCTGGAGAAGAGTTTCACGCCGGACAACAATATTCTGCCGCAGTCGCGGGAACTGGTGGGCAAAGAATGTGTAGGGCAAATACACAACTAATGAGGAGGGGCCAGCAATGAAAAGCATAAGCCATCAGATTGGCGCGCGCTTGCTGCTTTCTGCCGGTTTTGCAGCGCTTATTGCAGGTCCGGCGCTTGCAGATGCGTCCGCGCCGAAGCTCGAAGAAGTCATCGTCACCGCGCAGAAGCGCGCGCAGAACATGCAGACGGTGGGCATCGCCGTCTCCGCTGTAGGGGCGCAGCAGCTGGCCTCCCTGCCCAATTCCGATGTCACGGCGGTCGTGAATCTGGTTCCCAGCGTCCAGTTCAACCAGTACAGCCCGACGCTGACCGTCTTCAACATCCGCGGCGTTTCGCAGAACGACTTTGCGGACTCGCAGGAATCGCCGATCGCGTTCTATGCGGATGATGTTTACATCAGTTCGATGGGCGCCATCGCCGGCCAGATGTACGATCTGTCCCAGGTCGCTGTGCTGCGCGGGCCGCAAGGCACCCTGTTCGGGCGCAACGCCACCGGCGGCGTCGTCCAGGTGACCAGCGCCGCGCCTACGGACGATTTCACCGGCTATCTGCAGGCCACGGGCGGCAGCTTCGGCGAATACAATACCGAAGGCGCCGTCAGCGGCCCGCTCAGCAATTCCTGGCGTGGCCGCTTTTCATTCCAGACGCAACACAATGACGGCTATATCAAGAATCTCATCGGCCCCGATCTCAACAGCACCAACTCCTATGCGGGGCGGCTGCAGCTTGAAGGCGATGTCGGCCACGGCGGAAGTCTGCTGATCAAACTCTGGGGTATCCGCAACGACCATGAAGTCAGCGGCGGCTATTCCCATCGGGCGTCCTACACCAATTCCGACGGTCTGGGTGTGTTCGTGCCGTGGAACGTTGATATCTACGGCACCT
Organism: Acidobacteriota bacterium; assembly: GCA_021813825.1. Classification (GTDB taxonomy): domain Bacteria; phylum Acidobacteriota; class Terriglobia; order Bryobacterales; family Bryobacteraceae; genus JAJYKC01. Next base: position 1,365 of record JAKAJI010000488.1, on the reverse strand, counting down.
GCCCGGGCTGCGACGCCTTCGGCTACAAGGCGCCCGGCTATCCCTTCACAGGTTCCTATAACCGCAAGGGCCTGTTCGACCGCACCTATGGCGGCCTGACTGTCGAGTACAAGCAGCCATTTGACAATTTCAATTTAACTTCGATCACCAATATGCAGGTGCTGCGCAAGCGCTATGGTGAAGACAGCGACATGTCGCCCAACTCGGTCTTCATCTACGACACGCATCAGTACCTGTTGCAGGAATCACAGGAGCTACGGCTGGACGGCCAGGCCGGGCGGCTGCACTGGACCGCGGGCCTCTACCTGCTCGATATCAACAGCCGCAACAATTACGACGCCAACGTTCTGGTGGCGGGAGAAAATATCGTCTACCAAACCAAAACCGATACCTACAGCGCGGCAGGGTTCGGCCAGCTCGAATATGCGTTGAGCGATCAGTTCAAGGTGATCGGCGGGTTCCGCTATTCCTGGGACCACAAGAAGTATTGGTACACTACCGCGGATTCGCTTATTCCCGCCAACGACTTCACCTTCAATCCGTCCCTCTATCCCGATCTAGCTTCGCGCACCTATCATCCGGATTATTCCTATCGGGTTGAACTCGACTATACGCCGACGGACAATGCGCTCGTCTATGCCAGCATCAATCGCGGCACCAAGGCCGGCGGCTTCGCCACCCCGAGCAGCCCGCCGCCAGATCCGGCCCAGCTCGTCTTCGGTCAGGAAGATCTGACGAGCTACGAGGCGGGCGTCAAGCTCACGCTGTTCAACGACACGACGCGCCTCAACGGTTCGGTGTTCCATTACGACTATCATAACTACCAGGCCTATGGCTTCTTCGGCCTGTTCCAGCAGATCACCAACAATCCGGCTACCGACGACGGCCTGGAACTGGAACTGACCACCGCGCCGGTGAGAGGCCTGGTGTTCAACGCGTTCACGTCCTTCCTCAGCACCCAGGTGAAGAACCTTCATCTGCCGGCGGGTACCGTCAAGGACCGCGTGATGCCGCAGGCGCCGCATTTCAGCGGCGGCCTTTCGGCCCAGTACACCCTTCCCTTGTCGGGCGGCGGCGACATTTCGCTGTCGAGCGACTGGAAGTACAACGGTACGCAGTTCATGAGCGTGATGAATGCCCCGGTTGACCGGCAGCCGGCCTACATTCTCGGCAATGTGCAGGTTAGCTACGTTCCGGCGTTCAACAACAACCTGGAACTGAGCTTCTTCGTCAACAACGTCACCGACCAGGCCTACCGGATCTACAATCTCGATCTTTCGGGCCTGTTGACCTTCAACCAGGGCGTCTATGCGCCGCCGCGCTGGTACGGCGTTACCCTGCGGTACAATTTCTGAGCGCTTCCTC
>JAKAJI010000487.1 GCA_021813825.1 Acidobacteriota bacterium | reverse complement strand
GTGCGCCGTCCTCGGCAACGACTCACCCTCCGCCGCCACCCCCTGCGAAGTCCTCCCCTCCCGCGATTTCTACGACTACGAAGACAAGTACATCCTCGAAGCCGCCCGCACTGTCCTCCCCGCCGACCTCACCCCCGCCCAAACCGCCGAAATGCAGCGCCTCGCTGTCGCCTGCTACCAGGCCGTCGAATGTGAAGGCATGGCCCGAGTCGATTTCCTGATGGAATCCGCCACCGGCAAGCTCTTCATCAACGAGATCAACACCATCCCCGGCTTCACCTCCATCAGCATGTTCCCTAGAATGTGGCAACACTCCGGCCTCCCCATGTCCCGGCTCGCCGACCGCCTCATTGAACTCGCCCTCGAGCGCCACGAAAGGAAGAAACAGCTCCGCTACGCGCGCTGACCCTCGGCCATGTTGTTGCCGCTGCTTTTCCTGCTGGCCGCCCCCGTCTCCCCCGGCCCCAACGATCTCGACCGCGAAGTCAAACGCTTCCTCGACGTCCTCCAGGCCGCCCGCTCCCACGCCGCCGACCCCATCCAGGAAGAAAACGCCATCTACGACGGAGCCCTCCCCGCCATGCTCCGCACTCTCGACCCCCACAGCGTCTTCTTCGACCCCGCCCAGTTCGAACAACTCCAGCACATGGAGCAGAGCGAGCAGAAAGGCTTCGGCACCGTCGTCAGCGTCCTCCCCGGCCGCGTCATCATCCTCCAAGCCCTCCCCGGAACACCCTCAGCCCGCGCCGGCCTCGCCCCCGGCGACGAAATCCTCGCCGTCAACAACGTCGCCCTCGCCCGCCTCGAATTCGATCAGATCATCCAGTTCCTCGGCCAGGCCCGCCAGCACGAAGCCGACCTCATCGTCCGGCGCCCAGGCAACGTCCGCCTCCTCACCTTCACCCTCAAACCCCAGTTGATGGACTCGCCCAGCGTCGAACACGCCTTCCTGGTCACTCCCACCATCGGCTACATCCGCGTCGCCAGCTTCGACCCCAAAACCGGCGCCGAAATCCAGAAGGCCATCGACTCCCTCGGCGGCAACAAACTCCACGGCCTCGTCCTCGATCTCCGCAATAACCCCGGCGGCGTTGTCGAAGCCGCCCTCCAAACCGCCTCGCTCTTCCTCAAACCCGGCCAGCGCATCCTCAGCGTCCGCGGCCGCCACGGCCAGGATAAAAACGTCGACGTCCCGAACTTCGCCACCCCCTACTCCTTCCCCCTCGCCGTCCTCGTCAACGAAAAAACCGCCAGCGCCGCCGAAATCGTCACCGGCGCCCTCCAGGACCACGACCGCGCCGTCGTCATCGGCCTCCCCACCTACGGCAAAGGCCTCGTCCAAAGCGTCTACCCCCTCACCGGCGGCACCGCCATGGCCCTCACCACCGCCTTCTACTACACCCCCAGCGGCCGCTCCATCCAGCACCCCCTCAACGACACCCAACTCCAACTCTCCAAGTCCGCCCCGGAGTACAAAACCGACTCCGGCCGCACCGTCCACGGCGGGGGCGGCATCCAGCCCGACATCATCACCGAGCCACCTATCCCCTCGCGCCTCCACCAGGTCCTCGAAGTAAGCGGCGTCATCCCTTCCTTCGCCATCGACTACGTCGACCGCCACAAACCCGGGCCCACTTTCCAAGTCACACCCGACGTCCTCGACGAATTCGAGGTCTACGCCTCCGCTCGCGGCATCCAACCCTCCGTCGCCGAATGGCAGTCGGAAAGCGATTGGCTCTCCAGCCGCCTCAACGAGGAAATCCAAACCCAGATCGGCGGCGTCCAAAAGGGCGATGAAGTAGCCGTCCGCCGCGACCCCGTCGTCCGCACCGCTCTCGACCAACTGGCCAAATCCGCACGATAATGTAGGCGGCGCCCATGCCGGCCACTACCTTCACCGCTTCTTACGACCGCACCGCCACCACCATCTCCGCCCTCGTCTGCCTGGCGCCCATCCTGATCGGCCTGCTCACGCACAACACTCTCGCCCCCGCTCTGCTCATCGCCCTCGTCCTCCTCACCTACCTCTGGTCCCCCCGCTCTTACTCGGTCTCCGCCGAATGGATCACCGTCAACCGCCTCGTCGGTGGCCTCCGCATCCCGCTCACCGAAGTCCGCGAACTCCGCCGCGCCACCGCCGAAGACCTCTCCGGCGGCGTCCGCCTCTGGGCCAGCGGCGGCCTCTTCGGCTACTTCGGCCTCTTCCGCACCGCAAAACTCGGCGCCTGCCGCTGGTACGTCACCAACCGCCGCAATATCGTCATCCTCTCGACCGACGCCGGCACCACGCTCTTCAGCCCCGACGACGTCGAAGGCTTCCTCGACGCCGTCCGCCCCTGGGCGCCCTTTGCCTCATCCGTTCCCACCTCTTCCTCCCCTGCCGCAAGACCCGCACGCCCCGCCCTCCGCTGGTTCGCCGTCGCCGCCATCGCCGGCCTCATCGGAGCCGTGGCCGCCTTCGTCGCCTTCGCCATCACTTACTCACCCGGCCCGCCCGCCTACACCCTCACCCCCAACAGCCTCGCCATCCACGACCGCTTTTACCCCGTCACCCTCCCCGCCGGCTCCATCGACGCCTCCCGCATCCGCGTCGTCGATCTCGATGCCAATCCCGCCTGGCGCCCCGTCGCCCGCACCAACGGCTTCGCCAACAGCCACTACCGCTCTGGCTGGTTCCGCGTTGTCAATGGAGAAACCGTGCGCCTCTACCAGGCCTCCAGCCGCCGCCTCGTCCTGCTCCCCTCCAACGGAACAGGCCCCACCGTGCTGCTCGAAGTCAAATCCCCCGACGCCTTCGTCGCCGCACTCCGCCGCGCCTGGAGCGCTCAGGCCACCGTGCGCGCCCGCCGCGCCTTAATCCCGTGCACCACCAGCGGCGCCAGCGAAATCACCACTACCGCGATCACAAACTTGTCGAAGTTCCGCCGCACAAACGGTATGTCGCCCAACGCGTAGCCCAGCCCCACCATCGACGCCACCCATCCCGCCCCGCCCACCAGGTCGAACGGGAGAAACCGCGTGTACGGCATCCGCGCCACCCCCGCCACAAACGGCGCAAACGTCCGCACAATCGGCACAAACTTCGCGTAGATGATCGTCTTGCCCCCGTGCTTGGCGTAAAACGCCTCCGTCCGCCGCAGGTACTCCTGCTTGAAGAACCGCGAATCCGGCCGGTTG
>JAKAJI010000486.1 GCA_021813825.1 Acidobacteriota bacterium | reverse complement strand
GCCGGTGGAAGAGGTTTGGGCCTGAAGCAGGCAGGCGGAGGCCAGCAGACTAATAGCGACACTTCGACCGAGCACACGGAATCTTTTCATTGCATCCTCCTGGGGGTGCGAAATAGTGGATTTGGTGTGCAACCGGACGTGGGTTGCAATTTGAGTGTGACTAAACGACTTCGATCCGGATGAAGATCATTCTACGGGCGATCGGTAGACAAAGCTAATAGATAATTTAGATAGCCATGATAATGTTGGTTGCCGGGGGCTGTGGGTGGGGCATACTGGGGCTTGGACAACCTCATGCGTGACAATGCCAGCGCCTCCGCGGGGCTCGCGGACAACTCGCCTTTCGAGGATGAGTGGCGAAGAATCGAAGAAGAATTTCAGTCGAGCGGGGATGCGCTGCGGGCGCAGGCTGCGCTGACGGGGAGAACGGATCGAATCGTCCGGGAGGCGTATGACGCCTCGATTGCGCCGGTGCTGAAGCAGGGCGTGATGTTCGTGGCGGTGGGGGCGTGGGGCCGGGGCACGTTGTTTCCGTATTCGCCGGTGGATCTTCTGGTAATGACGGAAGGGGAGGCGGCGCGGCCGCTGCTGCGGTCGCCGCTGGACGCGTGCGTCCGGACGTTGTGGGACGCGCGGTTGCGGCTGGCGCACACGGTGAAGACGGCGGGCGAGTGCCTGGAATTTCACGAGCAGGAACTGGAGCTGGCGGTGAGCCTGCTGGAGGCGCGTTTTGTGGCGGGGGACGAAGCGGCGTACGCGCGATTTGCGAGCAAGTGGCCGGCGTTTGTGGACCGGCACGGGGGGAAGTTGAGCCAGTACCTGGCGCGGGTGGCGAAAGCGAGACACGCCAAGTACCAGAACACGGTGCTGCTGAGTGAACCGGACGTGCTGGAGACGCCGGGCGGGCTGCGGGATGCGTACCTGGCGCGGCGGCTGGATGGATTGACGGGGCGGAAGAGCGAAGCGGCGGGGATGGCCGAGGCAGTAAGCTTTTTGTCGGCGGTGCGGTATTTTCTGCACTACCGGGCCGGGGCGGATAAGAACGGGGTGAGCAGCGAGGCGCAGGCGGCGCTGGCGGGCGCGCGGTTTGAAGCCGGGGGCGTGACGAGCGCGGAGTGGATGCGGAAGTATTTCCGTCATGCGCGGGTGGTGCACGAGGAGGCGCGGTCGGCGCTGGAGGCGGTGGAGAAGTCCGAGGCGCCGGTGTTGGGGAGTCTGCGGGAGTTCCGGTCGCGGTTATCGAACAGCGAATTCAGCGTGACACGGGACCGGGTGCAGCTTCGCCATGTGAGGCAGCCGGTGGAGGATCCGGCGGTGGTGTTCCGGCTGCTTGAGTTCATCGGGCGGAACGGGGCAGCGGCGGCGCCGGAGGCGGAAGCGAGTCTGCGGGGCGCGGAGGAGCAGTTTGCGGCCTATTGCGCGGGCGCCAAGCAACTGTGGCCGATGGTGGAGAGCGTGCTTCGGCTTCCGCACACGCGGCTTGCGCTGCGGACGTTGCACAACAGCGGGTTAATCGCGGGGTTGATTCCGGAGTGGAAGAGGATCGAGGGGCTGGTGGCGCCGGAGTCCGGGCACCGGTACGCGATGGACGAGCACACGTTGCAGGCGGTGGAGCGGGTGCTGGAGCTGCGCGGGGAGACGGATGGGGGAAGGCAGAGGTTTGCGCAACTGCTGGCGGAGGTGGACTCGCCGGCGGCGCTGCTTTACGCGCTGTTGCTGCACGAGGTGGGGACAGCGAGCGAGGCGATTGCGCGCGTGGGGGAGGAGGAAGAACGGAGCACGGTTGCGTTTCTGGTGGAGAACCGGAATCTCATGGCGGAGGCGATGAGCGGGCGCGACCTGGACGATCCGGCGACAGCGGTTCAGATTGCGGCGAAGGTGGGGACGATCGAACATCTGCGGCAGTTGACGCTGCTGACGTATGGTTGCATCGCGGCGGTTAGCCCGGAGGCGATGAACGCCTGGCGGATGGAGCAATTGTGGCGGACGTACGAAGTGGCGCAGCGGGAGCTGACGCGGGAACTGGAGACGGACCGGATCCAGAGCCTGCCGGGGAATGCGCCGCCGATGGAGGCGGCGTTTGTGACGGGCTTTCCGACCCGGTATCTGCGGGCGCACACGCCGGCGGAGATCGAGGCGCACCTGCGTTTGTATGAAGAGAGCCGGCCGACGGGGGTGGCGGTGGAACTGGAGCGGATCGACGGGGGGTACAAGCTGACGATCATCGCGCGGGACCGGCCGGCGCTGTTTGCTTCCTTTGCGGGGGCGTTATCGGGTTTTGGATTTGACATTTTGAAGGCGGAGGCCTTCGCGAACGCGAAGCGGGTGATCCTGGACACGTTTATTTTCGCGGACCCGCAGCGGACGCTGGACGTGAATCCGACGGAAGCCGAGCGGCTGCTGGACCTGATCCGGCGCGTGGCGATGGGCAAGACCGAGGGGCAGCGGCTGCTGCGGGGACGGGGTGTCGCGGAGGGGAAAAAGCGTGCGATCGAGCCGCAGGTGCGCTTCGATTCCGACGCTTGCGAGACGGCGACGCTGGTGGAGATCGAGGCCGAGGACCGGCCGGGGCTGCTGTTCAACCTGGCGACGGTGTTTACCTCGAGCGCGTGCAATATCGACGTGGTGCTGATCGACACGAAGGGGAGGAAGGCGATCGATGTGTTCTACGTGGCTCACGGCGGGCAGAAGCTGACGCCGGGGCTGCAGGCGACGTTGAAGGAGCGGCTGTTGGAGGTTTGTTAGGGCGGGTAGCGCGAAAAAAAAGGAGGGCGGACTTGCGCCGCCCCCCGTTTCCTACCTAGAACCGATTCGGTTTAGATGTCGTAGTAGAGCGCGAATTCGTAGGGATGCGGCCGCAGGCGGACGGCATCGGCTTCGTTTTTGCGCTTGTAGTCGATGTAGGTGTCGATCAAGTCTTCGCTGAAGACGTCGCCCTTGAGCAGGAAGTCGTGGTCGGCTTCGAGGCAGTTGAGGGCTTCGTCGAGCGAAGCGGGCATCGAGGGGACGCTCTTCATCTCTTCCGGCGACAGGTCGTAGATGTCCTTATCGAGGGGTTCGCCGGGTTCGATTTTGTTGAGCACGCCGTCGAGGCCGGCCATGAGCATGGCGGCGAAGGCGAGGTAGGGGTTGGCGGCGGGATCCGGCGGGCGGAACTCGACGCGCTTGGCCTTGGGACTG
>JAKAJI010000082.1 GCA_021813825.1 Acidobacteriota bacterium | reverse complement strand
TGGCCAGCACCCGCGTAATCGCCGCCGTCAGCGTCGTCTTGCCGTGATCAATGTGACCAATCGTCCCAATGTTCACGTGCGGCTTGCTGCGATCGAATTTTTCCTTTGCCATGGATTCCTCTCCCTTACTTCGTAACCTTGCCCTGCACCTTCGCCACAATCTCTTCGGCGATGTTCTTCGGCACTTCCTCGTACTGGCCGAAGTGCATGGTGAAACTTCCGCGGCCCTGCGTGCGCGAGCGAAGCTCGGTCGCATAGCCGAACATTTCCGACAACGGCACCATCGACTTGATCAGGTGCGTCGTTCCGCGAATTTCGGTTCCCTCCAGGCGGCCACGGCGGGAAATCAGGTCGCCGTTCACCGAGCCCATGTATTCTTCGGGAACCACCACTTCCACTCGCATCACCGGCTCGAGCAACACCGGCTTCGCCTTGCGGCAGGCTTCCTTCATGCAGATCGAGGCGCAGATCTTGAACGCCATTTCCGAGGAGTCGACTTCGTGATAGGCGCCGTCGAACACCGCCACCTTCACGTCCACCATCGGATAGCCGGCCAGGATCCCGCCTTCGAGCGCTTCCCGGACGCCTTTTTCCACCGCCGGGATAAATTCCCTCGGAATCGAGCCGCCCGTAATCTCGTTGGCGAACTCGAAGCCCTTGCCGGGGATCGGCTCGACCCGCAGCTTGGTGCGCGCGTACTGGCCGCTGCCGCCGGTTTGTTTCTTGTGCGTGTAATCGTACTCCGCGGTGGCGCGGATCGTTTCGCGGTAGGCCACCTGCGGCTTGCCGACGTTGGCGCCCACGTTGAACTCGCGCTGCATGCGGTCAACGATGATCTCCAGGTGCAGTTCGCCCATGCCGGCCAGAATCGTCTGCCCCGTGTCGGGGTCGGTCGAGACCCGCAGCGTCGGGTCTTCCTGCACCAGCTTCTGGATCGCCATGCCCAGCTTTTCCTGGTCGGCCTTCGTTTTCGGCTCGATGGCCAACTGAATCACCGGCTCGGGGAACTCGATCGATTCGAGCAGCACCGGGGCCTTCTCGTCGCAGATGGTGTCTCCGGTGACGACGTTCTTCAGGCCAACCGCGGCGCAGATGTCGCCGGCCAGAATTTCGGTGATGTCTTCCCGCTTGTTGGCGTGCATCTTCACCAAACGTCCCACGCGCTCGCGACGGCCCTTGGCGACGTTGTAGACGCTTTCGCCCGCGTTCAACTTGCCGGAGTAAACCCGGATGAAGGCAAGCTGGCCGACGAACGGGTCGGTCATGATTTTGAAGACGAGCGCCGAGAACGGCTCGGTGTCGCTGGCCTTGCGCTCCAACTCCTGCTCCGGATTGTCGATCGAGGTGCCCTTCACCGCGGGGATATCGATCGGCGAGGGGAGATAGTCAACCACGGCGTCGAGCAGATTCTGCACGCCCTTGTTCTTAAACGCCGAGCCACAAATAACCGGGAAAATCTTCTGCGCGATTGTCGCCTTGCGGATGCCTGCAATCAATTCCTCGTTGGTGACCGCTTCGCCGTTGACGAACTTTTCAAACAGAACATCGTCGCTTTCCGATACCGCTTCGACAAGCTGCTCGCGGTAATGCTGGGCTTTTTCCAGAAGGTCAGCCGGAATTTCGACGTCGTCGAACTTCGCGCCGAGTGTTTCGTCGCGCCAGATGCGGGCCTTCATCGCGACAAGATCCACAACGCCCTTGAACTGGTCCTCGGCGCCAACCGGGATCTGGATCGGCACAGGCCGGGCCTTCAGACGGTCGACGATCGTGTCGAGGGCGTGATAGAAATCCGCGCCGACCCGGTCCATTTTGTTGATAAAACAGATGCGCGGGACCCCGTATTTATCGGCCTGCCGCCACACGGTTTCCGACTGGGGCTGGACGCCGGCAACGGCGTCGAACACCGCCACCGCGCCGTCGAGCACGCGCAAGCTGCGCTCGACTTCCGCCGTGAAATCCACGTGGCCCGGCGTGTCAATAATGTTGATCGTGATGTCGCGCCACTGGCAGGTGGTCGCGGCGGAAGTAATGGTGATGCCGCGCTCCTGCTCCTGCTCCATCCAGTCCATAATGGCCGTGCCTTCATGGACTTCGCCGATCTTGTGCGTACGGCCGGTGTAGTAGAGAACCCGCTCCGTGGTGGTGGTTTTACCGGCATCAATGTGCGCCATGATGCCGATATTGCGCATTTTTTCAATGGGAACGGTTCGTGCCATACCTGCCTCTTACCACCGGTAGTGCGCGAAGGCCTTGTTGGCCTCGGCCATGCGATGTACGTCGTCTTTCTTCTTGATCGCGCCGCCCCGGAGATTGGCCGCGTCGTTCAGTTCGTTAGCCAGTTTCTCGGGCATGCCCTTGTCGGGACGCGTGCGGGCGTTCTGCAAAATCCAGCGGATCGCCAGGCTGGTCCGGCGGTTCTGCGGAACCTCGACCGGCACCTGATAGTTGGCGCCGCCCACGCGCCGCGTCTTCACCTCGAGCAGCGGCTTGCAGTTCTCCACCGCTTTCTTGAACAGCTTCAGCGGATCGTCGCCGCTCCGCTCCTTGATCTTGTCCATCGCCTCGTAGAAAATCGCCTGCGAGGTCGCCTTCTTGCCGTCCCACATCATCGAATTGATGAACTTCTCGGCCAGGGTCGAGTTGTAAACCGGATCGGGAGCAATCTCCCGGACTTCCGCTCTCCGTCTGCGTGGCATATTGTCTTATCCGCCCCTCTTACTTCGCCGCCGCTTTGGGCCGTTTGGCGCCGTACTTCGAGCGCCCCTGCTTGCGGTCCGCGACGCCGGAGGCGTCCAGCGTGCCGCGCACCACGTGATAGCGCACACCAGGCAGGTCCTTCACACGGCCGCCGCGGATGAGCACGATCGAGTGCTCCTGCAGGTTGTGGCCCACGCCGGGGATGTACGTTGTTACTTCGATGCCGTTGGTCAGCCGGACACGCGCCACTTTCCGCAGCGCCGAGTTCGGCTTCTTCGGGGTCGTCGTGTAGACGCGCGTGCAAACTCCGCGCCGCTGCGGGCACGACTGCAGCGCCGGACTCGCCGTCTTATAGCGCGTCGGCTTGCGTCCCTTGCGCACGAGCTGATTGAACGTCGGCACAGATCTCCTCTCGGGAAAATACAGTTAACTAAACGACTCTCTCCGCCAGCCAAAGACCCGCACACACGGGAGTTAGCGAAAAGATCTAATTCAAAAACGCCAGGGGAGAACGAAACTTCGCTTCCCTATACTTGCGAGGTACTTACTATGGACTAGCCCATGCTCTTCCGGGCGCAAAATCCCGGAGAACCTCGGGGCCGGCTCCAGGCCGGACTCCTCTTAAGCGAAGGAGTGGTAGCACAGGAGCAGCAGCTTAACTCGCCAAACCCTCTCAGTCTACCGAACGGGTTGAGTTGTTGTCAAATCTCCATCGGTTGAGCCAGGCATCAGGCCCAGAAGCCGGGCCAATGCAGCACGGGTCCAGCGCAAAAGGCCACCCCGAGAGCGGCAATGCCTAGGAAAGTCCCGAAAGGCAGGCGATAGGTAGCCATGCTTTCGCCCGCGATAAGAATGTACGCGATTCCGACAACCGAACCCATCACCGAGCCTACGATCAGCGTGATCAGCACGCCCTGGAGGCCGAGGAACGCGCCAATCATCGCCACCATTTTTATGTCACCGAGTCCGATCCCCTCGCGCCCGCGGAAACGGTAGTATAGTTCGCCGACAAGCCACAGAGACCCGCTCGAAAGCCCGGCGCCGGCGGCCGCCTCGATCAGCGAAGGCACCCAGGCGTGGGCGTTGGGGCCAAAAAACATCGCGAGACTCCCGGGCGTGGGAAGCGCGACGGCCAGCACAAGTCCCAGCAAGGTTCCGCCGATGGTGAATTCATCCGGCAGGATGCGCTCCTGGATGTCGGAGAAGATCAATTCGATCAACATCGCCGCAAACAGGCTGGCCTTCACCGCCGCCGCCGTTGGGAAAAGCCAGAACGCCAGGAAAAATGCCGCACCGGTGAGCAACTCGACCACTGGGTACCACCAGGCGATGCGCGCGCCGCAGGCCCGGCATTTTCCGCCCAGCAGCGCAAAGCTCAGCAGAGGCACGTTGTCGTACCAGGCGATGGTGTGCTCACACTGGGTGCAGTGCGAGCGCGGCCGCACCACGGACAAGTCGCGCGGCAGCCTGTAGATGCAGACGTTCAGGAAGCTTCCGATCAGAAGCCCGAACAAGCCGGCCAGCACTGGGATCAACACGCCGACACCTGCCGGTAGACCTCGATCACCGCCGTCGTCATCGTCGCCGGACTGAATCGCGCGGATGCCCGCTCGCGCCCCGCGGCGCCCATGCGGGCCGCCATTTGCGGATCCAACCACATTTTTCGCATCACTTTCGCAATCTCCTCCACCCGGTTGGCAGTCAGCAATCCCGTCACTCTGTCCTCTACCGCTTCCGGTAATCCACCCACACGACTGGCGATCACTGGCACACCATGGGCCATGGCGAGCAGAGCCGCGGATCCAAGTCCCTCTGAATCAGAAATATACACGAACATGCGGGCCTTTTGCAGGTCGCGTTGAAGATCGGACGAAAACAAAACGTCGAAGCCTGCCATTCGCGCCGCCTCCCGGATGAGGGCGCCGCCTTTGCCGGGGTCATCCGAGTCGAGCGCCACGATCGCATCCCTTGCAACGGGCTCGTACGGCGGAGGCAGTTCCACGGCGTCCGGAACAACCCGGACTTTTTCCGGCGGAATGCCGGCGGCGGAGAGTTGTTGCGACACGAAGTTTGACACAGCCAGATAGACCGATCCCCGGGCGTATTTGAGCCGCGAGAGCAGCGAGGTCTTCACCGGAAATGCGACCCGCCGCGAGACGACTAGAGGTTTCTCCCACGCAGCGGCTACGGCCATCGTGTGCGCCCGTGCATCGTGAGCATGGATGACATTGCAGCGCCGCGCGGCGCGCCAAAGGGCGGACCACCCGATCGGCGAGGCCGGAATGCCCGCCTCACGCGCGTGCTGCAACAGCGGCGCGCCTTCCGGCACCAGTAATTCCTGCGGCACTCCTGTGCGCGCCAACTCACGCGCCAGCAGCAGCACCTGCCACTGGCCCCCGCGCATCGAGCGGCCGGTATCTAAATGCAGCACGCGAATGGTCATGCGTCAGGCGGGCGGGTTCATGTACCGGGCCTTGGCGTACTTGAGAAAGCTGTACAGGGCCGCCATCCAGGCGATTGCCAGCCCCTCGGCGCCGTCGAGGAAACCTCGTTTCAGAATGTAGCTTCGCGTGAACGTCCAGGCGGGATCGAGCAGAAGATCGCTCCAGCCGACCTGACGGCCGCGCGCGACGATCTCCTCGGCGGCCAGCGTGGTGTAGCGATCCATGGTGCGCAGGTGCTCGCTTAACGAATCGCAGGTAAAGTGGAGCACGTTGGAATTGAGATGTCCGATGCTGCCGTCCACCTGGACCGATTCATGGACAAAGTCGCCGGCCCAACGCGCGCGCCGGCGGTCGTAGAGGCGCACCTTTCGGTCCGGATACCAGCCGGAGTGTAAGATCCACCGGCCCAGGTACTGCGCCAGCCGCGGCATGCTATAGGCCTCGAAGCGGGGCCCGTTTTTCTTCAGTTGCCAGATGTCGGCTTCGAGCGCTTCGCTCAGGCTCTCGTCGGCATCCAGCGACAGGATCCAATCGTTTTCGGCCTGCTCGGCGGCGAAGTTCTTCTGCCCGGCGTAGCCGCGCCAGTTGGTTTCGATAACACGGGCGCCGAGTTTGCTGGCGATCTCGACCGTGCGATCGTTCGATCCACTGTCTACCACCACCACTTCGTCGCAACAGCGCAGGCTTTCGATGACCCGCGCCACATTCCGCTCCTCGTTGAAGGTGATGATGGTGGCCGAGATCTTCATCCTGCCGCCCGTTCGCCGCGGGCGTTCTTCATTATAGGCATCCGAAACCGCAAAACCCGTGTTAACCTCCGGGATTATGTACTCTCGCCTACCGAGCCGACGCGCCTTCTTACAGACTCTCGCTACCGGGGCGGCCGCCTCGGTCGTTTCCGGCCGTGCGCACGCTCAAGCACCAGGCCTGACGACCACCGCGCTCACCGACACGATCCATGTCGTAATGGGCGACGGTGGCAATATCGGCGCCGTGCGTGGCCCCGACGGACTCCTGCTGATCGACGGTGGCTATGCGAATCAGACCGCGGACCTGCAACACTTTCTGATCGAGAAAGTCGACGCCCGCAAGGTCCAGATCCTGTTCGATACCCACTGGCATGGGGACCACGTCGGCTCGAACGTCTCGCTCGGCGGAAACGGCGTCCGGATCATCGCGCAGACGGAAACCAAAAAGTGGCTCAGCCAGAAGGTGAACATGGAGGCCTTCCACCGCACGGTCGACCCGCTCGATCCTTCCGGCATCCCCGGCGAGGTGTTTGACCAGGGCGGGATGCTGAATTTCGGCAACGAACGGATCCAGTACCGGCACGTTCCGTTCGCTCACACGAGCGGGGACGTCTACTTTTTCTTCCGCCACGCCAACATCTTGCAAACCGGCGACCTGTTCTTCAACGGGATGTATCCGGTGATCGACTACTCCACCGGAGGCTGGATCGGCGGCATGGCGCACGCCCTGGACGTACTCGTGAAGGTGGGGAACAAGGAGACGCGAATCGTCCCGGGCCACGGCCCGATCGGCACGAAGGACGACATGCGCGCGGCGCAGGACATGCTGCACAGCGTCGCCAGCCGGCTCGACGGGTTCGCCAGCCGGGGCGCGTCGCTCGAAGAGGTGGTCGCGGCCAAACCCACGGCGGATTTCGACGCGCACTTCGGCAAGGGCTTTCTGAAGCCCGAAGCCTTCCTTGCAATGGCCTACCCGAGCATCGCCCGCCACAACAAGAAGAGCTAACCGCTTACTGCGTTTCGAGGTCGAGTTCGTCGCCGACCTGAGTGCCGGTGGCTTTCACCGTTCCGGCGGGCAACTCGAGAACCGAGTGGGCGCGAAGTGTGCCGGCGATACGCCAGCCGATGAGTCCCTCACGCACCTTGCACACGACATGCTTCCGGTTGAGGAACACGACATCAATCGGGAAGCGCATGCCGACGCAGTGCACGGCCTCGCACGGCACGATCCATAATCCCTGGCCCGGGGCGAGGGAATCGCGGCCCAGCAGTCCGCGCCGGCGCGTGGCGCTGGTATCGGCCACCTCGGCCGCATCGGCAAGTACAGCGTTCCGGGTTCTGTTCCGGACCAGTAGTTTCTCCATCCTTGGCTGAGCGCTCCTAGCGTCTATTGTCTATCAGTCTGTTATCCTTAAGGTTTACTCGCCTCGCACCTGGATTCATTCCCTTGAAAGTTGGCTTTGTAAGTCTCGGCTGCCCAAAGAACCTCGTCGATTCCGAGGTCATGATGGGGCATTTGGCCCAACGCGGGCACGAATTGACGCCGCATCCGGCGGAAGCCGACGTGATTGTCGTCAATACCTGTAGTTTCATTGACCCGGCCAAGCAGGAATCGGTGGACACCATTCTGGAGATGGCCGAGTACAAGAAGACCGGCCGGGCCAGGAAACTCATCGTCGCGGGCTGTCTCGTCGAGCGATATCGGAACGAGATCCAGAAGGACATCCCCGAGGTCGATTTTCTGATCGGGACGAACGAGATAGAAAAAATCGCGGCGCTGTGCGACGGGGAAGCCGCACCCGCTGGCGACGCCGTGCCGTACCTCTATCACGACCTGACCCCGCGGGTGCTATCGACGGCGCGGCACTCGGCCTACATCAAAATCGCCGAGGGCTGCGACCATCCCTGCACCTTTTGCGTGATCCCGCAGTATCGCGGCGCGTTCCGCAGCCGGCGGTTCGAGTCGGTGATCGCCGAGGCGGCTCGTCTGTTCTCGCACGGCGTTCGGGAAATCAATCTCATCGGTCAGGACACAACTTGCTACGGCGAAGATCTGGGGCTGAAAGACGGTCTGGCGATGCTACTCGAACGCCTGGCGGGGATCGAGACGCCGCTGCCCAAGTGGGTTCGTTTTCTCTACTGCTACCCGAACCGCATTACGCAACGCCTGCTTGATACGATCGCCGCGCACCCCTCGCTGGTGAAGTACATCGATATGCCGCTGCAGCACTCGAGCGCCGGCGTTCTCAAGCGGATGAAGCGCGGCGCCAACGGCGACATCTTCCTGAAACTGATCGAGCGGATTCGGGCGTCGATTCCCGGCGTCGCCATCCGCACGAGCATGATTGTCGGTTTTCCCGGCGAGACGGACGCCGATTTTCAGACGCTTTGCTCGTTCGTCGAGGAAGCGAAGTTCGATCGCCTTGGGGTGTTCTCCTATTCCGATGAGGACACCAGCGCGAGCTACCATCTGGACGGCAAAGTGGGCGCGAGGGATATTTTCAACCGCAAGCGCAGGCTGATGGCAATTCAGCGGCGCGTCTCCCGCGCGCGGATGCGCTCGCTGATCGGGCAGGAGTTCGACGTCCTCATCGAGGGCCCGTCTGCGGAGTCCGAATTGTTGTGGCAGGGGCGGCTTTCCACGCAGGCGCCGGAGATCGACGGCGTCTGCTACATCACCGACGCACCCGCTGGCGAGCCTCCCGCCACGGGAGAGATGCGCCGGATCCAAGTGACCGGGGCGCACGACTACGACCTGACCGGAACACTCATTGGAGCCTCGGAAGACCGCCCGTGTCTTCCTCCTGCCCCGCTCTTCCCGATCTTCACTCCACCAACCTCCCTCCCGGCGCGCTAACCTCACGGATGAAGCCATGCGCTGCCCAACGTGCAAGCAGGAAACTCCGGCTGATTCCCCCTTCGCTCCGTTTTGCAGCGAGCGCTGCCGGATGATCGACTTGGGCAACTGGATGTCCGGCAGATATGTCATATCCACACCGTTGCCTTCCGCCGGCTCGATGCCGGCCCCGGAAGACACGGAAGGAAAGGAAGGTCAGTCTCATGAGCACTAGCGCCCACCCGCCGGTGACGCACCGCGCCCGGCTTCTGTCCCGCATCGTGGGCACTTGGTTTGGCGTCGGGTACTTTCCGTTGGGCCCGGGAACGCTCGCCTCGGCGGTGGCGCTTTGCATGGCCTACGCTGTCCGCATGGTGGTGCATACCCATGCGAGCGCCTTCTTGTTTTGGGGCCTGTTCTTAAGCGTGCCCGCCATCGGCGCCGCGGACGACCTCGCCCGGCAGGAAAACAAGAAGGACCCGCAGATTGTCGTCGTCGACGAGGTGGCCGGGCAATTGGTCGCGCTTTCGGGCGCGGCGACGCTTCGGCACTTTCACATCTGGGTGGCGGCGTTCGTCCTATTTCGCTTTTTCGATATCTTGAAGCCCTTTCCGATCCGGCGCATCGAAAAACTGCCGGGGGGATTGGGCATCGTGCTCGACGACGTGATGGCGGGAATTTATTGCGCCGTGATCTTGTTCATCGCCGGCAAATTCGACATCTATTGATTTTCATGAGGACTATGGCACCCCCCAAGGAACCAAACAGCCGCCCGCGCATTTCCGAAGTGTTCCCTCCCGCTGCGATCCCCGGCGGCGAGTTTCTCATCCACGGCAAGGGAATGACCGGCGGAGAGCTTCCGGAGGTAACGCTCGGCGACGTCGCCGCGCCCGTCGTGATCGGCTCGGACTCCCGTCTGATTGTCCGCGTTCCCGACGGGGCATCGGTCGGGGAACTCGTCGTTGCCTCGCGCGGCAAGACCAGCAGCGCCTGGAGTTGCGGGATCGGCGTCCTGATCGCCGATGGACTACACCCGGTGGCCAACCCGGCCATCGACCAACTCGGAAACATTTACGCTACCTTCAGCGGCCAGCGAGGGCAAAAAACCGCGGTCTCCATTTTCAAAGTAGACGCCAACTACACGCTCAACCCGTTCGCCACCGGCATCGTCAACGCGACCGGCCTAGCCTTCGATCACGAGGGCCATCTGTTCGCCTCCAGCCGCCACGAAGGACTCATTTACCTGGTGGACGAACGCGGCGGCTCTTCGGTCTACGTCGAGGGGATGGGCGTTGCAACCGGCATCGCTTTCGACGAAGAGAATAATCTCTACGTGGGCGACCGAAGCGGCACGATTTTCAAGATCAGCCCTTCGCGCCAGATTTACGTCTTCGCCACGCTCGAGCCATCGCTGGCTGCCTATCACCTCGCATTCGGGCCGGAAGGCTATCTGTACGTCACCGGCCCGACGACGTCGAGTTTCGACGTCGTTCACCGCATCTCGCACGCCGGCGAAGTGGAGGTGTTCTACCGCGGGCTCGGACGTCCGCAAGGAATTGCCTTCGACGCCGAGGGGAATCTGTACGTGGCCGCTTCCCTGCGGGGACGGCGCGGCATCGTGCGGATTAACCCGGACCGCGAGGCGGAGTTGTTCGTCTCCGGACCCGGCATCGTCGGTCTGGCTTTCTCTCCCTCGCGCGCTCTCATCGCCGCCACCAGCAGCGCACTTTATCGCATTGACGCCGGCATACAGGGCCGGCCGATGCCCTAAACCGGCATGGCGGATGCCGAGATCATCGCCGTCGGCAGCGAGCTGCTGACGCCGTCCAAAGTGGACACCAACTCGCTGTTCCTGACACACGAGCTGAATGCCCTCGGTGTGGAAGTGGTGCGGAAGTCGATTGTCGGCGACGACCGTGCGCGGCTGACCGGCGCCGTACGCGATGCGATGCGCGATTCACGCATCGTGATCCTGACCGGAGGGCTCGGCCCGACCGAAGACGACGTCACGCGCGATGCGGTTTCCGCGGCAACCGGCCGCGCCCTGGTGTTCAGCCAGGAGATCTGCGACGGAATCGCCGAGCGGTTCCGCCGCTTCAACCGGCCGATGGCGGAGATCAACAAGCGCCAGGCGTATCTGATCGACGGCGCCGAGGCGTTGCCGAATCCGCGAGGCACAGCGCCGGGCCAGTGGCTTGACTTCGATGGCCGTTCCCTCCTTCTCTTGCCCGGCCCACCGGGCGAATTGAAGCCGATGTTCACCAACGAATGCGTGCCGCGATTGCGCCGGCTGCTTCCCAAGCTCGCGATTCGCACACGGTGGCTGCGTGTGGCCGGGATGGGGGAAAGCGACCTCGACGCGCTGATTGCGCCGGTGTACACCAAGTACACCAATCCCGTAACAACGATCCTGGCGGCTGTCGGTGATGTTCACGTGCATCTTCGCGCCCGGTCCGAGAGTGAGTCCGAGGCCGAAACGCTGCTGGATGAACTGGAGCGGCAGATCGCAGAACTGCTGGGAGACCGCATCTATTCGCGCGGCGGAGCGTCGCTCGAACAAGTAATCGGCGAACTGCTCGTGGAGCGCGGGGCGACGCTCAGCGTGGCCGAAAGCTGCACAGGCGGGCTGGTGGCCATGCGGGTGACTAACGTGCCCGGAAGCTCGCGCTATTTCCGCGGAGGGTTTCTCACATACATCGACGCGATGAAAACGTCGCTGCTTGGGATTCCGGCGGAATTGATCGCCGAGCACACGGCTGTGAGCGAACCGGTAGCCGCCGCCATGGCGGAGGCGGCGGCCGAGCGCACGGGATCAACATACGCGATTTCGGTGACCGGCTACGCGGGGCCGGGCGGCGAGGCGCCGGGGCTCGTTTATCTCGGCATCGCGGGCGGAGGCAAGGCGGAGGTGCGGCGGCTGCAGTTTTCCGCCGACCGGGAGCGTGTCCGTGCTCTGGCTGCGCAGACCGCGCTGGATTTCCTGCGGCGCAAGCTGCTGGCCTCATGAGCGCCGGTTTCCCTGTCTTTCAAACACAAGCCAGGAGCATCCTCAGCCCCACCACCGGATTCATCGCCGCGGCAGGATTTACCCACTCGCTCACGCCCGCTCGCAATTGCACCTTCGGATGCACTTACTGCTACGTGCCGACGCTGCGCATCTACGGCGGGCTGAAGCCGGAAGATTGGAACCGGTGGGGACAGTTCACGACGGTGAAAGCAAACGCCGCCGCGTTGCTTGCCCGCCAACTGCGGCCGGCGCAGCGGATCTATTGCTCTCCGCTCGTCGACCCCTATCAGCCGGCCGAAGCCGAAGCCAGGATCATGCCGGCGATTCTCGAGGCGCTCTGCGCGAATCCGCCCGCGGTGTTCGTGGTGCAGACACGGGGTCCACTGATCGTCCGGGACCTCGACGCGCTGCGGGCGCTGGCAGGGCGGACGCGGCTCCGCGTGAGTTTCTCGCTGACCACGGACCGCGAAGACGTGCGGAAACTCTTCGAGCCGCGCTGTGCCCGGCTGGAAGAGCGGCTCCATGCGATGGCAGTCTTACGGAACGCGGGGATCGAGGTTTACGCCGCGCTCGCGCCAATTCTTCCGTGCAACCCGGAAGCCCTGACGCAGATCGCCTTGGAGAACACGTCGTTTCCGATTGTCGCCGACCCGCTGCACATCCGGGCGACGAAAACGTGCGGGGCGACAACGAGGGAGCAAGGGGTTCGGGTGGCGGCGCTGCGCGGCTTTTCCCGATGGCTTGAGGCAGAATTTCAGACAGAGTGTACCAGAGCGATGCGGCGGCTGGCCCAAAATGCCGGACGAAGCTTCGCCACCGGACCGGAGGGATTTTCATGTCTGGCGCAACTATGACGCAAAAGGTGCTTGAGGAACTGGGCATCGAGCCGCTGAATTCGGGGTGCTCTTCCGTTAAGGCCAAGGGGCCGGTGCTGGCATCGCACAACCCGGCGACGGGCGAGGTGATTGCTCGGATCCAACTGGCGACAGAGGCCGACTGCGAAGTGACGCTGGAGGCCTCCGAAGCAGCCTTCGACCGGTGGCGCATGGAACCCGCGCCGCGGCGAGGCGCGATTGTCCGCGAGATCGGCGATGAACTCCGCCGTCACAAAGACGCGCTCGGGGCGCTCGTGACGCTCGAGATGGGCAAGATACTGGCCGAAGGACGCGGAGAAGTGCAGGAGATGATCGACATCGCCGACTTCGCCACCGGCCTGAGCCGCCAGCTTTACGGCCTGACCATGCACAGCGAGCGGCCCGGCCACCGCATGTATGAGCAGTGGCATCCGCTGGGACCCGTGGGTGTGATTACTGCATTCAATTTTCCCGTCGCCGTGTGGAGTTGGAACGCACTCATCGCGGCGGTTTGCGGGGATACCGTGATCTGGAAGCCGTCGCTCAAGACGCCGCTCTGCGCGGTGGCGGTACACAAGCTCTGCGCGGGCGTGCTGGAGCGGCACGGGTTCTTCGGCGTGTTCCAACTAATGGCCGGCGCCGACGCCGTCGCCGGACGATGGTTGCTCGAGGACCGGCGCGTGCCGCTGGTAAGCGCGACCGGGTCCGTGCGCATGGGGCGGATTGTGGCGGAGACAGTAGGCAAGCGCCTGGGACGGACGCTGCTCGAGTTGGGCGGCAACAACGCGATCATCGTCATGAACGATGCCAATCTGGACCTGGCCTTGCGCGCGGTGCTGTTCGGAGCCGCGGGAACCGCCGGCCAGCGCTGCACCACGACGCGCCGTTTGTTCTTGCAGCGCGGCATCGCGGCGGAGTTCACCCGCCGTTTGGAAGCGGCGTACAGTCAACTTCGCATCGGCGATCCAATGGACGAGCAGACGCTGGTGGGGCCGTTGATCGACGAAGAAGCGGTGCGCGCGATGCAGCGGGCGCTCGTTACCGCGCGGGAGCAGGGCGCCGAGATTGTATGCGGCGGCCAGGCGCGCGGCGGATGCTTCGTCGAGCCGGCGCTGGTTCGCGCCTCCGCTTCCATGCCCATCACCCACGAAGAAACCTTCGCGCCGATCCTGTACCTGATCGAGTTCGACACGCTCGAAGAGGCGATCGGGGCGCACAATGACGTGCCGCAGGGATTGTCGTCGGCCATCTTCACCACGAATCTCATCGCCGCGGAGACTTTCCTCGGCCATCGCGGGAGCGACTGCGGCATCGCCAACGTGAATATCGGCACCAGCGGCGCCGAGATCGGCGGAGCGTTCGGCGGAGAGAAAGACACCGGCGGCGGCCGCGAATCGGGATCCGATGCCTGGAAGGCGTACATGCGCCGCCAGACGGTTACGGTCAACTGGTCCGGCGAATTGCCGCTGGCCCAGGGAATCCGGTTCGACTTGTAAGCCTACGTAGCCGCTCGCATCGGCCAGGCCCGGAAGCGGCGGAGCGCGGAGGAGTTGATCACCTCGAAGCCGGCGCACTCGGCGGGTGGATAGATGCGTGAAGTCATCACGACGCGCTCATTGGCAAAGACCTCGAGGATCGAGCGGTCCAGGAAAACGCGGAGGCGCAGCGGCTCGGCGGAGGCGAGGGAAAGCGTCGCGTCACGAACGTCCTGTTCGTCGTCCTTGTCGTCGCTCGAATGCGTCCGGTCTATCGAAAGGCGGCGCGTCGCCGCATCGAACCTCACCACGGTGCGGAGCCGGCCGTCGGGCGAGGCGCGCAGCACAAGACCGCTCGAACTCGACGCGGCAAACTCAGCCTCGATTTCGCAAGAGTCGCCCTTGAGCTTGGCTGGGTCCCGAATCTCAGCGCCACGCAGGACTTCGAACTCCGGAATGGGACGCATGAGAACATCGCCGCCGGGGGATACCTCTAAGATGCGCGGAATTGACTGCGCTCCCGCCCACCCCGAAGCCTTCTGAGCCGCAACGGTGCGGCCTTCCGGGATCCAGCCGAACAGGATCTGGCGCCCTTTGCCGTCGAGGAACACCTGCGGCGCGTAGCAGTAGCCCCCATCGTCGATGGCTCCCATTTTTCTCGCCTCGAAGCGG